>NZ_JBWKTR010000010.1:0-134790 GCF_059420425.1 Sphingomonas sp. GW821-FHT04B01 | reverse complement strand
AGCGCGCCGACGGCTTCGTCATGACCCGCCGGATGGCATCGCAACCCGTCCCGCCCGATCAATTGTCGCGCAGCGTCCTGAAATTGTGCGCGAAATGAGCGGGGTGGAGCCTGCGCTGGCGCATGCGCTGGCGGACGAGCTGGCGCATATCACCAGCGCGCTCGCCGATCTGGCATTCGACCTCGCGGCCAATCCCGCGACGTTGCGCCACCATATGCATAGCCTGCAGGGGATCGACCGCATCACCCAGGCGCAACTGGCGATTGCCGACGTTTTGCGCTCGTCTGCGCCCGTTGAGGAACGGCTGACCCGGGTCACGCTCGAGGATCTAGCAGCGAGCATCAAGGGGGCGTTGCACAACTACCGCGAGGCAGGCGTGCCGAACACCCTGCGTTTCACCGTTGCAAATCCTAGTCATCTGAAACTGAAGTAAGTTACATTGTAGGCTGATTCCTGTCTGAACGACGGGAGCGAACGGGATGGCGCGGGGTCGGGCTGTTGAGCCACTGATTTTGACGGCAGATGAGCGTAGCTATTTGGAGCGGCAGGTACGGCGCCATCGGGTAGCGCGCTCGCTGTCGGAGCGCTGCCGTATCGTCTTGCGTTGCGCCGATGGCCTGCAAGGCAAGCAGGTGGCGGCCGAGCTCGGCGTCGGCGAGCATATGGTCGGCAAGTGGCGTCGGCGGTTTCTGCACGGTCGCATCGACAGTCTGCTGGACGAGCCGCGATCCGGGCGCCCGTGTTCGATCGACGACGATGCAGTGGCGGCCGTGATCGAACGAACGCTGCAAACGCGACCTGCCGATGCGACTCACTGGTCGATCCGTTCGATGGCGGCGTCTGCCGGCCATTCGCATACGACGATCCGGCGTATGTGGAATGCGTTCGGCCTGCAGCCGCACCAAACGGAGACCTTCAAGCTGTCGAGCGATCCGCTGTTCGTCGACAAGGTCAGGGATATTGTCGGCCTTTATCTTTCGCCACCAACCCATGCCCTGGTCCTGTGTGTGGACGAGAAGTCGCAAATCCAGGCGCTCGACCGCGAGCAGCCCGTGCTGCCGATGATGCCCGGCATGCCCGAGCGACGCCCCCACACCTATGTTCGGCACGGTACGACGTCGTTGTTCGCCGCCCTTGATGTGGCCACCGGCGCCGTCATCGGCAAATGCTACAAGCGGCATCGGGCAACCGAGTTTCTCGATTTCCTCAAACAGATCGACGCCAATGTCCCCAAAGACCTCGACGTCCATATCGTCATGGACAATTACGCCACGCACAAGACGTCGATGGTCAAGGCATGGTTGGCGCGCCGGCCGCATTACCACGTCCATTTCACACCGACATCGGCGTCGTGGATCAATCAGGTCGAGCGTTGGTTCGCCGAACTCACCCGTAAGCAAATCGCGCGCGGTGCCCATACTTCCACAGCCCAACTCGAAGCCGATATCCGCAATTTTATCGATCGGCACAATGCTAACCCAACACCCTTTCGATGGACCAAATCCGCCGACGACATCCTCGCCGCCGTCAAACGCTTCTGCCAAAAGACCGACCAAACATTATGCACCAAACTTTAGATTCAGGTGACTAGTGCGGAACAAGGCCTAGCCAGGCTGCAAAGGCGCGGCCGCAATTGAAACTCTCCATCGGTGGCGCAAATGCCTCGACCACCAGAGCCGTCATCGGGCCGACCCCGGGGATCGTTTGCAAGCGACGGGCGGTGTCAGCCTCGGCCGTTAGAGCTTTGATCTTTTCCGTCCGCGCATTGATACGGACCGTCTGTTCGGCGATCTGTTCCAGCAAATCGCGGCATTCGTCTCGCATCAGACCAGGCAAGTCACTGTGTGGCGCCTCAAGGATTTCCTCGATCCGTCCGATCTGACGGATGCCTTGCGGCACGACATGGCCGTATTCGTAAAGGCCTGCCCTGAGTGCGTTGATGAGTTCGGTACGCTGGTGGACGAGCCGTTCGCGAGCGCGAAACAGGATCGCTCGCTTTGTTGTTCGGCACCTTTAGGCTCGACGAAGCGCATTTCAGGCTGCCGGGCCGCGATTACGATAGCCTCCGCATCGGCCGCATCGTTCTTCTGTCGCTTTACGAACGGTTTCACATAGCGTGGCGCAATCAGCTTCACCTAATGACTAAGCCTGATCATCTCTCGAGCCCAGTGATGAGCGCTGCCACAAGCTTCCATCACGACCAAGGCGGGAGGCTGCTTGGCCATGAACTCGGAGAAGCTTTGGCGTGACAGCTTTTTGCGGAACCTTGATTCCCCGGTCATCGACGCCCCGTGAACCTGAAAAACAGCCTTTGCCAGATCCACGCCAATCATCGTCTCGTTCATCATGGTCGCCATCCTCTCCGCTAAGCTTGAGCACTTCCTCGCATTAATGCGATGCCGTCTGGGAGGGCGGCAACCACCCCATCTCATTGGTCATCGCTAAGATAACAGTGGCTGCGAGCGCGACTGCAGAGAAGAAGACGGTTGGGCAGCGGTCGCAGCGGGTAGCGACGCGCCGCCAGCCATTGAGACGGCCGAACATGATCTCGATGCGGCTGCGGCTGCGATCGGCGAGATGTTCGCCGCGGAAGTCCGCAGGGCGCCGCCATGCGGTTCGCCATTCGAATTGGTGCGCGACGCTGCGCTAACGGTATGCGCCACGATCCCGAGCGACGACATGCTAGCCATCGACCGACTCATGCGTCGCAGCGCGCCGGTGCAGGCCCGCAAGCAGGCAAGCTACCGACAGCAGGAAGAGACGCTACTGGCTGCGCTCAAAGAACGTTGGCCGGATCCCAAGCGTGAGACGCGGCTTCGAATGGTTGCAATGGTTGCCGTCGGCACCACGCGCCTCGCGTCCGAGACGTTCAACCAAGAGGGCGGAGCCCGGCCTTTTGACGAATTGCTCCGGGGCACATTCGACGCAGTCAGTGCCGAATTCACCGCCGCGGCGCAATGATCAGGCGGAGCGGGACGTCATCACGCACGCACCCCACGCCCAACTGGCACGATCAGACCACACCGACACGCTTGAACCGATTGTGTTGAAAAAGGCTGGCTTGCACTCGTGACGGTGGTCTGCTTCAATTTTTCAGAGGTGAGCGGAGACGAGCCGATGATGGGCGAGCGTATCTGGCCGTTTTCGACGACGCCGCGCTCGGCGCCGCGACGCCTGTGGTGCCCAAGTATCTGGCACCGGCCGATCCGGCATCATCGATCTCGACCACGCCGTCATCATGGACGTGGAGGCGAGCACCGCCGTGCGCCAGGCCGAGGTGACCGCGTGCAAGCGCATGATAGCACGGGTGCAGGACCGCTTCGGCGTCTGGCCCGAGCAGCTGGCCGCCGACACCGCTTACGGCTCGGCGGAGATGCTGGCCTGGCTGGCCCACGAGCGCGACATCCAGCCGCACATCCCGGTGTTCGACAAGTCCGCCCACCGCGACGGTACCTTCGAACGTGATGCCTTCACCTACGACCATGACGACGACAGCTACATCTGTCCCGGTGGCAAGCGCCTGCGCCCCAGGAACCGCAACTTCGCGACCGCCCGGGGCGATGTCGGCCAGGACGGCTTCATCCGCTATCGCGCGCGACAGCAGGATTGCGGCGGCTGCGCCCTGCGGGAACGCTGCACCCCCAACATGCCGGCGCGCAAGGTCACCCGTTCGATCCACGAAGGGGCTCGCGACCTTGCCCGCGATATCGCCACCACCGACGCCTACGTCACCTCCCGCCGCCAGCGAAAGAAGGTCGAGATGCTGTTCGCGCACCTCAAACGCATTCTGAAGCTCGACCGATTGCGCCTGCGTGGTCCAAACGGTGCCAGGGACGAGTTCCACATGGCAGCCACCGCTCAGAACCTCCGCAAGATGGCCAAGCTCATCCCGATGCCCGCGCAGCCACTACCCGCCTGAGCCGGTCGGCGCTGTGCAGCGCAACTCTGCCGGCGCTTTCCTCCAGTCCACACCCGACTTCTTCAAAACAATCGACCCAGAATCGGCCATTAACGGCGTATTTTCGGCTCCTCAACTTTGCCATTCATTCATTCATGTCGATGACTAAAATGATTAGAGGCGTTGATCTCGGCCAGCCGACCATCCGCATCCCGAGAACACGGATGAATAGCGTAGGTGAATCGTCACCGCGACCCGACGAAGCGCCGAGCTCATTCGATATCCGAGGGCCAGCAGAAATCAGCTAGAGACTCCGGATGAAGCGGAGCAGTTCGTCTCCCATCATGAAGCCGCACGGCCAATACGCGTTTCTCCCCATGTGCTCGATCGGCTTTACGATACGGGCGGTCACCAGATACGCCGCGGCAGCGTTGAACCGACGCGCCGGCCAGCCGAGAGCCGTGGCAGTCTCAGTCGAGTCCGCCTGATCGCCACCCGTGCTCGCCAGATGCTGCGCTAGTACGCGGCCGTCGGCTTCCGGAACCCAGTCCATAAACTCGGCGTCGAAGGTGACGAACAAGTCCGACTTGGGCCAGATATGGCCATCGCCGCCAAAATACTCCTGCCACTCGACGAGGCCTGCGCCTTCCAAGTCGAGGATACCGATGCGAGCGTCACTTCGCGCCATGCCGGTCGCCTCCTCGATCTTAGCGTAACCAGTCTGCGGGTCCATCGGCCCAGCATGCTCACTATGGCAAACAAAATATCCCGCGACCGCGCGGGCCGAACCAGACCAGGTCGACCCTGGCTGGTGCTCGGTGACGTAACGAGGCTTGTCGCCGAGCGGCGGCTTGCGGCTAACACCGAAGATCTCGCCCGCCAGCGCATCGAGGCCGGTGTCGCCCGGAGCCAACTCGGGCACAAGCCGCGTGCGAAGAAATGGCGAGAGAGCCGACAAGGGCAATTCGTGCTGCAAGCCCATGAAGCGAGCCTGCCCTTCGACAGCCGACATGAGACCTACGTCAATCTCTTCGGCAACTCAGGCCTTCTTGATTGATGCCTCGGTCAAGAGCACGGCGAAGTGGGTGCAGTTCTCTAGGCCTTGCTCCATCTTGCGCCGCAAGCCGTCACCGGCGCCGATCTCCCACTCGTCAAACCAAACCTCAATGCCGCGGGCAATCAGCCCCTCGGCAATCGGCCGAGCAATCGAAGGGGAGCAGCGTCGCTGGGGAACGGCTGCTTCATTCAGTCATGGCCATAAGCTGTAGCTTGGCGCACGCCCGACCAGTGCGCGGCGGGCCGCGACGCATGCCAGCGCAGCGGCTCGACTGGCGGCGCCGCGAACGGGATGCCCTTGAACGCCTGCACGCCAGCCTCCTCGCTTCCCCGCAGTGCCCCGGTGTCGATCGTCGTCGTCGGCGCCGGGGTCTCCGCCTGCACGATTGCGCCGAGCGCCAGTGCGGCGAGTGACAGCAGGGGGCGGGAAAGAAGCATGATGACGGTTCCCTATTCGGCGTCGGGTTGATGTTCGGGCGCGGCGCGGCGGAATGCGTCGAGCTCCAGGCATGCTGCCTCGATCGCCGCCAGCCGACGCCAGCGCAAACTTACGCCGAATCGGCGCGCGTTCACGAGCTGGGGAACAAGGCAAAGGTCAGCCAGCGTGACCTGCTCGCCGAAGCAATAGAGTCCGGCTTCGTCTGCGATCAGCCGGTCGCAGGCGTCGAGCCCCTCCTCGATTACGGTCGCTGCCCAGTCGGTGACCTGCGGTTCGGGCACGCCCAGCGCGCGCAGCCGCGCGAGCACCTTCAGGTTCTGCACCGGATGGACGTCGCACGCGATCACCTGCGCCACCGCGCGGACGCGGGCCCGCGCCAGGGGATCGGCGGGCAGCAAGGCAGGCTCTGGATGCGTCTCGTCCAGAAATTCGCAGATGGCCAGGCTCTGCGTCAGCACCGCATCGTCGATGTCCAGCGCAGGCAACAGCCCCTGCGGGTTGAGCGCCAGGAACGCGGGCGCCTGATGCTCGCCCTTGCGCAGGTGGTGAAAGGCATCGGCATAACCGATGTCCTTTAGATTGAGCGCGATGCGCACGCGGTACGAGGCGGTGGAGCGGAAATAGCCGTGGAGGATCGGCTCACCCACGCGCGGGCGCTCCGATCGTAACGGTGCAATCGGACAGGCCCGCGATCGAGACCGTGAGCGTGTCGCCCTCGACCACCGCACCGACGCCCGCGGGCGTGCCGGTGTAGATCAGATCGCCCGGCTCCAGCCTGTAGAAGCGCGAGACATAGGCGATGATCTCGGGCACCGACCAGATCAGCTCGGCGAGATCGGCGTCCTGCCTAGTGGCGTCGTTCACCACCAGCTTGATCGCACCGGTGGCGAGATCGCCCGTTGCGGCGGCCGGATGGATCAGGCCGAGCGGCGAGGATTGCTCGACGTTCTTGCCGGTGTCCCACGGCCGGCCTTTGTCCCTTGCCTCGAACTGAAGGTCGCGGCGCGTCATGTCGAGACCGGTTGCATAGCCATAGACGTGGTCGAGCGCAGCCGCCTCGGCGATGTTGCGGCCACCCTGATCGATCGCGACGACCAGCTCCGCCTCGTAATGGAAATTGCCGGTCTCGGGCGGATAGGCGATCGTGGTCCCGCTCGGCACCACCGTCTCAGCCCATTTAGTGAAGAAGAACGGCGCCTCCCGATCCGGATCCTTGCCCATCTCGCGTGCGTGGGCGGCATAGTTGCGCCCGATGCAGAACACTCGGCGTACGGGAAAGCCCGCGCCCTCGCTGGTCGCGGCGATGACAGGCGGAAGCGGATCGAACAGGGCTAAGGTCAAGAGTTCAGTTCCTTGTAGAGATTGAGCTTTTCCTGCGCCGCCTTGTCCGAATAGCCGAACAGGACGAGTTCGCTGTCGGCTTGCAGCACCAGTTCGTGCCACGAGGGGACGACCACGATGTCGCGCGGCTTCAGCGCCACCGCCCGGCCCTCGATCGTCGCGGCGCCGTTGCCCTCGACGACTACGAACACCGTGCCGTCGGTGGAACGGCGCGGCTGCGTTGCGAAGCCGGCGGGGAGCAGGCGAACGTGCGCCGCGATGGTGGGCATCACCGGGCCGCCATCGGCCGGGTTGAGGAATTCGAGCGCATGGCCGAGGTGCGGGTCGATCTCCGCGCTACGTGCCATGGCATCGAGCGCGGGGCGCCAATCGCTATAGGGATAATGGAACAACGGCTGATGCGCCGGGCGACGATCGGCGCGCGAGCCGCGCACCGGGCGCATGTTGTGGCCATAGCGCGCCAGCGTGTCGCCGGGCGCCACCGTCTCGGCATAGGTCTTCTCATGGTGATGTTCGGCGAAGCTTGCATCGAAATGGCGCACCGTCGGGATATCGAGGCCGTCGAGCCAGATCATCGGCTTGTCCGTCGGATTGCCGTGGTCGTGCCACTGCCAGCCGGGGGTGAGGACGAGATCGAAGGGGCGCATGATCGCCTTTTCGCCATCCACCGCAGTGAACGCGCCCTCCCCCTCCATCACGAACCGCAGCGCGCATTGGGCGTGGCGGTGCGCGGGCGCGACCTCGCCGGGCAGAATCAGCTGAAGCCCCGCGTACAGGCTCGGCACGATCGCCGACTGCCCCTCCAGCCCGGGATTCTCCAGGATCAGCACGCGGCGCTCGGCCTGTTCGGCGCTGATCAGATCGCCGGCGCGCATCAGATATTCGCGCGCCTCGTCATACGACCAGAGGTGGACATGCGCGGGCGACTTCGGCTGCGGGCGCACCAATTGCGCAAGTGATTCCCACAGCGGCATCAGGTGGGCCGGCGCCATTTCGGCGTAGAGCGCCTCGAGCTGAGAGCGCTGATCGTTGGCGAGCGTCATGGAGGATCCTCTCGAGCAGACGGCCTGCCCGACGGACGGCATCTTGCGCATTTGTAATCGCGCAACTGATTGCCCGATGTCAAACGGATTCGATGGGTGGTCGCCATCCCAGCCGCATGCTGATGTCGGCGCAGGTCACCTTCAGATCATCCAGCGCAGCACCGTCGTCGGCACTGGCGAACCCTTCGGGCACCAGCGCGGTGGCGCTCAGCACCGCGCGTCCCTGCAGGTCAAAGATCGGGCAGGCGGTGGCGCGCAAGCCGGGGATCAGCGTTCCCGCGACATCGGCGCGGCCGGCGGCGCGCACCTGCGTGCGGATCGCCTCCACCGCGGCGCGATCCGTTCGCTCAAGCGCCAGTTCGCGCGCCAGCAGGGCCTCCGTTTCGCTTTCGGCGAGAAAGGCGAGGAAGACTTGGCCGGTCGCCGAATACAGCAGGGGCAGCACCGAACCGACGTTGAACGACGTCATCACCGCCGGCCGGCCCATGTGCCAGCGCACCACGGTGGGTCCAAGCGGGCCCGGCGCCGCGATCTGGACGGTGCGGCCGGAGCGCGCGACATAGGCCTCGATCGCGAGATCGGCGATGCGGAACGCGTCGATCCGGGCCAGCGCACCGAGCCCCAGCCGCAGCGCGGCGGGCCCCAACTCGTACCGCCCCGACGCTGCGTCCTGCCGCGCCATGCCGCTCGCCATCAGGCTGACGAGATAGCGATGCGCTTGCGGTGCCGACAGGCCGCTTGCCTGTGCGATCGCGCCCAGTGGTGCCGCCTCGCTCAGCGCGCCGAGCGCATCGAGCACGCGAAAGCCGATCTCCACCGACTGAATGCCACGGCGGCGTGGTTCGGCGGTGTCGGTCATGGGCACTCCTGCTGGCTGAGGAGGCAACGTGTAGCGCCTGCGCGCGCCCTCATCCACTGCGGTGGCTCATCCCGCGGCGACCGCTTCGGCAGCCACCATCGCGGTGTGTTCGCGATAGTCCGACAGCCCGAGCCACAGGGTGGTCACCGACAGCGGCCCCGCTACCGCGGCGGTGAGCGCCATCGCCTGCGGCAGACGGAGCGGATCGTGGAACACGTAATCGGTGCACAGTGCGATCGCCGTCGGCCCGAGCGCGGCACCGATCAGATTGATCGTAAGCATGTACGTTGCCGACAGCAGCGCGCGCATCCGGTTGGGCGTCAGATCCTGCAACGCCGCAAGCCCGCCGCCGAAGTTGAAGCCGGAAAAGAAGTTGACCACGCCGATCAGCGTCAGCGCGAGCGTGGCGTTGGGCATCAGCGGAAAGGCGACGGTGAGCGGCACCAGCACGATGAAGCCCAGCATCGCCGCACGCAGATTGCCGTCGGCATAGCCGCGCCCTCGCAGCCACGACGCGAAGAACCCGCCCGCCAGCGCGCCGCCGGTGCCGCACACGAACACCACCGGCCCGTAATAGCGGCCGACGTCGGCGGTGCTCCAGCCAAAGGTGCGCTGCAGGAAAGCGGGGATCCAGACAGTGTTGCCGTTGCCGACCAGGATCATCAGCGCAAAGCCGAACGCGATCCCGAAATAGGCGCGGCGACGCGCACCGACATGCGCCGCGAATTCAGCCAGCGAGACGTTCGTCTGCGGGCCGATGGCGCCCTGGCGGGCAGGCTCGCGGATCGCGAGGCTGATCGCGGCTAGGACGACGCCCGGCACGCCCAGCAACAGGAATACCAGCTGCCACCCCTTCAGCGCACCGATCACCGGCACCAACACGGTGGCCGACGGCGGCACGACGGTGGAGATCAGCCCGCCGATCACCAGCGCAGCGGCGCCGCCCAGATAGATGCCGATCTGATACACGCCGAGCGCGGCGGGCAGCCGGTGCTTGGGGAAATAATCCGACAGCAGCGAATAGGCGGCCGGGGTCAGCCCCCCCTCGCCCGCGCCGACCGCGACCCGCGCCGCGAACAATGTCGGGAAACTGCGCGCCATCCCGCACAGGCTGGTGGCGATGCTCCAGACGAAGATCGATCCGGCGATGATGTTGCGCCGGCTGGAACGGTCCGCGATCCGCGCCACCGGCAGCCCCACCGCGACGTAGAACAGGGTGAAGCTCAACCCGTAGAGCAGGCTGATCCCGGTATCGGAGATGCCGAGGTCCTGCTTGATCGGCTGCACCAGCAGGGCAAGCGCCTGGCGGTCCACAAAGGCAAGTGTGTTGGCCAGCATCAGCACGATCGCGACGCTCCATGCGCGCGACAGCGGTGACCAGGCCTGGGGAACGCTGGGCGGGGAGGAAGGGAGCACGGTGTACCTCGATCTCGGCGGCCGGGGGAACGCCCCCACGGCCTAACGGGCGGGGGATGCGTCGATGATGACGCGACGATAACGGGTAATCGCGGGCGTGCCATGGTCGCGCAATTCGAGGATGATGTGCAGCGCGACCGGGGCCGTTACCTCGGGGACGACCAGGCTCGCCTGCGGCCGGTCGCCGTCGCTGATCACGACCAGCGGCTGGCCGGGAACGCCACCAACCTCGCGATACTGCCACCAACGATGATCCAGCGCATCGCCGTCCGGATCGGTGGTGCCGCGCGCGTCGAGACGGATCGTGCCGCCGCCCCGGGCCGCGATGTGGACCGGGGCCTCGCCGGCGTCCTGCTGGACGACGACCTGCGGGGGATGGTTGGCCCGGCGCCGATCGGGCGTCAGCGTCCAGCCGATGCGCGCGGCGAAATCCTCCTGGAACGCGCGTCGCCAGCGGAATACGGAGGCCTGGTTGCTGGTCCACACCGCGCCGTCGCGCGACACCCTGTCCTTCACATCGGCGAATAAACGCTCGCCGGGCGCCTGCTGCATGTAGCGCCCGCCCCAGCCGCCATGGTCGGGATGCTGCGGATCGTTCAGGCCGTTGGGGATCAGGTACAGGAACGAGGGCGTGTCGCCCTCCATGATGAACTTGGGCAGCGGATAGGTCGCGCCGAGCGGACCGCGGCGGATATTGGCGGCAAGCCAGGCGTCGCTCACCACCTCGGCATCGGGCCATGTCTCGCCATTGCGCCGATCGGCGGAGATGCCCGTCCAAGTGGCCATCGCATATTGGCCATAGGCATGGATGCTCGCGATCCAGAACAGGTCGGGAAAGCTCCGCCGTATCCACGGCCCGGTATCGTCTTGGTCGGAAATCGAATAGACGCGCAGCCGGGCGACAAACGCCGCCACCTGCGCGGGCGTGCGCGCCGTCCGCACCGACCACAACGCCTGCGCCAGATCCACCCCGCCGCCCCATAGCAGGACCCACAAGGGGCGTGCGTCGGCGCGGTCTGCCGCAGCGACGATCAGGCGCGAAGCGTCGGTATCGTGCCCTCGCCCCACCCCTGCCATGCCATAGAACGGCGCGCCCCCGCGCAGCACCGCGCGCAAGGACGCAGCGGTCGGATAGCCATCGGCATGATGGACCAGGTTCGGCCGCACCGTGTCATAGGCATCGATCCGTTCGGCGATCAGCGCCGGTTGCACCCGGTCGCGCTGCCATACCGATGTCGTGGCGATCAGCCCCTCGATGTCGAAGGCATTGGCATAAAGCAGGAAACGGACCATCGATTCCGAATCGTCGGGCTCGTTGCCGATGTCGCTCAACACCATAACCCGCGGCCGGGATGCGACCGTTGGACCCGGACGGGCCGGCGACGGCGACGACGCCATCGGCGGCGATCCCGCTGCCGGCCCGCTCGGGCCGCTCGCGAGGAGCAGCGCGCCGAGCACCGACAGCAGGCCGATGCGATCGCTCCCCGGCATCAATAGCGATCCCCGGAAAGGTGTGCAGGGGTGCCGTTCACGCCGGTTCGCAGGTCAGAACCGGACGCCGAGCGTGCCGCCGACATAGCGGTTGGCGTCCTTGTTGAAGTTTGCCCACAAATCGTTCGGATTGGCGTTGTTGGCCAGGATCGTGCCGTGGCTGAGCTGCGTATAATAGGTCTGGTTGAACAGGTTGCGCACGAAGAACGTGAGCTGATACCGGTTCGACGGATCGTGGATGCCGATGCTGCCATCCACCAGCGCATAACCCTTTTGCGTCAGCAGCGGATCCTGGTTGAGCGCAAACAGCGTCGCGCTCTGATAATTGGCACTGACCTGCACGAACCCGTCCCAGGCGCCGATCTCATGTTCGTACCGGGGGGTGATGCCTACCCGGTAGCGCGGCGTCGCCGGAAGCTTGCCGCCGACCACGTCGATGATGATGGCCGAATTGGTGGTGACGCCGTTCACCGTGGTGCTGCGGACGTAACAGGCGTTGACGGGCGTGTTGGTGCTGAACGTGCCCGTGGAAGCGATTTGGATCGGGCAACTCTGGCCGGGGATGTCGATCCCGGCATCCACCAACGTGAAGTTGGCGGCGACCGACAGGTGGCTGTCGGGCCGCATCGTTGCTTCCAGCTCGAAGCCCTGCGACCGCGACTTGCCGGCATTGGCGAGCACGGTGTTGAACGAGCCGATGACCGGATCGGTGATCAGCGTCTGCACCTGCAGGTTGGTGAAGTCCGACCGGAACAGCGCCGCGTTGATATCGAACTTGCCGCCCGGCGCGAGCCACTTGGCGCCGATTTCATAGGCGTTGACGTGTTCGGGCGCGATGCCGGTCTGGGTGGCGAAATTGGTCGCCGCGTCGAGGTCGAGCGCGAACGCCTTGTAGCCGCGCGTATAGCTTCCATAGACCTGCAGGTTGCGGTTGAACTCGTAGCGCAGGCCGCCCTTGCCAGTGAGCGCGGTGTCGTCCCGCGAGCGGGTGCCGCTGTTGAGCGTCACACCGGGGAACAGCGCGTCGCCGGTCACCAGCGGGCCGAACACGCGCCCCGTCACCGTCTGCTTCTCATATTGATAGCGCAGGCCGCCGATCGCGTGGAAACCGCCGGCGATCCGCCAGTCGACCTGGCCGAAGCCCGCGATGTTGTCGCTGGTGAAATTGCCGTCGAAGCCCGAAGAATCGGCGCTCGTCACCGTGCACGGCTGGCCGAGCACGCCAGCAGCGCAGCGGAGGCGGCGCCGGTTGAACTGGCGGTCGAGACCAAGGTGATTGTAGAAGACTCCGACCACATAGGTGAAGTCGCGCGACCCGCTGGAGCCGAGCCGCAGCTCCTCGGAATAATTGTTGTACTGAAACTGCGAGGCGTTCTGGTTCCACTGCGAATAGGGAAAGACGCCGACGTAGCGCACGGGGTCGGAGGCGATCTGGTCGGGTTCGAACTGGTCGGACTCGGTGAACCGCTGGAACGCGCTGATCGAGGTGATCGTCACCCCGCCAAGATCCCAGTTCGCCTGCAGCGAGGCGACCGTGGTGTTGGTGTTGAAGAAGCTCGTGTCGTCGTTGGAGACGGTGCGGTTCGACGGCGATGCCACGATCGGGCCGAGCAGCGCCTGCACACCGGGCGTGACGATCCTGACGGGCACGCGCGAACAGCAATCGGCGCGGTTCTCGTTATGATCGACCGTCAGCAGCAGGTTGAGGTTGGGGGTGGCGTCCCACTCCAACTTTCCGCGCGCGCCCCAGCTTTCCTGCCCGTTGGTCTCGCGGCCGGTGTTGATGTTGGTGATGAAGCCGCCGACCTTGTTGTAGAAGCCGCTCAGCCTCGCGCTCAGCGTATCGCTCAGTGGGCCCGTGATCGTGCCCTTAACGCGATATTCGTTGTTTTCCGCGATACTCGCATCGATCCGGCCACCGAACTGGTGCGCCGGACGGGCGGTCACGATGTTGATGACGCCCGCGGTCGCATTCTTGCCAAACAACGTGCCCTGCGGCCCCCGCAGCACCTCGACACGCTCCAGATCAGCGAGATCGGCGAAGCCCTGCGCCTGGCGCGGCGCAACCACACCGTCGGTGACGACGGCCACCGCGGATTCGACGCCCAGGCTGAACAGCTGGGTGCCGACGCCGCGGATGCGGAAGCTGTTGTTGCCCGGATTGTTGCCGGCCTGATATGTCAGCGACGGGATCGCCCGCGACAGGCTGTTGGTGTCGTTGATCTGCTGGCTGGCGAGCGCGTTGCCGGTGATCGCGGTGACCGCGATCGGCACCTGCACCAGGCGCTCGCTGCGCTTCTGCGCAGTGACGATGATATCGCCCGGCGTGTCTGCCTGCGCCTGCGTTTGTGCGTCGGCATCCCCCGGTAACTGGCTCTCGCCGGGATTGTTGGTCGCCTCGCTCGGCGTCTCGCCCGATCCGGTGGCCGATGCGGCGGCGCCCGCTCCGCTTTGCGACGCCTGGCCAGGCCCCGATTGCGCCTGCGCCGCGGCGGGAAGCAGCAGCGCTGCGACCATAAGGGCGAGCGTGCTCGCCGAGGATGTGATATGCCGGGCGGCCTGGAAACGCATGCAATCCCTCCATTGCTGGTCGCCCCCCGATGCAAGGAGGTCGCCGTATCATTTCAGGAGTGTGCGAACCGCTCGACACCCCCTCCCTTATGGCTCAGTCGCTAGAGTTAGCGCTAAACTTAGGCACGGGTCTGGCGGCATTAGCGTCAATTGTCAATTAGGCAACGCATTGCCTGCGCAGAACAGGCTCCGCTCGCAGTCGACCATGACATTCGCGTTTATCGAAGCGAGCGTCGGTCGGCGGTTCCGTTCGCGTTCAACTTGACTCGCGCTCGACCAGTTCGAAGGCGACCGTCTCGGCGACGATCCCGCTGCTGGTGCCGCGATGCCGGGCGACGAGCGCCTCGGTCGCCCACTCCGCCATCAAATCCGCGCCCTGCCGCACGGTGGTGAGCGGCGGCCAGATCTTGACCGCGATCGGGGCGTCGTCGAAGCCGACGATCGCCAGGTCCTGCGGCACCGCCAGCCCGCGGCGGTGCGCCACCGAGCTTGCCGCGGCGGCCATATCGTCGTTGCTCGCGAAGATCGCGGTCGGCGGCTCGGCCAGCGACAGCAGCGCGTCCGCCGCGACCAGCCCGGATTCGAAGGTGAAATCGCCCCGCTGGATCAGCGCCTCGTCGCCTTCGCCGATCTCGGCCATCGCCTCGCGATATCCCGCGAGCCGGCCGGTCGTCGATGGCTGGTTCCAGGTCCCGGTGATAAATCCGATCCGGCGATGCCCCTTTGCCTGCAGCATCCGCATCACCGTGCCGGCGGCGGCATATTCGTCGATGCCCACCGTGATCATATCCGGCAGGGGCGTGCCCTGCGCGATCGCGGCGACCGGCACGCGCAATTCCCCGACCAATGCGGTGCCGCTGATCGCCAACGCATAGGCTGGCGACAGCAGGATGCCGTTGGCGCCGCTGCGCACCAGTCCGCGCACCGCCGCCGCGGCCTCGTCGGCGTCGGGCCGGTCGCATTTGCGGATCATCACCTGCGCACCGAGCCGTGCCGCCGCGTTGAGCGTGCCGACCAGCATCGCGCTTAGAAAGGCGTTCTGCGCGCTTTGGTAGACGACGCCGATCGACGCCGACCCTGCCGACGCGAGCGCTCGCGCCGCCGCGTTGGGGCGGTAATCGAGTTCCTCCACTGCGCGCAGCACCGCCCCGCGGGTCTTTTCGCTGACCTTGCGAACGCCATTCAGCACGTTGGACACCGTCATCGCCGACACACCGGCGCGGTCGGCCACCGTCTGGATGGTCACGCCGTCTCCGAAACCCCGTCTCGTGCGCACCATCTTTGCCTGCCCCGCCCTGCTTGCCGCCTTGTTGCAGAACGAGGGGACGCGAGCCACCCTGCGCTGCGGCGACCGACGACAGCACCCCCGCTGCGACCGTCAGCCCCTCGACAAGACACTTGTGTATAGTTTAGCGCTATATTTCAACGGAACATGCAAGCCGCTCCAGCGGCGCATCGGTGGAAGAGGGTCGGGCAGAGATCATGAGCAGCGCACAGGACATCTCCAGCGACGCCCGTCGCCCCGCCGACTCGGCCGCGCTGCCACCGATCGGGGCGAGCGATGCCGAAATCCACGCTGCCGTGGATGCGGCGCTGGACGCGCTGACGCTCGCCGAAAAGGTGGAGATGATGTCCGGCCGCGGCTTCTTCGCGGCGCTTGCCGAGGACGACCGGGTCTGGGGCGCGCGCCCGTATCGCGCCGGCAGCGGCAATGCCCGGCGCGGCATCCCACCGTTGCTCTTCACCGATGGCCCGCGCGGTGTGACGCGCGGCCATTCCACCTGCTTCCCCTGCACCATGGCGCGCGGCGCCACCTTCGACGCCGACCTCGAATATCGCATCGGCGAGGCGATGGGCGTCGAAGGGCGCGCGCAGGGGTGCAATTTCTCGGGCGCGGTGTGCATCAACCTGCTGCGCCACCCCTCCTGGGGCCGCGCGCAGGAGACCTATGGCGAGGATCCGTGGCACCTTGGCGTGATGGGTGCCGCGATGGGCACCGGCATCCAGGCGCACAACATCGTCGGCACGGTAAAGCATTTCGCGCTAAACTCGATGGAGAACGCGCGCTTCAAGGTCGATGTGCGCGCCGACGAGCGTGCGCTGCACGAGGTCTATCTGCCCCACTTCAAACATTGCCTCGACGCAGGGATCGCCAGCGTCATGACCGCGTACAATAAGGTCAACGGCGAATATTGCGGTCAAAATCCGGTGCTGCTGACGGAGATCCTGCGCGACGAATGGGGTTTCGACGGCTTCGTCCATTCGGATTGGGTGCGCGGCGTCTACAAGGTGGAGGGTGCGGACGCAGGCCTCGACATCGAGAATCCCGAACCCCTGGTGTTCGGCGACAAGCTGATCGCCGCGGTGGAAACCGGCGTGGTCAATGCCGCCGCCATCGATCGCGCGTGCCGGCGCATCCTGACCACCCAGTTCCGCTTCGCCGCCAGGCCCGATCCCCTCCCCGCCTATCCGATGACGCTGGTGGCGAGCGATGCGCATCGCGCGCTGGCGCTGGAGGCGGCGGAAAAATGCGCGGTGCTGCTGGAGAATGACGGCACCCTGCCCCTCGCGCGTGACCGTCGCATTGCCGTGCTCGGCCGGCTCGCCGCCCTGGAGAACACCGGCGACAATGGCTCTAGCCGTGTTCGCCCCCCCTATGTAGTGACCGCGCTCGACGGCCTGCGCCGCGCGCTCGGCGATGCCATGGTCAGCCATGGCGACGAAGGCGACCTTGCCGCCGCCACCGCGATCGCCGCGGCAGCCGATGCCGTTGTGATCGTGGTCGGCTACACCGCCAAGGAAGAAGGCGAATATATCATCGGCGACATCGCGCTCGGTGCGGACGGCAAGGACGGCGCCCCCCCCGGCACGCCGCCGCGCCCCAGCCTGTCGGCGACGCCGATCGGCGGCGATCGCGTGGGGCTCGACCTGCCCGACGACCAGATCGCGCTGATCGAGGCCGCCAAGGCGAGCGGCAGGCCGGTGGTGGTGGTGATCGTCGCCGGATCCGCGGTGATGGTGGAACGCTGGCGCGAGGGGGTCCATGCGATCCTGCTCGGCTTCTATGCGGGCATGGAAGGCGGCACTGCCCTCGCCCGACTGCTGCTCGGTGAGGTCAACCCCTCCGGCAAGCTCCCCTTCACAGTGGCGCGCGAAATCGGCGACTATCCGTTCTTCGATCGCGACGCGACGGAGATCGAATATGATCGCTGGCACGGCTATACTAAGCTCGATCGCGACGGCCGGATGCCACGCTACGCCTTCGGTCACGGCCTGTCCTACACCCGCTTCTCATACGGCCCTCCGCAGGCAAGGCAGACCGGCGACATGCTCGAAGTCACGGTGACGGTCAGCAACGATGGCGCGCGTGCCGGCGGGGATGTCTCGCAATGCTACATCGGCGCGCCCGGCATCACCGCGGAGCGCCCGATCAAGATCCTACGGGATTTCCGCAGGGTGCATCTGGACGCGGGGGCATCGGCCGTCATCACCTTCCACATCCGGCTGGACACGCTGCGCTGGCGCGATCCTGCCAGTCACAGCTGGCAGTTCGAGCGCGGTAACTATCGCGTCCTAGTCGGCGGATCGTCCGCGGCGCTAACCGAAACATCGGTGATGCTCTAGAGATTCCGTCCCGGCATGAGCTGTTGCTGAATTCGACAGTATCGAAGTAAGGGTTCAAATTGAAAGTTTGACGATACAAATGGGAGGTGAACCGGGACTTTGACTTGGAGGGAGCTGTCAGCTTAATGCGGGCGCGTCTCGGCAGGTTGAAGCTGGTCTTTTGAGAGCCAGGTTCAGCTGACAAGCGCCTGCCACTCCGCCAGTGCGGCGGAGCGTCGTTCGCGGTAGGTCTGTCGGTCGGTCAGGTGGCGTTCGAGGCTAAAGTGGTTGTGGACGTTGGCGTGGACAGAGGCGAACTTCTGCAGCGTCTTCATCTGCCTGAACCGCAGCATTGCCCGCTCTCGTCGTCGGAATGGTAGGTGACTATTTTCAATCCTGTTATTCGTCCAGCGACCCACCTCCTGACGGTCACGGCAGCCTAGCTCATCCATTGCAGCACCGTAGCTGCGCAGGCCATCAGTCGTGATAGTATCGGGGGAGCCATGGCGCTTCAGCGCCTTCTTCATGAAGGCCCGGCGCGAACATGTACCGCGACACGAACGGCGCGGCGCGGCCGCTGGAGCGGGACGGCGGCACCGTGCGCACCACGATCAAGCAACAGGCTCGCCAGGAAGCCGTTCTCGCCCCTGATGGCGATGGTGGACAGCTTCGCTCCTTTGAATGGGTGTTCTCGCCGCGGCGCGCGGACGGCAGACCCGCGCCGCTGTTTGATCGCCGAAGCGGGGCGGTGGATGCGGCCGTCGCCGCCTACTGGCGCGACCATTACGACATCAGCCATCGCATCGAGGCGGCATGGCCGCGGCTGCGGCGCGATCTGGACGGCAAGGTCCATCTGCGGGTCGGCACCGCCGACAGCTTTTATCTGGACGCTGCGGTCCACCGGCTCGAAGCCGTGTTCCGGCAGGTGGGCGGGCACGCGGACATCAGCTACGCGCCCGGCGGCACGCACAGCATGGCGCAGGTCTATGCACAGGCGGGCGACCGGAACGCCTATTGGAAGGAGATGACGCGCGCCATGTACGCTATCGCCCGACCAAACCGCACCATGGGAGAGAGCAGGCCATGAGGACCATCCTGCTGTACGGGGCGGCGTTACTTGCCGCGCAGCCCGCGACCGCGCGGGAGCCGCGCGCGATCCCGGCCGCGGTCGCCGCGGACGGACAGGTGATCCTGCCGATGCAGGTGAGATCGGGCTTCGCGTTCGTCGAGAGCTCGGCGAACGGCCAGCATGGCTTCTTCATGCTCGATACGGGCACACCCTATGCGGCCTTCCTCAACAACGCCTTCGTCCGGCTGCCCCCCGGTCACCCCCTGGCGAGCGGCTCGGCGAGTTCCGGACAGAAGATCACCGTCCTGCGCTACGGCTGTCTGCGAAGCCTCCGCATCGCGGCGAGCTACACGCTCGACAGCCTGTGCGACCTGCCCGGCGCAGACCTTGGCTTCGTCGCGGCCGAGCTGAAGCTGCCGCTACTCGGGTTCGTGGGCGACGGGCTGTTCAAGCCCTACCGCGTCACCTTCGACTGGCGCGCCCGCTGGGCGATCGGGCGCACGCGATCGAGGCCGGTGACGTCACGACCTTCCATTTCAGACCGGCAGACAAGCAGGTTCCCCACTTCATCCTTCAGGCCAGCGCCGTCAGCATCCCCGGGGGCATGGACACGGGCGATCCGGGGCACGTCACGCTCACGCGCGCCGATGCGGACGCGCTCCTCGCCTCCAACGGGCTCACGGCGACGCGGGCAAAGGACGGCACCACGCACTATACGCTGCCCAACGTCGAGCACGAGGGCAGCACGATCGATACCTCGACCCTGCCCGTCTCGATCGGCGATCGTAGCGACATCATGCTGGGGTTCCTAGTCCTCAGCAACTATCGATCGACCTGGGACTACCAGGGCGGCACCGTCCGGCTCTATCGGTGAGGCGGGTAGGGCATCCATCGCCGAAACGCCCCATCGCGGAAGGTCGTGCGACCAAATCGGTCGCCCGGAACGAGGTAGCCAGCGCTCAACCGGTGACCAGTGTAAGGCGGCGCAACCCGCCTCGGCATCTCCATGCCCTGCCCGTGAAGATAAAGGGCGAGGTCGAGCGAATGGTCGGCGATCGTGAAGCTCGTCACCATGCCATCGCTCAGCCCGAGCAGGAACGTCTCGATCGATGTGCCGCTTTGCCCGGTCGGCTCGATGCCGAAGAACGGCGCCCGGCTGTGCGTCCAGTGCAGGTTGACCGTGACCAGCGCGCGATCGCCCGCGGCATACTCGTCGATCAGGTCCACGCGCAGCTCGAACGCCTCGTGGAACGCCCTGACCCAGCCCTGAAGCGCGTCCCGCCCCACGATATCGCGGCCCGCCGGACTGTTGGTGACCACGTCGGCATGGACGACGGCGTTCCACCGCTCGGTCTGGTTGAGGGCGAACCCCTCGTAGATCTCCTTTGTCAGCTTTTCGGGAATGGTTGCCGTGGACATGGCGCTTTCCTTTCTTGAGAGTTCGATGAGAGTTCAGGCGGCGACGCGCCGCGAGCCGCCCGCCGCGATCAGGGCCGCCCCGAGGAGCGTGCCGACGCCTGCGAAGGCGAAGGTGCCGGTCGGGCCGAACCGGTCGACCAGCACGCCACCGAAGATGGCTCCGACAGAGACGGCGGTCATGAAAACGCTCAGGTGAACCGCCCCGGCGCTCTCCGCATCATCGGGCGCCGCCTGGATCAGGAACGTCTGGATGCTGACCGGATAGGCGCCGAAGGCGAGGCCCCACAGGATAGTCGCAATCACGGCGACGAGGTGCATTCCTCCCCCGACCACCGCGGTTGCCATCGCGATCGCGATCCCGGTCGCTGCTGCGGCGATGGCCATCCTGGCGCTACGCTGGGCAATCAAGCCGCCAAGAATGTTGCCGAAGAAGCCGGCGATGGCGAACGCCAGCAGGAGCAGCGACAGCGACGTGGCATCGAAGCGGGAGACCGTTTCGAGGAACGGGCGAATGTAGGTGAACGCCGCGAAATGGCCGCCGGCAATGCAGAAGGTCGGGAGGAGCGAGCGCCTGATTGCCGGCCGGCGCGCGACGGCGCGGAGCGTCGACAGGCTCGCGCTTCGGGCCGGCGGCAGCGTTGGAACCGTCGCCACCTGGACCAGCAGCGCCGCGGCGCCGACCAGTCCGGTCAGATGAAAGGCCAAGCGCCAGCTTGCCGCCGAGCTGATCCAGGCGCCGAGCGGTGCGGCGGTTACCGTCGCCGCCGATACCCCCGTCATGATCACGGCCATCGCGCGTCCCTCCGATCTGGGAGACAGCCGGCCGGATGACGAGGGCGATCGACATGGCCCAGAATCCGCCAAGGCCCGCCCCGAGCAGGACGCAGGACGCGATGAGCATGCCGATGCCGGAGGCGAGCCCGGCCAGCACGCTCGACATGATGAGGCACGTCGTCAGCGCCAGCAGGATCGTGCGCCGGTCGATCCTGCCCGTACCGATGACGACGCCCGGCCCCGCCAGCGCCGCGATGAACGCCGTGGCGGTGACGGACTGGCCGGCCATGCCGACGCTCGTTTCCAGGTCGTGCGCCATCGGCGTCAGCAGGCTTGCGGGCATAAACTCGGAGGTCACGAACCCGAACACGCCGAGCGACAACGAGGCGATCGCCGGCCATGCGACCGCCGCCCGCACCGGCGTCGCAAGGTGGATGTCGGGGCCCATCGCGTTCATGGCTATTCGCCGGTCTCGACGGAGACCCGGTCCGGGTAGAAGGCGAGATGGCCGGCGATGCCGGCGACAGCCTCGAACGGCGCCTCGTAGGTCCAGACGGCGTTCACGCCGTGCTGGCCCAGCGCCGGGACGCTGAAGTAGTTCGCCTCGCCCTTGTAGGGGCAGCAGCTGGTGTGTGCCGATCGCTCCAGCCGCGTCATGTCGACGTCGGCACGCGGGATATACTGGACGGGCGGGTACGACGCCTCCGACAGCGTCAGCGCATCGTTCGTCTCGGCGATCCGAAGCGATCCCCGGCGCACCACCACCGTCGAGCGGGACGGATCGGGTGGTTCGCATCGGGAACGAGGACTTTGCGGTCGACCATCGGGATTTCCTCTTCGCTGGAATGTGGGGCGTCGGTGGACAGGGATGCCGGCTCGACAACGGCTAAGCTGCTGGCAGGCCGAGGGCGGCGCGCACCTCGGGTCCGGACATGCCGGTGTCGTACACGGTCGTGCCGATGTCGAACTCGCTCGACCGGTCGAGCGGACCGACGATGACGGGATCGAAGCCGGCGTCGGTCACGAGCGTCGCGGCTACCTGCAACGCCTTGTCGTCATCCGACGCGAGCGGGATGCCGACTCGCGGTCCTGCCCGATGAGCTTCGCTCGCCAGCGTGCCGTCCCACACCGTGTTGAAAGCGCGGACCATGCTCACGCCCGGAAACCAGTCACGCAGATGGGGTCCCGTGCCCCGTCCTGACCTTAGCACGTCCTCGGCCATCTGGCCGTCGCGTTTTGGATAGGGATTGGAGGTTTCCAAGACGACCTTGCCCTCAAGCGCTTAGCCTATCTCGCGGCCGAACTCCGGGAGGCTGAAGAAAGGGATCGACAGGAGGATGACCTCGCCGAAGCCGATCGCCTCCCCCGGTGTTCCCGCCCACGCGCCGTTGCCCGACCGCTCGACCAGAGATCCCAGCGTCTCCGGATGACGCGAGGAGAACAGCACCTCGTGCTCGGCCCGTGCCCAGAGCGTGCCGGCCAGGCCACCGATCTTGCCGCTGCCGACGATTCCGATCTTCATGGTCAATCCTGCCTGTTGGTGTTGAAGGATGGCGCGCCGCTGCCCGGCGTGCGTGGAGCATCGCGCGCTGAGGTTCGGGCGACGTACCGCACTATGCTACCGTCCACGCGCAAGGCGGCCCCGCTACGCCCTCTGCCGGTGCCTGGGCGACGCCGGCGGTGTAGCCCGTGACGATGGCCTCGTGGCCGCTCAGGTCGATATGCATGGTTCTGCCTTTCCGATCGGGCAGCGGTTTCACAACGTGACGCCGGCCGCCTCGAGCACCCCGTCGATGCGCGCATCGACCTCCCGCTTCGTCACCGCCCAGGCCGGGACCGTGGCGAGCAGGCGCTGCTGCCAGGCGACCAGGTTCGGGAACTCACCCAGCGGGATCTTCGTGCGCTCGTTCTGGGAGAACGGGCCGGCGACATCGAAATCGGCCAGCGTCAGTCGGTCGCCGACGATGTAGTCGTGCGTGGCGAGATGCGCGTCGAGCACCGCGGCGGCCGCGCGAAGCTTGTCGGCCGCGAGTCCGACGATGGCTTCGTCGGCAGGCTGGTTCATCAGCTTCTTGACGAGCACCTCGTCGAAGGTGAGCGTCGCGAAGATGCGCCACTGCTCGCCCGACCAGAACATCCACTGGAGGATCTGGAACCGCTCCTGCGGGGTGCGGCCGGCCAGGTCGCTCCCCGCCTTCTCGGCGAGGTAGAGGTTGATCGCGGCGGACTCGTAGAGGACGAAGTCGCCATCGACCATCACCGGCGACAGCCCGTGCGGGTTCAGCTTGAGGAACTCGGGCGTGTGGCTCGCGCCGTTGAACAGATCGATGTCCACGAACTCGATGTCGACGCCCATCACGGCCGCGGCGGCGGTGACGCGATGGCGGCTGCCCGAACCGGGATCGCCGTAGATCATGATGGCCATTGCATGCTCCTTCTGTTCGAATGTGGGGGTGGCGGCCGAGTCGGTCAGGCCGGAACGCGGGCGCGTAGGCGGTCGAGCACCGGCAGCAGTTCGGAAGGATCCGGGCGCCGGGTGTAATCGGGGTTCACCTCGGCATAGGCGATCGTGCCGTCCGCCCCGATTACTTAGCGCGCCGGCATCGGCAGCACCCACGACGGATCGTCGTTGATCGTCACCAAGTCGTTGCCGAACTGCCTGTAGACCTCGATCAGATCGTTCGGCAGCGAGAAGCGCAGGCCGAACTCGGCCGCGAGCGCCGCGCCCGCATCGCTCAGGATCGGGAAGCCGAGCTTGTTGTCACGCTGCGACTTGCGGCTGTTCGCCGGCGTCTGCGGCGAGATCGCGACCAGGCTGGCGCCACGCGCCTCGATCCCGGGCCGGACCTCTTCCAGCGCCTGCAGGTCGAAATTGCAGTAGGGGCACCATACGCCGCGATAGAAGGTCGCGACCAGCGGTCCCCGCGCGAGCAGCTCGCGCGAGTTCACAGTTGCACCGTCCGCGTCGCGAAGCGTGAACTCGGGTGCCTTGTCGCCGGCGCCCAAAGCCTTGTCCGCCTGCCGACCGTCGATCAGCGCCCGGATTGCGCGGCTCATCGTGTCGAGTTGGGAGCGGGTCGGCACCAGCGGAAAGCGTCCGTTCTCGAAGTCCTCGCGCATCGCGTCGATCTTGTCCTGGAGCTTCATATCCGATCCCCAACTCCGCGGCGGAAGTGCCGTGAGCGGGATTTAGGTTGCTCGTGAAAAGACGTGTATCCGTCCGATGCAAACAACATATATCCGGATAACGAATGAGCGATCGATGGCAGGAGATGGCCGTGTTCGTCCGCGTCGCGGACAGCGGCAGCCTTTCACGGGCAGGGCGCGAGCTGAAGCTGTCGCAGCCGTCCGTCTCGCGCATCATCGGCGCGCTGGAGGCGCGGTTGGGCACGACGCTGCTGCTCCGCAGCACGCGTAGCATCTCGCTGACGGACGCCGGCGCCCTTTACCTGGAACGCGCGAAACACCTGCTCGCCGAGATGGAGGAGGCCGAACAGGCGACCCGGGGCGTTGACTCGCTGCATGGCGTGATCCGCCTCGCGATGCCCCTGATGTACGGCACGCGCGCGGTGATCCCTGCCCTCGCGCCGTTCCTGGCCCGACATCCCGACTTGAAGGTCGAGCTGGTGATGAGCGACGCGCGCCAGAACCTCATCACGGATGGCGTCGATCTCGCCATCCGCATCACGGTCGGGCCGCTTGACGACTCCGCCTTTGGCGCCCGCAAGCTGGCGCAGGTCGAGCGACTGGTCATCGCCGCGCCGGCCTATCTGTCCGGCCATGGCGCACCGGCCACGCCGGCGGACTTGGCCAGGCACGACTGCATTCTTCAGCACGGTTCATTCGGCAGCGAGAGCTGGCGTTTCAGGCGCAACAAGACCGTCACCTCGGTCGAGGTCCATCCCCGTCTCCTGATCAACTCGGCTCCAGGCGTCCTTGCGGCGACCGTAGCGGGCTTGGGCATCTCGCTCGGAACTCGCGTGATGGCGGGAGAGGAGTTGCGCTCCGGACAACTCACGCAATTGCTCGATGGCTACCGACTCGATCCGGCCGAGGTGTATGCCGTGTTTCCGGCGGGGCCGCGACGGTCCGCCAAGGTGCGGGCGATCATTGATCACCTCGCCACGTCGCCTGGTATGGATGGTTCGCCATTGTGCGGTCATCCGTGACCCAAATCCGGACATTCGCAGCGAGGCAGACGCTGCCCGGAAGCCGCCGTTCGTTCATGTCAGGCGTCGTGACCGGCGAGCCGCTGACGGTCAGCGCCGATCATCCAGATAGGCTGCGAGTTCCTCGGCCGTCCCGTTCGGAAAAGATTGCCGCAGGTACTCCAAGAATGCCGACACCCTGGCGTTGAGCAGGCGTCGCGAGGGGTAGAGCGCCCATAGCGCGACGCGTGAGGTCGGAACATCACCCCACGCAATCAGCCGCCCTCTTGCGATGTCCCGGCTGACCAGCGAGAGGGGCAAGCGCGCCACGCCGGCACCAAGACGCACCGCATCCCGGATCATCACCAGCGAGGACAATCGGAGCACCGGATCGATCGCCATTGTGCGTTGCCCATCTGCGGTGGCGATCATCCAGCTGCTCTCGAAGTCGCGGTCGCGCACTACGGCAGGAAAGATGCCGCCTGTCAGCGGCGATAGGTCAGGTGCAGCAACGACGACCAGTCGGTCGTGGAGGAAGGGCCGGCCCACCAGCGCATCGTCCGCTGCCGGGTTCACCCGGATGACGAGATCATAGCCCTCCTCGATCATGTCGACCGCGCGATCGTCGGTCGTGACCTCCAGCCGAACATCGGGATGGCGCTGCGCGAACCCGGCCGCCAGACGCCCCATCGCGGTCTGGGAGAAGAGAAGCGGCGCGCTAATCCTGAGGCGTCCACGGACCGCCGCGCTGCCCGATGCGATTTGGATCGTCGTCTCCTCAAGCTCGGCGAGCAGAGCGCCTGCCCTTTCGGCCAGCGCCCGCCCCTCCTCGGTCAGCTTGAGGTCGCGCTTGCCGCGCTCAAACAGGCGCAGGTCGAGCGCGGCCTCCAGCTCCGACACGCGGCGCGACAGCGTCGCCTTAGGTCTGCGCGCGGCGCGCGCGGCCTTGCCGAAGCCACCATGGCGGGCGACGAGCGTAAAATCGGCAAGTGCGAGCAGGTCCATATCGTTCCACCCATGAGACGGCGCGTCCAGATTGCGCGTCTATTTGCCTGAAGATGGATCACGCATCTTGCTCGGGTCAGCAAGACCCAAGGAGAAGCCTCATGACCATCCTCGTAATCGGCGCCACCGGACGCGTCGGCCGCCATGTCGTCGAACAGCTCGTCGCTCGCGACGCTTCTGTCCGCGTCCTCACCCGTGACCCTACCAAGGCGGCGTTTCCGGCTGGCGTCGATGTTGCCAAGGGCGATCTGCTCGACATCGACTCCCTGCGCGGGGCCTTTGTCGGCGTAAGGACGCTGTTCCTACTCAACGCGGTGACCGGTGACGAATTTACCCAAGCGATCGTCACGCTAAACGTCGCGCGAGAGGCCGGTCTCGATCGCGTCGTCTATCTGTCGGTGTTCGATGCTGACCGCGCCGTCAACGTACCCCACTTCGCGGTGAAATCGGGTGCCGAGCGGATGCTCGAGGCGATGAACTTCGGCGCCACCATTTTGCGTCCGACATATTTCATCGACAACGAGGCGATGGTGAAGGACGTGATCCTTCAGCACGGCGTCTATCCGATGCCGATCGGCGGCAAGGGCGTGGCCATGGTCGATGCGCGCGACATCGCCGAGGTCGCCGCGATCGAGCTGATCCGGCGCGACCGCGCACCCGGCAGGCTTCCGATCGAGACGATCAACGTGGTCGGTCCGGAGACGCTGACCGGCGAGGACGTGGCAGCGATATGGTCCGACGTCCTCGGCCGCCCCGTCGCCTATGGCGGCGACGATCCAAACGGCTTCGAACAGAATATGGCGACGTTCATGCCGCGCTGGATGGCTTATGAGATGCGACTGATGGCCGAGCGCTACGTCAGCGACGGGATGATCCCGGAGGCAGGCGACCGCGAGCGCCTGGCGAGCCTGCTCGGCCGGCCCCTGCACGACTATCGCGAGACGGCAGTCCGGCTGGCTTCCGCCTAATGTTCGGGGCTGTGGCCCGGTGTCCGGCGGGTAGGTACCCGCCGGCCGCCGTTTCACACGTCAGGCGGCGTCCGCCATCCAGGCAATCGCATCGGCGCCGGCGGGTATCTTAAGCGGTGCGGACGGGTTGGTCGCGGCCTCGAACACGACAGCTGCAACGTCCTGGGCATGGGTGACCGGCCCTGTGTCCTCCTGGAACTGTTTGATCATGCCCTCGATCATCGGCTTGTAATCGGGATCGTCGAAACCGCGCAGATGCGGTCTCGCATTCGCGCCGAACTGCGTCGTCGGGGAGCGGCCGGGCAGCACGATATGGACGCGTACGCCGAACGGCTGCATCTCGACCGCCAGGCTTTCGGTGAGCGCATTCACTGCGGCCTTGCTGGCGCGATAGGTGCTGACCAGCGGCAGCGGCTTCAGCGTAGCGGTCGAGGTCACGTTGATGATCACGCCTGATCGGCGCTCGCGGAAAGCCGGAAGGACCGCCTGCATCATCGCAAGCGTGCCAAGCGTATTGGTCTCGAAGAGTTGGCGCGCCGTCTCGAACTCGATGAGCTCGATCGGGACCGCGGCGCCGAAACCGGCATTGTTGACCAGCACGTCTACCGGCCCCGCCTGCGCAAACGCGCTGGCGATGCTGTCGCGGTCTGTGACGTCGAGCGGCAGGATGGTGAGCCGGTCCGACGACGGCAGCAGGCCGGGGTCAGGCGTGCGCATCGTCGCGATGACGCTCCAGCCGCGGTCGAGAAACAGATTTGCGGTTTCGAGACCAAAGCCCGAGGAACAGCCGGTAATGAGGACGCTGGGCATGTCTTGCTCCGTTGATGAGTGGGGGAGCGCCGAAAATGGTTTCCAGGATCAAGACTGGCTATGGTCGACAATCCCGAATTCATTGGCGATCGTCCTGATATGACCATTGATCCGCTTGCCGAGATCGTAACCCTGCTGCGGCCCTCCGCGAGCTTCTCGAAACTGGTCGAATATGCCGGTCGTTGGCGCATCCGCCGCGACGTCGAGGGCAAGCCCGTCTATTTCGCCGTGCTGGAAGGCGAATGCCGGGTGGTGAACGCCGGCCAGGCCTCGATCGTTGTGCGGGCCGGCGACTTCGTGCTGCTGCCGGCTACTGGCGATCGGGCCATAGACGGCATCGAGAGCATGGACCCACCGCCGGACGGCGCCGTGATGACCCCGACAGAGATCGGCGAGGGCCGGTTCCGCATCGGACAGGTGGATCAGCCCGTCAATCTGCGCATGCAGGTTGGCATCTGCAGTTTCGCATCACCCGACGCCGCTCTGCTCCTGTCGCTGCTGCCCGCGATGGTGGTGGCCCGCGGCGAGCCACGGCTGGCCACGTTGATGAATCTGGTCGGGGACGAGACCCGTAAGGCAAGGCCTGGGCGCGAATTGGTGCTGGAACGCCTGCTCGAGGTCCTCCTGATCGAGGCGTTGCGCTGCGGCTCCGGTCCCGCCGCCATGCCGAGCCTCGCCCGGGGCATGTCTGACGAACGACTGGTTGCGGCGTTGCGAGTCATGCATGCGCGCCCCGCGCATCCGTGGACGGTCTCGGATTTGGCGGCCGAAGCGGCCATGTCCCGCTCCGCCTTTTTCGCACGCTTCACCAGCACGATCGGCATACCGCCGATCGAGTATCTGCTTACCTGGCGGATGGCGTTGGCGAAGCGCCTGTTACGGACACGCGATCTCGCGATCGGTCAGATCGCTGCCCAAGTCGGCTATGGATCGGCCAGCACGTTCAGCACAGCCTTCACCCGGCACGTCGGCATGCCGCCAGTGCGCTTTGCGCGAGTGTGTGACACGGCCCAATGACGGAGGAGCGGTACAGCCCTGTGGGGCGAAGACCCAAAACTCGCCGTTAAAGGGCCAGTACCGACTTTCCAAAAGCAGACGCTCATTCGAAATATGCTGCTTAACCGGAACTGGGCCGACTGCCGACAGGCAGTTTCGGACACTTTGAGCGAAAGGCGGGACATCCTCCCAAATTCTATCGATATCGCAATGGGCGCTTCGCGCGCATGATACCCAAACTGATCAGCCCTCACGGATACTGTGGATCACGTCCCTAAGCGCCTTGACGCCCTCGCCATAACCCGTGTTTGACAGTCTGTATCGCTTCCGGTCTCCATTCCCGCTAATTTCATAGTACGGGTAGAAGTCCTGATTGAAGTATCGGCTAACATTGTCCTTGTACTTCGACCTGATGTTCGGAAATTGATCGTTAATAGACTTCGCAATATCCGTGGTCGTGAAGCTTGCACGCCGTTCATGATCCTCCCACGACGCAAGCAGTGCGATCTTGATCGCGTCCTCCAGCTTTACCTCCCGAACTTGGCGTACGGCAGCGAGCTGCTCAGGGATGTCCATCGCGTTCCGTGAGATCGTCGATACGAGCCGCGCGATCTTCCTTGTATAGTCCGGGATCGTCGCGTTGTTAGTGATGTGACGAAATGAGGAGTCTGTTGCGATGACGTCTAGCCCCATCCGGCCCTGCTGCGCGTCTCTTCGCGCCAGCTTTTCGACATCGAGTTCATCGCCGGCGCGCATCCTGCTTTTCAATCGCTCGAACCGCTTGTCTTGATCGGCATTGATGAAGCACTTGGTGAGCTTCTTACCCGCCTCCCCGAGCCGCTTCTCCGCGTATTCCACTTCGGCTGGTGATCTGAAGCCGGAGATCACGACCGGGGTCGCCGGATGCTCCAGAACGTAGTCGACGACTTTCTCGGCGGCGATGTGCGGCTTTTGCTTCAGAGCCTCCTCCGCATAATCGCCGATCTTGATCTCGCCCTTGTATCCGTGCCGGTGAAGATAGCTGAGATGCATAAAATCGCTGGCTTCGACATGAAGAAAGCCAAATTCCCGAGTGAGCCATTGCGCCGCCGTCGTCTTCCCGCAGCACGTCGGTCCACAAAGGAGGATCGTCGGCGAAGACTCGATCTTCAGCTTGAGCTGTCGCTCCATCGATGCGTAGCCGACGTCCTTCAGAAACTGGAACAACCGTGTGAATGACTGTCGGCGAAAGTCCACGTTGTCCGCCTCTTCTATCGGAAGCGATCCAAAGGGTGCATCGGCACCCTCGGGCACGAACCATTTGTTGAAGGAACCGTTTTCCAGCCACGGGAAAACGAGATTACTCTCGAACTCCTGCTCGCGCTCGATGATAGATCCGCCCTGACGCCCGACGAAAACGAGATATCTCTTCTTCGTACGCCAAGCTTCCTGCAGCGATGCTGGCACATGGAGCAGGACATCGGATCGGACGACGACGCGACGATCGTTTCCGCGCTCCTTTAGCTGGCGGTCGAGATCCCCGAAGGACTGCTCCGCCATCCAGAACTTGACCTCCGTTCCGGGATACTCCCGCACGGCATCGCTGAAGGCCTCTATCCTGACGGAGGTATCCTCTAGAATGAACGCACTTCCATCGAGCGAAATTCCAGCCTTTTCGCATTGCTCTCTAGCGCTCTCGTAGCTCTGCTCGAGAAGCTCTTCCCGGGATTCCAGCCGCGGCTCTTCATAGCCAGCGTGATAGGTCCGCTGGCGAAAGCTCACGATGCGCAGCGGATAGGCCTCCGCAATGTACCGCGCGTGGGCGAGCTTGGTCTGGTTGCCGGTGAAGAAGGTCAGAGGGCGCATGTAGGTTCTGCGCTGAGGGTGCGCCCTTCATTAGTCATCCGCGACAAAAACACGTCGCAGTCTAGCATCTCCGCTGCTTGCGCAGCGGCCGCAAGAAACGCCGAGGATCCGCCGGAGAATAACATCGGACCGAGGCTCGACATCCCGACGTAATCTGCTCCGAGCGCTCGCAGTCCGTCACGTAGCGCTATCAACGCGTCTCCATGCTCTTGCCACTCTCGGCGCTTCCATTCCGTCTCCTGCATGCGTTCGATCGCAGTCGCGAAACCACCTTGGTCCTGTTCGTGGAGCGAGCCGAAGACCCCGAAGAGAGCGTCGTAGCAGGCTCGATAGGAATTCTCCGGAGTTAACGGAAGTGTTCTCTGGAAGAAGGCGAGCTCCTCCTGCTGGCTCTTCGCCGGAATGCGTCTTGGCATGGCCAACAAAACTGCCCACTCCGGCAAGGAGGTCGGGTGAAGCGACAGCGGCAATGCCTTTGGACGGATAGCGGACGATGGCGCGTAGCCATCCCCGTCATGCCGGACGCCAAGATCGAAGACGAGGCCGCCGTCGAAATAGGCATTAATTCCAATTCCTGACGTGCCTCCTCGACCCGACAGCCGCACTATCTGCTCACGCGACAGCTCGGTGCGATTGATCGCCAGCAGTGCCTCGATGCAGGCCAGCCTGATGGCGGATCCTGATCCCATACCCACATGGGTCGCCAACGCCCCGTCGATTTCGACGATCACGCCGTGTTTCAATGCCAACTCCGTTTTCGCGCTCCGAAGCGTTTCGATCAGCCGATCGATCTCGACATCATGGAGCGGACGGGCCCTGCGGTCTACGACAACGAAGTCCTCCGAGCCGTCGAACGACAGGATCGCTTCGGGCGACGCCACGGCGAAGCCGATGCCTCCGTTTCTACGAAGGGGCGCCTTGTGCATCGAGATCAGTCCGACGTGTATTCGAGGACGACCGGCGATCCGGATCCGACCATCAAGTGACAATCTTCGACCACTCCTGCTCGAAGAACTCACGATACTTCATGGCGTAGGTAGTGGTCATCTTTACGTGCACGGCAGGAGCATGGCGGCTTTTGTCACCTTCGAAGACAGGCCCGGCGACGAGATCGTCATCGACGATCACAAAACTGTGATGTGCTTTGTCGTCGAAACGCTTTAGGATCACCCGCCCAGGAAAATTAGCTTCGAGCGTTTCCAGCTTCTTTTTGAGTTCCGGCGTCTTTGCCTTGGCGCTGGGCGCGAGATGTCGCTCCACCGGCACCAGCAACTCCACCTTCAGTTGGCCATGGCGCTGTAGCTGATCGAAGAGAACCTTGTCGTCGGCGTCCGGGTCCAGAAAGTCGTTCACGAAACGGGTGCATGATGCGCCCATAACGCGAACCGAATACCGTGCGTTCGCGACGAGCTTCTCGTAATAGTCCTTGTCATGCCGGTTATTCAGCACGTCGACTATCCCCATACGAGTGAAGTGCTCGAGCCGAATAGATGGACCAATCACGGTGATATAGGTGATAAGAAAAACGGCGAGACCACTAACGACTCCGCCGACTAAGCCCACCATCTTCGTGCTTTTGTCATCCATGGCCCAATACCAGTAGCCGACCAGCAGCAGGACCACGACGGACGCGGCGATGATCAGGCCCCAAATCGGAAACTGAAACTTCTTGAAATCTAGCTGCATGTTTTAGGGATAACCCACGAAAAGGATTTCGCTTTTGTCTCTGCCGCTGAGAGCGTATCGGTGTATTTGATGGTAGGTCAAAACCCTTGAAAAAATGGTCTTGAAGAAAGCTTCGATTTCCTCAAAACCCGGGACGGCGTCGGCCACGTATGAGAGAACGACGATCGACTCCTTGTGCCTCGATACGGTCGAAAAGAGCAAATCTTTGAATAATCGCTTATCCGACCAGTCACGCATCCAAGCCGGCTCCTCAAGATGTTTGATGGCGGAATTCGATGAAATACCCTGCTCCCAATCTTCGTAGCGACAAATGCCCTCTAGAAAGTGGTATTTCATCCAATAGTTGTCACGGTTGTGGGCTTGATTATGCCCGACGTAAGGTGGATCCATGTAGACAAGGTCATATCCTGCAGCGACTTCCTCTGCATTGGTGGCGGTAAGCACCTCGAACTGTACAGGCGAAGTGATGAGAGCCTTTCGCAATTCCCTGAGGCTCGCCACGATATGATGGTCGAAGGACTTGTTCCATGTCGTGAGGTTGCCGAACGATCGCTTCACGTCTGTGCGGGTGCGGATGTTGAGGTTTGCCCTGTGAAATAGATTGAAGGGCCTCTTTTTGAGGCAAGCCTGATATAGAAGGTATCGAAGAAGCCGGCGTTCGCCGTCGCCCAACGTCTTGGCCGCTTGGGCGACCATGTACCCATCAATCCACCTGTTCTCTTCGGCGATGTAGAAGATGTTCTCGAAGTTCGATGAGACCACGCCATCGCATGGGCGAAGACGCTCCAAGAAGTCGGTAATCCAACTTTCGTCCAACGCAAGTTCGTTTGAAAGCAGGGTGTGAGCCACGTCGGAATTGAAGACGAAACCGTCGTGATAGGTCACGCGCTTGGACATGGCCTTGAACAAGAGCGACACCGATGCCGTACCTCCGAAAAGGTCGAGTACGGTGTTGAAATTAATGTTTGACGTTACCTGGAAGATCCAAGCCAGCAGTTTTCTCTTGCTGCCATAGTATCGCGTCGTGGGTGTTCGCCTCAGGAATTCCTCTACGAATTCCTTATTTAGCGCACGCGGAGGTGCGGCGAGGAGCGTGGGCACGGCGTGTCGAATTGCAGAAATCGTCAAATCGACAGTACCCCCCTCAATCAAGCGTGCGCTCGTTGATACTGGAACCTATGAGCTGCTTGGCATTCTGTAAATGTCGGCTGCCTGTTGCGGCATCCAATCCGAAATCCGCCTATCATGCCAATCGGCGTTGGCTGAACGGCCGGCGGCTTTCAGAATTTCGCCGAAACGCTCGAATGGCCGATACCAGAGCGCATAGCTGCTGTCGTACTCTGCCTGAATGAACGTCAGCTTACGCCGGATCACTGTTCCGAAGCCGCCATTCCGCTATCCCGCTGCCGCAAAAGGCGGAGCATATGGGTTCATAAAAAAGTTTTGAAATATGGGCAATTTAGGCGCTGACACTACCCCGCAAGGAAAATGGGGCAGTAATTATGAGGACTAACGTGAGTTGGTGTCTCGACAGCCAATAAATATCAAGCCAAGGCATCGGTCTGCAGGATATCTATAAGCATAAGCTTAATAGTGGTTGACCTCCCTCATCAAAACAAAGATAACTATTGCATTTCCGCCGCCTCGGACAGCCAATTGACCGAAGTTGCTGCCTAGTGGTGGCGGTCAAATGGCGGAGCGGCTCGTTCTGAGGTGCAAGGGTTCAGGCTGCCGCGGGTAGGTCTGCAGCCTTTCCCCTAGTAGCAACCATTGAAGCAAGATCGGCACGGGTGAGTGGACGGCCAATCAGGTAACCCTGGATCGTGTCGCAGCCTGCCGCGACGGAAAAGTCGAACTGCTCGGGTGTCTCGACACCTTCAACCGTTGTTGACATGCCAAGACACTTGGCCATGGTGATGATGGCGCGGATGATAGCCGAACTCTCGGCGTCATCAGGTACCTGGCGTACAAAAGACTGGTCAATCTTGATCTTGTCAAATGGAAATTTACGCAAGTAGCTGAGCGATGAATAGCCGGTGCCAAAATCGTCCATTGATATCCGGACCCCCAATGACTTGAGTTGGTTCAACGTTTCAAGGGTACCGATCTCATCCGACAACAGAACGCCTTCGGTAACTTCGAGCTCTAAGCGCTCAGGAGCCAGGCCGCTATTTTCAAAAGCCTGCACAATATGAGTAACCAGCAAGCGATCACGAAATTGCGCTGGTGACAGGTTGATCGCCACACTCATGCTCTGTGGCCACGTTGCCGCTTCTACGCACGCCGTCTGCATTACCCATTCACCCAGCGGTACGATAAGACCTGTTTCTTCGGCGATGCCGATAAAGTCAGCCGGTGATACCAGCCCGCGCGCGGGGTGGTTCCAGCGTACGAGAGCTTCGGCCGAGGTAATACGTCCTGTTTTAGCGTCGACCAAAGGCTGATAATGTAGCTCCAATTGCCCTTCCTCGAGAGCAAGCCTCAGCCCGATCTCTATGGCACGCCGTTCGCGCATTTGCTCGTCAAGCGTGATGTTGTATCGCTTGAAGCCCCCCCTGCCGCTCGCTTTTGCAGCGTAGAGGGCAAGGTCAGCGTTGCGCATCAACCCTGCCGGATCGTCGCCATCATCTGGCGCAAGCGCTATGCCAATGCTTGCACTGAGGTAGATTGCCTGCCCATCAAGCATGAAGGGCCGTGCGGCGATAATATCGACAATGCGTGCCGCCAGCGCAGAGGCTGCATCGACCTCATCGGTAGCCAACTGCAAAATCGCAAACTCATCTCCCCCAAGTCGTGCAATGATGTCGCCGTCACGCAAGGTGGACCGTAAGCGATCTGCCACCATGCCTAGCACGATGTCCCCCGCTGGGTGACCCAGGGTGTCATTGATCGCCTTAAAGCGATCCAGATCGAGCATCAGCACTGCACAGGATTTATCCTGATTTCGGCGCGATGCTGTGTGTAGCGCCAGAAGATCGAAGAAACGTGTTCGGTTGGCAAGACCGGTCAGAGAGTCCGTAAACGCGAGCAATCGCATCTTGGCTTCCATCTGCAGGCGCTCGCGCTGGTCCCGGACGGCGATCACAGTCTGTATTTTGTGCCCCAATGCGACCTCACGGCGGAGTACGCGGACAGGAACATGCCTGCCTTCGACGCAGATCAGATCGACTTCGCGTTCTTCGCGTTCTGGCATGCTGGATACATCAAGACCAGGCAGCAGATAGCTTACAAAACGACCGGACAAGGAGCCTGGTTCGTGCCCGGATAGAAATTCGATGCTGTCGTTGGCGGTAACGATCATGTCATCCTGGCAGATCAACAAGCCTTCGAGCGCTACATCGGCTAGCTCGCGAAGACGACGTCGATCCTGCCGCAAACGTACTTTGGCTCCGAGATCGAACCGCCAGCCAAATACCGCCAAGACAATGAGAGCGAGAGACACGCCTGCGACAACAGGCGTAATTGCTTGGGGCGAAACAGCGTGAGTTGGAAATTTCACCGCCGGGTTAGCGTGAAGCGTCATGGCGGCCATGCCGCAAAAGTGCAGCATTCCAATCGATAGCAATAGCAACGGCGCAGCGGTCGATCGGACGCGCCTATTTCGGCTTCCTACCGCCATCATGGCAAACCCTGTGATGGGTAGGCTGACGATAACGGATGGTATCACCAAGCTCAGGTTCCAAGCGACCATTCCTTGGACGAGATATGCCGCCTGCCCGACGTAGTGCAGCGCTGCCACGCCGACCCCGACAATCAGCCCTGCTATAAATTTCTGCCACCGCTGCCGCGAGTGGATGGAGACCCAGACGCCAGCGCCGATGCCAACGATTGCGCAGGTCAACGAAATGGCTGTCAGCAATGGATCGAAAGCTGCCGGCATACCGGGTTTAAACGCAAGTAGGACGATGAAGTGGGTTGCCCAAGCGGTGCTCCCACTCGCTACGATGCTCACTAAACCCCATCCAGTGCGAGCCGAACCGATAGCTCTGGCGGCATGATGGCCGATCGCGAAAGAAGCGTAGATGCCAGTCGCGCAGACAAAGCTCGCGATGATCATCAATCGAGCATCGTGCATGTCACGGATGCAGTGGATGACGGTGGACACAGAGGCGGCCATATAGCTTTGATAGCGCGCAGATGCTAATAAACCGTGAGTCGCGCCATGTTTGTCGATCAACCAATGCATTGCCTAGCTCAACGCTGAAGTTGGCCGCTATTTCGGCATAGGGTAGTCATCCTGCCGAAAGAGCGGTGACATACGCATCGTTGAAACGCAGGCACTTGCTGCTTGTAGTTCAGCGAGCGGCGAAACCATGCCGCTAGGCCGACAGTGCATACGATGTAAAATAGAACCAAAACGGGTTGTTAACCAAACAGGTGGTAGCGTCATACGCCGGGAAAGCGACATATCGAGGACCTACCGTATGGCTTACATTGACCCCCAAGCATCGGGCGACCTAACAATCACGGGTTACCCGAGTGGGCATCTACCTTTAATCATCCGACGTATCTTGACCGATGCTTTGGAGGCTATCGATGCCTCGCGTGAAGGATCGCTTGCCTTGGCTGCCTGCAGCATTTCTCTCGCCATCGAACAAATTGGCGTATCCTGTCCTGGCGTCATTTAACAACTAATACCCCCCCCGGCTCGTGACCGGGTGGGGGGGTATTCGGGTAGTGGCCTTATTGTAGCTTATCAATAGTAGCGTTAACGATGGAATGTCTGGTGCCGCCACATGCCAGCATCTTTAGCTGCATCAGCGACCGCCTAGCGTCGGCAAGTACCGCTTCTAGCTCGACTAGATCATAGTTTAGACATTGCAGGACAGCATCTTTACGACGCGTGTCATCCTGCGGGCCATAATCAACCATCAATTAAAACTCCGACCAGTCGTCTTTGACGAGAGCGACGGCTGCGTTGCCTGACGAACGTAGCGCCACTTTGCCGATCTGCCGCCCTGTCGTTGCGGCACGAGCCTGTAGCTGATGTACCGGCTGCGCCACAGACATCGATGGGGCGCCCGTGCGGAAACGCGCGATCTGGCGCGACATACCATCGACTTCACTGGCAAGGCTCCTGGCAGCAGCAGTGGCCTCCTCGACCATCGCGGCATTTTGCTGGGTGACGCCATCCATCTCCGAAACGGCAGTGTTGATTTGTTGCAACCCCGTGGATTGCTGGATGGTCGCCTGCGCGATCTCGGACACCAGGCCATCGATCTCGCCGATCCGATTGATGATCTGCTCGAGAGCCGTTCCGGTCTCGCCGACAAGCTGGACACCTGCTTCGACTTGCAGGGAGGAGGTACTGATACGAGTTTTGACGTCCTTTGCAGCTTCGGCCGAACGCTGCGCGAGAGCCCGCACCTCCGAAGCAACCACTGCAAAGCCTCGACCTGCATCACCGGCGCGCGCGGCCTCGACGCCGGCATTCAGGGCAAGCAGATTGGTCTGGAACGCTATGCCGTCGATGACGGAGATGATCTCCGAGATTTCTGATGATGAGCGCTCGATACCCCCCATGGCTTCCACCGCACGGCGAACTACCTCACCGGAATGCACTGCTTCCTGACGGGCACTTTGCACCGCTGCGTTTGCACTGTTAGCTTTGTCGGCCGTGCTGCGAACGGTGGAGGTTATCTCGTCCATTGCTGCCGCCGTTTCCTCAAGGGATGCTGCCTGCTGCTCAGTCCGCTGTGACAGATCGTCCGATGCCTGTCGAATGTCTGATGCGCCTGAGTTGATTCCACCCGCCGCTTCGGTGACCTGAGACAAGGTGGTTTGCAGCGATGCCGCGGCGGCATTGAAATCAGCTTTCAGCTTAGCAAACGGTCCTTGAAGATCGGCTTCAACGCGCGAGATCAAATCCCCATCAGCCAGCTTCGACAACGCCGAACCAATACTGTCGACGATCATGGCGGTCTGTTCGGTCTTTGCAGCTTCTGCCGCGACAAGCTGGTCGCGCAACTGCTTCAACGCGGCAGCGAGCTGGCCGACTTCATCGGTGCGATCATCAGCTGACACCGCTACATCCATGCGACCGCTGGCCAGCTCGCCAAGCGCATTTGTGACCTGTGACACCGGCTTCGCGATTTGTTTGACGAGGACGGTCAAAATCAGGCCAAGACCAAGGAAGGCGACTGCCACAGCAATCATCAGCATGGTGCGTGCGCGGCCATACAGTGCATCACCCTCATCGCTTGATGCCGTCGCTAATCCCGCCTCAAACTTACTTAGATCACCTGCGACTTTCGACGCAGCATCAAACTGCCGCTGCGAGGTGCCGCGCATTAAAGCTGTCGCTTCCGCATTCTTGTTCTGACGCGACAATACTAATAACGCACGGTCTGCCGCAAGGTACGCTGCCCACCTTTCATGAAATGCCCCGAGCAACGCACGCGCCTGTGGTTTATGGAGGCTCTCGTCGAGGCTTTTATAGTTCTGATCGATCAATGCCTTTTGCGCATTGATCTTTGCCTCCGCAGTGCTCATGGCGCCTGGATCAAGCGCAAGGATGTGCTCAGCTTCTGCAATGCGGAAGTCGGACGTTGCCGTATTGATATCATCGGTCAGCATGACCTTCGGCAATCGGTCGCGAAGGGCAAGGCTCATCAGGCCATTGATCGACCCCATCTCAGCGATGGAAAACCAGGCGAGGGCTACCAGCAAGAGCCCGACGCCGCCAAAGGCGATCAGCAGCTTGTTGCTGATCCGCACGTTTTTCATGATCCGATTCCTCAAGGGAGACGGATACACTCTATTGCTGGTGCATTAACAAACCGTTTCGGACTATTTCATTGGACAGATGTCCTGGTTCGCCCGCGGTGAGGCGCGGCAGGTGTTGGCCCGGCCTATCATCTAACTTTATTTGGAAAGGCCGGGCGGCATATCAGCAATTGTGTCGAGGTACGCCTTCAAAGTAGCAAGCCCTTCGGTTTGCAGCCTAACGAACCGCCCCCGGCGATCCTCCAGGTTCTCATGCGATTCGACTAAGCCACGGGCTTCCAGGACACTCAATTGCCGTAAAGCTGTGGTTCGTGGTGCAAGCGCCGCGGCGCATACCCGAGATATGGATAGGTCGGCTTGTCGTTCCACGAACATGAAGAGCATCATGTTCCAAGCTGCATCATCGATTAGCGTCGGACCAAATATCTCACACCGCAATCTGCGGCGAGCCAATTCGCCACGCGCCATCGCAGTTGCGCGCTCACTTCGATCCTTCATCCGCACGCATTCCACCATTCTGGTTGTATAGCGTGATTTCCAGTCCGAAACAGCCATAATTACCAATGTGGGCAATGTGGCACAGAGCTGTTAGTTTAAAGGGGCGCGTATCAGGTCGTCGTAGGTCGGCCTTTGAGGGCAGGACTGAACACAGGCGCTGGTTCAGCGTCAGGTGGCTGACTCTGCTGGTTGCGCTGAGCCGCTGCGTAGTCGCAGGTGTACGTTGCCCGGCGAGCGGCACGACGACGGTAAGGTTCGGCACTCTCTCGAAGTCGAACACCTGGATGCCGGCGACACGGACCTTCTCGCCCGATCGGCACCACAGCGGACCGTCGCCATCGTGGACCTGCACCACCTCGCAGACGAACGGAGGCAGGGGCGTCATGCCACCATCCCGCAATCTCGAATGTCAGCCGAATAGGCGGCTCCAGAGGGATGGCTGCGGTGTCCGCTGTTCCAGCCACTGCGCACGTGCATCGGCAGCGCGCTGGTGGAGAGCCCGAAGGCACTCATCGCGCGGAAGATCCGACAGCCGGGCTGGTAGTTGATCGCGGTCCATAACGGCCCAGATCCTTCAGTGCCGAACCGCTGCTTTTCAACGACGATGCGATGAACCGGTGACGCTTGCGCTGGACGTGCGTCGGTCTGTGACATGACAGCCACAGGCCGAGCTTGCCCTATGATACGTCTATAACCAATACGGCAACTCTGCTCACTTGTTATCGCGATAATTCTGTTCGAGGTAATGGACAGCCAGCCGATCAATGAGCTGGAGAGAGAGGTTCGCATGTTCGTTATCGGTGTACTGGGTGCATGGTTCGCTACGTCCTTCGTTGCAGGGGCTGGATTCGCCGCGATGGCGAGCGTGCGAGATCGAAGCACGCCTGAGTACTAAGCCAGCTGGCTTGTGACGGCTGTGGCTACATGCCGCCAGCTTCGTAGCCGTCGGGAATGGCACGACCGTCTCTCCGCCGTCAGGACCGTTGCTGCCGATGCCCTGACACTTGCCGCAGCATCGCGTCTCGTGCGTCACCGGGAACATGGACACCGGAAAGGGACTATTGCCCTGAATGACGACCGGCGCGTGTGCCTGAAACGTCCCTGTGTCCGCGGCTGCTGACGGATCACGGGTCGCCTTCGACAGCTGCGGACCTTGCCGCTCCCACCAGGCGCAGGAGCTGCAGCTCTGGCCGACGCATCCCATTAGCATAGCGGCATCCGCGACTGGTATTCGCCGCAATCCTGATCGCGGTAAACAAATTGGAAGACGGAGGTGGTGTTGCCATGCTCCAGATTTGGTCACCATCGGGGCGGATAACACCGACAAAATGCCCTGACCCTCAGGGGAAGGTCGTTCACGCAAAGATGGGCCTGCTTCGTAAGCTGCGGGGGCGCCCGACAGATAGTGAATGCACGACGAGCATGCCATCTTGCTTTCCTGCTGCGCTCGCAGGCGAACTGCCGGGGCAGGCAGTTGTCAGCGAGCATGAATCGATATTCGGGAATGACGAGCAGCGTTTCTTGAACCATCAAAATCGGCACATCGTACACGCGGCGACGTGCCAAGCGTCGATCATCAACTGCAGCTTCTGACCGCGAGCATCCATTTTGCTAAAATCGGCGAAGTAGGCCCCAGGCTGGACAGGTAAGGATAAGACGCGCCGGCCTCGTCCGGCCACAACACGACCTTGCAACTTGGGGTGGCGCCGTAGAAGCCGTGGTTCCAACATAACATGAACGTGGCGAGAGGAATGTCGCCACTCACGAACGTATCTCCGTGAGCTTGCGCGCTTCAGCGCTCACCCGATGCTGATCGACTTCATAGGCGAAATAGGCATGCAGATCGTCGAAGCGGATGACGTCGAGGTACTGGCCGACCGAATGCGCGGAGCTGTCAGGCATTAGGGCATAGCCCTGACCTTCCTTCCACCTATGGCCATCGCCGACGCCAACGGGGGTGACGATGCGAACCGGACTATCAAAGCACTTCGCCCAAGCAATGACCGGCGACCGGCTTACGTGAGGCTCGTCACCGTCCACATCGCCTATCAAGGCCTCGATGCTTGGGTTTGCAGGGACGAACTGCAGCGGTGTCGATGCGATCCGAGTGTAGGCGAACCCGCTGAGCTCCCACCTCCCGCCGCCATCCATGCATACGTGGTACTTAGGCTGGCCATGCTTATCGCTGCTGGTGTACGCGATCCTCTCGATCTTTGAGAGCGGCATCGACGTTTGCTAGGCCAAGTCGAACATGCCGATCATGCGCTCTGCCCTGTGAGGTTGATGCCGCCGATGCAGGCGAGATCCTCGATGCAAGCCCAGAGGACTTCGTCGTGCCATCGGCGACCTTTAGACCGCGCCGAAAATCCGGATGCCAAGGGTTCGTCACAGCGTGTTCTGCGAAAACGTCCTGGCTGATGTGGGGGTAGAGGGTACGAAGCTTCACGATGACACCCTCGACGGTCGTCGCTGCCGTGCCGAACAGCACCGCTTCGACTACGATGGCGTTCGATCGCTCCTTGATCTCGTCAGCCGCCGGAGGGTGATCATCCGACAGCCAGTATGCCGCCTAGACAGCGCGCCGACGGAAGGCCGCAATCATTTCAAGAACGGCTGCAGGAATGCATCGTGACGGCCGAAGGGCGCGCGTCGGCGATGGCATCCCGAATAATTGCCGGGAAGCTGGCCGCCATGAGGACAACTTTCCGATGAGGCGAAGGCCGCTAGCATGCGCCGCAACAAATTCATGGGGAAGGTACTCACACTAGATCGCATCTTGATTGAGTCCGGATGCCGCCGTCCCCGAACCGATTCATGGGAGCAGGTTAGTCGAAGCCGGGACCAAAGAGCGCCATAGCCACGCTGCCCATGCATGCGATTATAAGCAGCGGGAGGCCTACGATCACCTCTACTGTTTCAATCAGGTACTTTCTCATCTGACATCCCCGTTGCGCTCGGCGCTCTTATGCTTTGACGTTGATCTTGTGGCGCCCCCCTGTCCGGCCGATAAATGCACGTCGAGACGAAAATCAATAGAGGCGACGGCATAGTGACAACAACTTTATCTTCGAGTAACCCGCATCTTTTCGCGATGTGAAACGTGAGGGCTTTGGCTGAGTGGCAGGTGCGGCGTGGAAAAGGACGTGGCTTCGCGCGATCATCCTGAGGGTGCAGGGCAGCGTCTTTATCCGGAATGGACTGCGGCGGCGGCTTCTCAATTTGGCTGGCGCCGAGCTTCATTCAACGGCCACAATTCGGCATTCCTGTTGGCTGGATAGTGCCGACATCGCCATGGGGCGTGACACGCTGCTGGACAGCTTTGCGCGCTATGACGGCGCTGCGCGCCTGACGTTTGAGGACGGAGCGCGAGTGTCATCCGGTGTAACGTTCACCACCAGCACACATCATCATAGCGGCAACCCTGCGCGCCGCTCGTCACCGGAAACGATCAATTCGCCAATTACGATCAAGGCCGGCAGCCGGGTATTGCAAGATGTCTCGATCAATCCGGGGGTTACGATCGCGGAAGGTTGCGAGATCGACGCTGCCGCGTTGGTCGTGGAAGATACGCAACCTTATGGTCTGTACGTGAATATGGCGGGTGCATCAGGCACGGTGCGAGCGCGGCGCATCAAGGACTTGCCTCGTTAGCTGAGAGAATGTCGCGAGCGTGGCAGCTTTAACCCGCCAGCTTGCGTTTTGCGCGTGATAATGCTTGCGGTCGTAGACCGTGTCGATCTGGAGGGCATCCATCCCGATATCGGTACAGACAGCCGTGCGATTGCGGCTAACGATAACAAGCTTGTATTATAACCTAAAAGGAAGCCCGCCCGCAGGGGTGCGTCGGCGGGCTCCAAGGTTGCATGTCTGGGAGGTCTGAATCAGCCAGGCAAATTCATATTAGCTCAATAGAAATGGCTGTCCCCCACATAGGATAGTGATTTGCATCTACCTATACCTTTTGAGTTTACCAATGTCAGAATGATCAATCTCTATAAAGGAGCCGCCACAAGGTTGATGCTCATCATGCGATGCAAGATATAAAGATTTTCATGCGCCGCGGCTGATTTGGAGCAGGTAGCTTGACGACTATACTTCTTCTCCTGCTCGCATCTTGCTTCATGATACACCCTTAAAGCCTCGACGCCCTCAACTTTCATTACGCTCTCCTTGAAGCTCGGTTGTTGAGGGCGCACGTTACTGATTTGCTAATAAACCATTTCGGCAAAAGATCGCAATTTAGGGCTAGTTGCGATGGGCTGTGGAGTAAATCCGCGGCTGCTAATAGCGAATGACGCCAAAAAAAGGGCCGCCGAAGCGACCCGAAAAGGTTTTAGGAGAGGATGCCTGAAAGGCACACTCCGTATGCCAAACGCTCTTGTCGCTGGCGAATGCAAAGACCGTGAACACAGTTGCGCCTGTTGCATTCGCCTATCAGTGCGCCGCTTAATTTTCAGTCATGGGTGTGAGCATGCTAGAGACAGGTCCGGAAAGCAGCCCCTTTTCCCCATCGAAGGCATGGACTGCCGCCATATTCAAATTCTGGTTTCGATCTTCAGCGCTGTGCGCGCTGGACGCGGCACTGAGTTCGGCGAGGACAAGCGCCTCGTAGTCGATTGGCGCAGGCACGTGTGCCTCCCGTTTAGCCACGGGAGGCAGGCAAGGTAGAGATACGACATGCTAGCGTAAAAGATGCAGACGATCGCGTATTTTGGGTCATGGGGGAGCCTATGCGAGAACGCAGATGGCGTCGAACGGTGTTGGCATAAAGCAACACTTCTAGGGCGTCTGCCGTGAGATGAGGCTGCGCCGTTATTACGACAAGCCCTTGGGGAAGCGCATACGTGACCGAGCAGTGGCAATTACGTGTGCGTCCAAGGCAGATTGCAAACGCACCGAATGTGATCGGCGACGGGCGGGTGCGAGCAGTCAGGACGATGGTTGGCAGCCGGATCGACGAGACGGGGGCGCTGATCCGCGATGGCGGCGCCTTCTACCTGCGGTGCGACCAAGGCGGCCGCTGTTAACTGACGCTGCACTGCACCCCGGTCAACTTGGTCAAGAAGCGGGTGCTACTGGTCAGCAAGCTCGTGCAAAGCTGCACTGGTCGACGACGCCGGCGTGACGCCTGCCTTACCGTGCACTCTTCGGCGAGGCCCTGCCCCCGCGCTGTCCACCGCAAGGATGATTCAACCCGACTCATAGCTGTTGCGTGGGAACGGCAGCGACGCATCGTGGGCGCATGGAACAGCTGATCACGCATGCCTGCGGTCACGTGCAGGCGCATCACCTCGACGGCTATGCTAGCCAGCAGGAGCGCAAGGCGCGCTGGTTGAAGACGACCGACTGCCGGTCCTGCTACATTGCTGGCAAAAGGGCAGAGCAAACCGAGGCCGCGCTTCGGAATGACGCCGCCATCGCCCATCTCGAACTGCCTGCACTTGCCGGTAGCGATCGGCAAATTGCCTGGGCAACGACGATCCGGGCCGGCTGCCTGGCCTCCATGCTCGCCATCCCAGATATTGGCACCGGCTGGCAAAGCTGCCTGACCATCATCGACGCAAAGTGGTGGATCGATCACCGCACGCTGACCGGTGCCGATCTGATCAGCAAGGCGGCGAGCACCATTACCGTGAGTGCGATAACGGTCGATGCCGCTTCGCTTCATTCACAGACGGCGTGATCTAAGATCGCATACATGCCGCATTTGAGATACGGCACACCTATGAGACGATGAGGTGGAAACCCCCTGCCGCTGCTGAATCTTGCATGCTAACAGGCCGGCAATGCTCAAAATACGAATGCGGCGGCTAGCTGCCCAAGGCGATCATGCCACTGAACGCCTTGCCGGGATCAGGGCCTCGATCAAAATCCTAGACGACGAGGACGTCCTCGACCTTGCCGACATCTTCAGAGCAATGCCGGGCAGCGTACTGGGCCAGATCGTTCAGGCAGAGATGACCAGGCGCAGCATCAGCCTCTAGTCGATTCGCCTGCAGACACGGCTTCGTCAGCGCGCGCCGTTCAAATTTGCCGCCATCCAGGTGTTTAGTGCGAGCATCTGGTACATCGGCTTGGCGATGAGCCGCCCCCCCCCATCACGTCAATCCAAGACTAAAGCATTTGGCCTAGCGCCTGCGAGACGCCGCATGCGGCAAGGGTGCCTTCTTCACCGCAATCGTCAAGGGGGTCGCGCGCTTCTAACAGGAGCGACCTACCGTTGCCTGGAGGTTCTTGCTCGATGGGGGAGTAGATGCGAAGCCGTACCGCCATGCAACGAACATAAGAGCTGTGAAATATTATTTCAATTCTCATCAGCTTAGCCATATGATGCTTTTGATCAATATTCCTACTGTGTCCCGTAAAAAAAAAGGACCGGCGGAAGCCGGTCTGAATTTTTGGAGAGGATACTTAAACGACGTCGGTGCGATACCCCCCCGCGGACTTTTGGGTGCAAGCGCGACGGAGAACCTCTTAGCTTTTGTAGCCAGTCATAGTTTGTCCTTGAGACTCTTGGCCGGAGTGAATGACACCTTCTTGGATGCCGGGATCGTCATTGCCTCCCCAGTAGCCGGGTTACGGCCCTGGCGTTCCGGTCGGTCCTTGACGAGGAATTTACCAAAACCATTGATGGACACCTCGTCGCCCTTCGCCACCGCGATAGAGATTTGATCGAACACCGCGAGAACCGCAGCGCGTGCGCTGGCCTCGCTGGAACTTGTCGCACCAGCTACGTTCTTCGCTAGTTCACCGATATTCATGTGGATGATGCTCCCAGTAGATCAAATGCTCCTTATCCTTGCCACCGCTACCGCGGCAAGGCGGGACGCAGCCCCATTGATGGAGCTCGCCACATGGCAGGTATACCGATTATCTGCATCGACCCTACCCTTGACCCCTTTTGTGCACGACGTCGCCGATGCCAGTAACAGATCGCCCCCATCAAGAGGTTTCACAACTTCATCCGGATGCTCGGCCGGCTTATGGATGAAACAGAACAGTGCCATCAGCGCTGACACCTGACGGTGCAGACGAACTGGCACGATCGAGCATGCCGGGACGGCCGAACTTGATCTGCCTTCACCATCTTGGCGGTTCAATTAGCTACTCGTTGCCATGGGCGTGACACCGCCACAAATAGGTTCCGACGCGCAAGCCAAGCAGACAGCACTGTCAGAAGATTACGCGATCTATGTGCCGCAAGCGAGGGACGCTAGCAGAAGAATTTCGAATAGCAGCGTGCTCAATCCAAGGGTGAAATCAACTCCGCAGCCGCGCTAGCACCCTTGCCGCGACGTTGCTGCGCGCGGCGAGCTTGCGCCCGTAGCGCAGCGCGGTGGATGGCGACGACCAGCGCAGCGCCTGCGCGATCCCGACCCCGTCCTCACCGGCGGCAAACAGATCCTGTGTCAGCCCGACCCGTAACGAATGCGTCGACAGGGCACGCACCTCCGCCTCGACATCCCCGACCGGCATGACAACCAGACCCTGATCGTAAGCGGCCAACGCCACGCGGCGGTAGATCGCGTTGACGCCTTGGCGTGTGAGCGCCGTGGTGCCCACGGTATAGACCGTGCGCGCATCGCGCGCCGGCGTACCGCGCAGGCGTTCCTGCCAATGGCGGGTGTTCCCAGGAATGGCGTCATACGCCATTGGCGGGACCGCCGCCCGCGCGCGCCGACGATCAATCCCGACCCGCCGGAAGATCGGGCCGCTACGAATCTCGCTCGCCTCAAGCCAGGCGCCGACCCGGCGCATGGTGTCGGGTGATAGCCATGCCCAGGCGCCTTGCCCCTCCTGATCGGTCTTCGACGAGGGAATGAAGAGCAGCGCCGAGCCGTCGTCGTGCGGATCGATCCGCTCTTCTTCGACTGCGACCAGCTCGCTGACCCGCAAACCTGCATCATAGCCGAGCGACAGCAGCGCGCCATCGCGCAGCCCCTGCAGATCGCCGCCACAGGCCGCCAGCAACGCGGACAGCGTGAACCCCTTGGCATGTGGATCCAGCGCGGCGCCGAGGCGGAGCGGCGCCGCCTGTCGCTGCGCCGCGCCGCGACGCCGGCGCACGCCCTTCAGTGCGGCGCGCACCATCGGATGGCTGGTCGGCAGCGCCTGCGCGGTGAGGCCGCAAAGCTGGTGGATGCTGGCGAGGCTCGCGATCCGCCGCGCCAGCGTCGCCGGCTGCGCGCCGCGCGCCTCGAGCATGGCGAGATAACGGACGAGCGTCTCGGGGTCGGCGGGCAATGGCAGCCGCCGCTCGTCGCTGCACCATGTGATGTAACAGGCCAGATCGGCCGCCAGCGCCGCCTGGCTCGCCGCGGCAATCGCGGCGAGTTGCGTGGTAAAGCCGAGTTCGCTGACCGGCGCGGCGTCAGCCGGCAGCGCGGTGGCGATCAACCGGGTCAGCCGGACGTCGGTGGCCTCCGCGGCCCCCCGCCGCCCCCGGGTCGGCAGACCGGCGCCGTCGGTGCGGTGAATAACGACCTCGCTCATCGCCGCGGACCACCTGTCGTCAAACCCACATTTTGCATGGCGCCTTTGCTCCCAAATTTGGCCTCTGCTGTTACCATAATGTCCGATTATGGTAAGTGCGTAAAAAGCCTTTGCGTGGTGGCCTAGCAATCTATTGATTACTGGCGTATCGAACCTTGATGACTCGAGGCTAGCCCATGCTCGCGCATCATCTCGGGCGCCTCGAAGGCGCGGTGCACTTCGCCGATGCGTTGCATCGCGCGATGATCGCCCAGGCCAGCGTCGCGGCCGCCTGGCGTGCCTTCCGTCGCGATGCCGGCGCCGGCGACACAGGGATCGCCTACGCCGGCTCACAGGATGCCGCATCGATTGTGCTCACCGACGATCCGCGCCGTGATGGCGTCGTGCTGTGGCTGGCCGACCACGGCACGCCGGCGATCGCCGCAGCGGCGGCCACCATCGCGCGCATGGTCGACGCGCGGCAGCGCTTCGCGCCCGACGCCATGACGCTGATCGAGACCGCACAGGCCGCGTTGCGGGCCGGCAGGACCAGGGGTGCGCTGGCTGGCGCCACGGGCTTGCCCGACCCGGGCGGCGATGATCCGCTGCACATGGTTTATGCCGCGATCGGGGCGATCGACGCGCTCTTTGACGATCCCAATTTTGCAGAGGCGCAGGGACATCAGGCGTTGATCGACCTGCCGGCCGGGGCCTTCCATCATCATGTCACCGCGGCGCCGGCTGGCTGCTGGGCGCTCAACCTCGCGCTGCTGGGCGAGCGTACCGCTGACCTTTCGTGCGTGGCTGGCGCCATCCCCCGCGCGGTGTTCCGGCGCGATCTCGACGCTGGCGAGCGCGCCGCCTTTTTCTGCAACCACTGGACCCATGCGGCGCAAGAAAGCTTCCTGTGCGTCCAGCAGATCCACCGGCGCTATGTCCGCGGCACCGCGGCGCTGGCGGACCGCTCACGCAACGCCCGCGCGCGCGACGCGTGGGCGCTGATCGTCGCGCTGGGGCCGCTCCGGCGGATCCACGTCGCGCGCGCCCTCGCTTTGTCGCGCGCCGGCGCCGACATTCAGGCGCATGCGCTCGCGCGTCCGCAGCTTGCCACGCTTGAGACTGGTGGGCGCATCCATCCGACGCGGTCTTCGGCAATCAGCCGCACGCCAACCCGCCTAGATGACCTCGCCCTCGCTGTCGCAACCAAGGATCTCGATGCCAGCGTGGCGTTGGTCGATCGGCTTCTGGCCACGCCCCCAACCGGCTTACCTCGACCTGCTCCACACGCTGCAGCTGCCGCGAAGGAGAACGGCGGTGGTCGATGACAACCAAGCGTTAGCTGTTCTGCTGTCAGCTTGTGGGATGAAGAAACTCGCGATCGCCACGGACGCCTGTTCCTCAAGCAGGCCGCTGGCGCTGCCGACTACGGTCGGCGCAGCACAGTGCGGGCAGATAACAGTCTCTTCAATGATTGGAAGCGCTCGGGCGACCTTCATTCGCCCTGCAACTCACGGATGTCACCGGTGATCTGCCCCCTTCTGAATGGTCCATCGACTATGACAGTCTGGATCAAGGTGAGCCTCACCCCGTCTCTGGTCCGGTCTTTATGAGAAAACCGGCTCTTTTTTCGTCAGGGGCATGCATGCCTGCCCTGACGAAAAAGCGCGCTCCATCGGGGTCTGGTTGCCGAGGGAACTGTGCGGACGGTGCTCGTTGTAGTCGCGCCGCCACGCCTCACATTTTACCCGTGCGTCGTCCAAGCTCAAGAACCAGTATGCGTTGAGGCATTCGGCCCGCACCCGGCCATTGAACGCCTCCGCGAACGCATTGTCGGTGGGCTTGCTAGGACGGCTGAAGTCCAGCACCACATCATGCTGGTACGCCCACAGGTCGAGATCCTTCGAGATAAATTCCGGGCCATTATCCAGACGAATGCGCTTGGGACGACCGTGTGCCGCGGCAATGCGGTCGAGGGTATCCACCACGTCAGAGCCGCGGTAGCTCGACCGTACGTCGAGCGCTGGCGACACACGGGTGAAGTTGTCGACGATCGACAGCACCCGGATCTTGCGCCCGTCGAACAGTTGGTCCGACAAGAAATCCATCGACCAGCACTCGTTGGGCGCCGTCGCCGGCGTCCGGTCATCGCGCAGCTTTGCTTTCACCTTGCGCTTGGGTGTCTTGTTGCGCAGCTGCAGCCCGAGTTCACGATACAGCCGATTAGTGCGCTTGTGGTTGATCTCCCAGCCCTCCCGCCGGAGCAGCACATGGATGCGTCGATACCCGTAGCGAACACGGGTCGCAGCCAACTCCTTGATCCGCATCTTGAGGCCGGCCTGATCGAGGCGGCGGGACTGATAGCGCTGGGTCGATCGATTGATCGGAAACGCGCCGCAGGCTCGCCGTTCGCTGACCTGGTAGCTCGCCTGCAAATAGCCGACGATCTCCCGGGCTCGATCAGGCCTTACATTTTTCGGCGGATGACATCCTGCAGCATCTCTTTGTCCAGGCTGAGGTTGGCCACCAGCCGCTTCAGCCGGACGTTCTCCTCCTCCAGCACCTTGAGGCGCTTCATCTCCGACGGCATCAGCCCTCCGTATTTGCTACGCCATCGGTAGTAGGTCTGGATGAAAATGCCCGCCTTCCGGCAAACCTCCTCGACGGTTGTTCCATCCTCAGCCTGCTTGAGGATGAACGCTATCTGCTGCTCGCTGAACCTCGACTTCTTCATCGGTGGATTCCCCCGTCCGGCACCTGCCAAACCTAACCGGGAATTTCTCACAAAGAATGGACCAATCCGGAGGGCTCAGGTCAAATGGTGACCGAACGCAGCACCTGGCGTTCGGCGCTCATCAAGCACCACCACCACGCGGCCGGATATGACAATCGACCGTGAGTCCGCCGACAGCGACGATCACGAGCCCCGCAGCGGCGAGCACGAAAAATAGGGGCGGACTCGCAGCGGTGAGCACATACCCTCCGCCGAACGCGCCAGCGACCGCGCCGGCACGACCTGCCGCTACGCTGAACCCAACTCCCGTTGCGCGGCAGCTCGTCGGGAATGCATTTGCCGCGAGCACGAAGAGCAGTGATTGGATCCCACTGATGCATCCGCCCATACCGGCGAAAGCCGCGACAGTGACCACTCCTAATAGTGGTGAATGCGGGTCCAAGGCTATGAACCAGCCGGCTGCAACGCCGGCCGCGACGCCAGCGCCGGCAAGAACTAGGACGGAACGAAGAGTCCCAAAGCGAGCGATGAGAAACGACGCGCCGAGCGCCATCACGATCGAGGCGACGCTGTACGGAAGAGCTGCTCCTACCGCCACGTTGAGGGGGATGCCAAGAGCAGTCAGTATCACCGTGCTCCAGCTGACCAACGCAAACCCGGTCAGCATGTTTGCCATGAATGCCAGCCACAGCCCGACATTACTGCGGAGGTTCGCCCGGGTGAGTACGCGCTCACGAGCCTCCTGCGACGAGCCTGGCTCGAATGTTGTCGTGGCATACGCATAGCTCACGCTGGGCCAGAACTTTCTAAGCAGGGTTTCTAGCTGGCGTCGCCGATCGTGTCTCGAAGCTAACCAGGCGGCCGATTCAGGAAGGAAAGCAAAGAGGAGGGCGCAGTGCGCCAGTGCGAGCAAACCGCTCGCAATGAAACAGCCCCTCCAGCCCCACGTGGGCAGGACGGCCAGCGCAACTCCCGCGCCCAGCATGCCCCCCAACGGCACGCCGATCGTCATGATCGCGATCGCTAGCGACCGGTGCTTCAGCGGTGTCCATTCCGATATCAGGGAGGTGGCGGCCGGAAAGCACGCGCCGAATCCAAGGCCGCTGGCGAACCTCAGTACCGAGAGCTGGCCCAAGCCCTGAGCGAAGCCGCAGCCGATCGACGCAACGCCAAACAGTCCGACCGACCATATCAATGCAGGGCGGCGGCCCAAGCGGTCGCCTGTCGGGCCACCGAAGAAGGTGCCAAAAGCCATGCCGACAAGCGCGGCTGCAACCGCTGCTCCGAAATCCAGCTTGTCGATATTCCACTCACGGATGATGAGCGGTCCTGCGAAGCCAAGCATCTGCATGCTTAGGCCATCCAGCACAATCACCATTGTAGCAAGAAGACAAACGCGTATCTGTGTCCCGCCGAATCCGCCGGCCTCTACCAGATCGTGTATACTCGTGGCCTCGGCAGGGGCTTTTAGCGCTACACCCTTGCGTGCTCCGCGGCTGGTAGGATCGTTCTCGATCATAGGTTTATGCTCAGCCTGATGCCATAGGTCCGCGGCGCAGTGGGCGGAGTTGACTAGAAGTTCACCCGCCCCGAGATCCCGACCTCACGCGGGCGACCGACGTCGTAGTGCTTGGTTCCGACCAGGCCGGTATAGTCGACACCGCCGATGTAATATTTCTCGTTCGTCAGGTTGGTGGCGAACAGCGAGATCGTGAAACGCTTGTCCGTCGGCGTGAATGCGATCCGGCCGTTCAGCAGCCCATAGGCGGGGAGCAGCAGCGACGTCTTCGGCGAGCTCTGCTGGTCGTCCTCGAACGAGTAATTGAGCGTTGTCTCCACGGAACCTGCATTTCCGAGATCGAGCGTGTGAGTGGCTCCGAGTGCGAACGTGATCGGGGGTGAGCGCTGCAGTTCGGAGTCAGTCGTCAGCCCGGTGGCCGCGCCGATGCTCTTGTACCTGATGTTCAGGTAAGCGAAGTTGCCGAAGAGGCGAAGATTGTCGGTCGGCTGGACCGCGAACTCGAGCTCGAACCCGTAACTGCGGGCGGCGGCCACGTTCTGGATGACGGTGCCGACCGTAGCCGTCGATGCGTCGATAATTACGACATTCTGGACCTGGATGTTCTTCCAGTCGACGTAGAAGGCCGTTGGGTTGATCGTCACCCGGCGGTCGGCAAACTGCATGCGAGCGCCGACCTCGTAGCTCGTCGACTTCTCCGGCTCGAAGCGTAAGAATGATAGCTGCGGGATTGAAACGTATCGGTTCAACCCGCCGGCACGATAACCGGTCGAGACGGTCGCGTAGGTCATGACGTCGGGCTTCCACTGATATTGAAGTCCCGCTCGCCACGTCGAACTGTCGAACGTCGATGTCTTGGCGTCGATACGCGCACCGCCCGTCGGCGGCACCGCGAAGGCTCCCTTATGATCTTCAGCATAGCGGAAACCGCCGATGACCTTGAGCTTGTCGGCTAGCTGGAGGGTGGCGTCCACATAGCCGGCGTACGACTTGAGAGTACGGCCCTCGACAGGCGCCGGCACCGGATTACCGAACAAAAGATTGGAGCGGGTGTTCGTAATAGCAGGAAAGCGTTCGTTATAGTAAAAGGCCCCGGCCACGAAGTTCAGCCGGTCATCAAAGACCTTGCCGTTAAGCTGCAGTTCCTGAGAAAACGTCCTAGTCCTGACCGGGAGCTGAAAGAAATACACAGGCGCGGGCGTTCCGTCTGGATCAACTCCCAAATCCGTGTCAATCGATTGCCAACCAGTCAGCGACTTCAGAGATAGACCGCCCCCCAGATCCCACCCGGCCGTAAGAAGGGCGTTTTTGTAGGTCGAGTCGCTGTACTCGGGAATGCTCGAGCCGGGCTGACAGTAGAAGCACTGTGATCGAAACGCGTCGTTATAGAACGGGAGGCCCAGAAGGGGTGCCACGTTGTTATAGGCGAACGGTAGGCTAGGAGACTCGCCCGGCTTGAGAGGTGCGGGCGTGATTGGGCCCGGGAGATTATAGGTGAAGCCGAACAGACGATCTCTGCTGTAGAGCACGGATCCGTCCACATAGATGCTGCTTGTGGGCTCTACCCGCGCTTGGACACGCACTAGGTCGGTGCGCGTGCGGCCCGCATCCGGTCCGCCCGACTGGACGCGGACCCATCCGTCCTGCTCGAGGTGGCCGCCGGTAACGCGAATCGCCGCGAAATCGCCAATTGGAATGTTCACGGCACCCGTGATGTCCTGGCGATCGTAGTTGCCGAGCGTCCCGCTAATATGCCCACTGAATTTTCCGAGTTCCGCACCGGCTGAGGTATACTGAATGGCACCGCCAATGGTGTTCCGCCCGAAAAGGGTTCCCTGCGGGCCGCGGAGCACCTCGACTTGAGCCAAATCGACGATTTTGAAGACCGATCCATAGAGGGTCGGGTAGTAGAAGCCATCGACATAGACCCCGACCGCGGGCTCTGCGCCGTTGCCCTGCCTCTCCTGCCCCATACCACGCAGAAAGTAGACCGCCGAGCCTGCACCATCGCCACCAGTCTGGGTCGCAACCTGCAATCCAGGAATAGCCTGCATCAGATCGCGAGTGTCGCGCACGTTCAGCCGGTTCAGCTCCGTTGGGGAGAGCGCGGTCACCGAGAGGGGAACCTCTTGGAGCCGCTCCGAACGGCGCTGCGCCGTGACAACGATATCGGCGGAGGCAGAGCTGTTCGCGCTTGTCGGGGCGGCGCTTGGCGCGACGGCTTGATCAGGAGCTTGAGGTGCCGTAGCAGGTCGCGAGGTCGCAGCTGGGGCCTGGTTCTCCTGCGCCTGCGCAGGGCTGGCGAGCAGGGACGCCACCGCAGCCAACGAAGATCCAATAGACAGAGCTACCGAGCGGTGCATATATCCTCCCCAGAACCAGCGCCTCTTTTGGACGCTTCCGCCATCTGCTTAGGACGCTACCCACTGCGCGAGCAGATGGCAGAAACTCAAAACTGCCCTTGAATGCGTATCACTCGCTATGAACCTGCTCGGTGGCTGCAGCTTTGATGTTCTCCCCTGCCCTGACCAGCTGATCGAAGAGGAACTGAGCCGGTGGGGTAAGCGGGAGACGGCGGCGCCGGATCGAGTAGATCGACGGCCCGGGCAGCGGGTCCTCGATCACGATCTGTTGCAGCTGATCGCTTGCGAGCGGAAAGCTCGCCCACTGCTGCGGGGGCATGGCCAGGAGGTCACTGTTCGCAACGGCGAGCAGGATCGTGACCGAGGAGTCCGCGTGCAAGGCGACGCTCGACCGATCAATGTGATGGCCAGCGAAATTCGCATCGAGCCCTGCATTCTTCGGCGGAAGCGTGGCAACCCACTGGGCGCCCTCCAACTCCGCGAGTGTCCTTGCGTCTGCGAGCGGGTGCCCTTTCCGACAGATTACGATCTGGCGATTGTCGAAAAGAAATTCCTCGATGAAGTCGCTCCCGAGCGGTTCCAGCGGTAACGGACCGATGAAGAAGTCCAGGGCGCCACGCTCGATGTCATGCTCCACGGCGTGGAACAACGCATCCCGGATCGACAGTAGCACATTGGGGTAGCGAGAGCGGAAGCGTTCGAGGACACGCGGCAATAGGGCTATGTGCGAAGCGGCGGACAGAGCGATCGAGACCGTGATTCCCGTGCCTATGCTCATATGAGCTGCTTCCTCCTTGGCCCGATCGAGCTCGGCCAGGATAGCGGTCGCGCGAACGATGAAGCGTTCCCCGACCGGAGTCGGCACAGCGCCGCGGGCGCTCCTCTCGAAAACGACCGCTCCCAGTGCGCTTTCGACCTCATGGATGCTGCGCGTAATCGCCGGCTGCGCGATGCCGAGCTCCCGTGCCGCAGAGCGCAAGCTACCTTTCTCCGCCACCATAACGATGTCGCGTAGATGATTGATCTTCATTGGCACCTCCGATCCTGGTGATACGATACCGGTGGAGGTTTCGCCAATCTGCTATCTGTGTCGCAATCGGGTGCTGCTGTACACCGCTGCAAGGAGCGCCCGGAGATAACCGGTGCCGGAGAGGAGCTATGGGTTTGGTGAAAATCTGGGCTGCAAGAGCTCGCCGTGGTCTCCCGGCCTTCGTAGCCGGCCTCGGCGTGAGCTGCGTCGGCGATCGGCCATCTTCGTCGGTGGCGAAACGCCTTCTCACCCTCCGACGTCCAACCCGCTGAACGAGGCAAAAAGTATGTCCGCTACATTCGAAAACCTCAACATCGACGTCGACGCGCTTAGGCAGGAGCGGTTCGCCAAGCTGACGCCGGAAAAGCGCGAATGGTTTGCGAAGGCTCCCGGCAAAGGGCTGCGCGAACTTGGACGTGAGGGTCTCGCGGAGCTGGGACGCAAGCTCGCTGGCCCGACTGCCGTCCACGAAGACGTCACTACTACCGACGTGTCGGTTGATGGTCCCAACGGGCCCGTGCCCGCGCGGGTGTACCGCCCTTCCGTTGAGGGCGCGCTACCCGTTCATTTCCATATGCATGCTGGCGGCTACGTGATGCTGGCGGGCCTCGATATGGAGGCGGCCACCCTGAGCAAGATGGCTCACGACCTGGGCTGCATAGTCGTCGCACCTGACTTCCGCCTGCCCCCCGAGCACAAGTTCCCGACCGGTCTTGAAGACTGCTGGGCGGTCGTTGAGTGGACGTTCGACAACATCGCCGCTCACGGCGGCGATCCGAGCCGGATCGGCATCGGCGGCGGATGCACCGGCGGAGTTTTTTCCGCCGTCATGGCGTTGATGGCGCGCGACGCCGGCCGGGAGCTTCGCTACCTTTTCATGTACGCGACCGTCACAGACACGCGCGAACAATATCGCTCATATTACGAGTTTGCAGACGGCTATACGCTGACCCGGGACACGGCCGGTTACGTCACCGAGCTCTACCTACGCGACGACCGCGACCGGTTCGACTGGCGAGCATCGCCTATTCTCGCTCCTTCCGTCCGCGGGTTGCCGCCGACGCTCGTGGTCGAGGGCGAGTGGGACGTGCTTCACGACGAGGCGAAGGCGTGGGCGGATCGGCTCCGCGACGCGGGCGTCGACGTGATTTTCAGGGTGTTTGCCGAGGAGGGGCACTCCTTCTCTCCACCCTCCCGCACGCTCATGCTCGAGGAGATCAACGACTTCATCCGAGCGCATTCGTCTTGATCGTCTCGTCCAAGCCGCGTGCGCGCACGGACGGCATCGAGGCTTGCCGAAGCAGGAGGGTAGAGTGACTCACGACACTTCGGGGGCGCCGCTCGTCGACGTTGACCTTTTTGAGAGCGCCAGTCTCAAAGACCCTTTCGCGGATTACCGGCGCCTGCGCGACGCGGGAGCGCTTGTCAGGCTGTCCCGTCCGGACGTCTACGCGTTAGCCAGGTTCGAAGATGTGCAGGCTGCCTCGCGCTCGCCCGCCGCCCTGATCAGCGGAGAGGGTGTCGGGTTCAGCGATGCGTTCAACGCTCCCAAGGGCATGAACGTGCTACAGTCGGACGGGCCATTTCACAGCAGGTTGCGATCTGTCGTGATGCGGCCTCTCACTCCGGCCCGATTGAAGGAGGTGCGCGGCGACCTGCGGGCCAGGGTCGAGAGGAAAGTGCGCAGCCTGGTCGACCAAGGATGGTTCGATGCCATGAAGGAGCTGGCACAATTCCTCCCCGTCACTGCCGTATCGGTGCTGGTCGGGCTGCCCGAGGAGGGACGTGACCGGATGCTCGACTGGGCGGCCGCTACCTTCAATCTCATCGGCCCTAACCAGGATCCAGCGGATCAGCAGGCGATGAAGGAAGCGTTTGCTTTCATGACGAGCCTTGATCCGGCCAACGTCCGGCCCGGGAGCTGGGCGGCGGACCTCTTCGCGGCCGCTGAAGGTGGACGGCTATCACTGGCAGAAGCGATGGCAGCCCTGAGCGCTTACGTCATCCCGAGCCTCGACACGACGATCTTTGCGATGGGGCACCTTCTCAACAATCTCGCCGTCCATCCTCACCAGTGGGCGCTGCTAAGGAGCCGGCCCGAACTCGTCGGATCTGCCGTCCTGGAAAGTGTCAGGCGGGACTCGGTCCTGCGCTGGTTCGCCCGGGTCGCCGCGGAGGACTATAAGGTCGGGGACACAACGCTACCGCAGGGCGCACGGGTGATGTTGCTCTACGGCGCCGCCAATCGCGATGAGCGGCGTTACGCTGATCCTGATCGCTTCGACATTACGCGCGATGCGCGTGACCATCTCGCCTGGGGCACCGGCCCACACATGTGCGCCGGCATGCACCTCGCACGGCTGGAAATGGAGGTTCTGCTCGAGGCCCTGCTTGCCGTCGATGCGACCCTCGTCGCGGGCGAACCAATCCTGGCCACGAACGCAGGCTTGTACGGTTTCGCCGAGCTCCCGTTTCAGCTCGAGAGCGGGCCGCAGGCAGTCGGGAATAGGTTGTGAGCAAGGTACGGTCGCGCAGGGCTGCAGGAGGTTCCAGATGATCAAGGTGCAGGATGTTTCTCATGTCCGCTTCAGCGCGCCGGACCTCGGCAGAATGCGCGACTTCCTCGTAGCATTCGGGCTCGTTCCCGCCGAAGACGTCGGCGACGGCGTTCTTCGCATGCGGGGGGCCGGATCGGCACCGTACATCCATGAGACCGTGCTGGGCGCACCCGGGTTTGTCGCCCTCGGGCTCCGGGCCGCCTCTGTAGCCGATCTGGACGCACTGGCCGCGGCCGAGGGCGGAACGGTGCGGAAGGCGACGACGCCTGGCGGCGGCAAGGTCCTGAGCCTACGCGATCCCGACGGGATCCTCGTGGAGATCGTCGCCGGACAACAAGAGGTAACCCTGGAAGAGCCGGGCGTCCGTGACGCCTGGAACATCGCCTCTTCCCGTGCGCGTACAAACGTCGCTAAGCGCGTCGCAGCGGGACCGGCCCATGTCGTCCGTCTCGGTCATGTCGTTCTCGGTGTCCACGATGTCGCCAAGACTTGGGCTTGGTGGGAGAGCAGGTTCGGTCTGCTCATGTCCGATGAAGTGCGCAATGAGGAAGACGAACTCGTAGCCGCCTTCATCCGCTGCGATCGGGGTGAGGAGTCGACCGACCACCACAGTCTGAACTTTGCCGCGATGGCGGACGCGCCGAAATTCCATCACGCGGCCTTTGAAGTCGGCGATCTCGACGATCTCATGGCTGGGCACGAACACCTGAAGGTTTCAGGTTTTCAACACGACTGGGGGGTCGGACGGCACGTTCTTGGGAGCCAGGTCTTCGACTATTGGAAGGATCCGTGGGGCAATCGGGTCGAGCACTGGACGGACGGTGACCTGTTTGCCGCCGACGCGCCGATGAACGTCGCCAGCGTGCAGACAATGATGGGTCTTCAATGGGGTCCGTCGTCCCCGGCCGACTTCGCCACCTAGGCGAACGCCCTTTCGACAATGCTGGCTGCGGGGAACCGCAGGCTCAACTGATTTGGCGGGCGGTGGACGCCCGTGCTGGGAGATCGACGATGAAGCTAGTTCGCTTCAGGCAAGGTGACAGGGTTCAGCTCGGAGTGATGCGCGACGGCGGCGTCGTCTCGCTCGAAGACATTCGGGAAAGTTACCCGACGATGCTGTCGCTGATCGAAGGAGGCGACGATGCCTTGGCCGCGGTGGTGAACGCGATTGGCGATCAGGTCGAGACGTTGCCTCTCGACAGCGTCGAGCTGCTCGCTCCGGTCGAGCGTCCTGGCAAGTTCCTCGCGATCGGGATGAACTACGCCAAGCATGCCGAGGAGGCCGAGCGCGTCGGTGTGCCGCGACCGAAACAACAGCTCTGGTTCAACAAGCAGACGACCTGCCTCTCCGGCCCGTTCGATCCGATCGATCGCGGGGTCAGCGAGCAGGTCGATTACGAGGTCGAGTTGGCCGTTGTAATCGGACGATCGGCAAAGTGCGTGACGGAGGCGGAAGCGCATCGGCATGTCTTCGGTTACATGGTCGCAAACGATGTATCCGCGCGGGACTGGCAGCATCACTCGCCGACCTTCACGATGGGAAAGTCCTTCGACACGCACGGACCTGTCGGTCCCTGCTTGGTCACGACAGACGAGATAGTCGACCCGCACGCTCTCCGCTTGCGCTGCTGGGTCAATGATGAACTTCGGCAGGACAGCACGACGGCATCGCTTGTTCACGACATCTGGAAACAAATATCCTATCTCTCGACCGCGTTTACGCTCGAGCCGGGAGACATCATCGCGACGGGGACGCCGGAGGGCGTCGGCGCCGCGATGACTCCGCCCAAATTCCTTCAGTCTGGAGACGTCGTCCGTTGCGAGGTCGATGGGATCGGCGTCATTGAAAACCGAGTGCTGTGAGCCGCGCCTCGATGAACACGTCGCCGGCGAGCGACCCCGAAAATACCGTGTCGCCGAACAAAGCGGTCGACGTGCTGATCGTCGGCGCCGGGCCGACCGGCCTTGCTGCGGCGATTGAGCTCGGGATACGAGGCGTTCGGGTCCTCGTGGTCGACGGCAACCCGCGTTCGGGAATGGCGCCCCGTGCCAAGACGACGAACGTGCGTACCCGTACGCACCTTCGACGCTGGGGCATCGCCGACCGCCTTGCCGCCGCCGCGCCTTTTGGTGTTCATCACCCGAACGACATGATTTTTGTGACAAGGCTCGCCGGCCGCGAATTGGCGCGTTTCGACGACGCGTTCAACGCTTCGCCGGAGCGCTCGCCCTTCTATCCCGAGCACGCGCAATGGGTGCCGCAGTACACGTTGGAGCGCACTCTCCTCGAGCGAGCGACCGAACTCTCCGGCGTCGACATCAATTTCGGCACGCAACTGGTAAGCGCGACGCAGGACGACGGTTCCGTAGCGGCGACTTTGCTCGAGGGGCAAACCGAACGGGTCGTCAACGTCAGCTACCTGATCGGCGCGGACGGTGCGCGAAGCAGGGTGCGCGAACTGATTGGCGCCCGCATGATCGGCAGGCGAGGCCTGCACACTAGTTACAACATCATCTTCCGCGCACCTGGGCTGGCTGCTGCTCATTCCTTCGGTTTGGCTGCCGCCTATTGGCAGATGAGCCGGGACGGGTTCAGCACCATTGGCCCCATGGACCAGGATGACATCTGGTTCTTCATGCCGAGTGGCGCGCGCCCTGACGAGCACCTCGATGAGGCTGCGGCTCGGGCTCTGATCGTTCAGAGGACGGGCATCGATTTGCCATACGAGATTCTGAGTGCGGACTCGTGGACGGCCAACGAGCTCGTCGCGGACCGTTACAGGGACCACCGAATGCTGTTGGCAGGAGACGCTTGCCATCTGCACCCGCCCGCAGGCGGCTACGGGATGAACATGGGCATCGGCGACGGTGTCGATCTCGGCTGGAAAATCGCGGCCATGCTCGCAGGTTGGGGCGGCCCTCTGCTGTTGGACAGCTACGAAGCCGAACGCCGCCCCGTGCACAAGCACGTCATCGCAGAGGCAATGGCAAACTTCGCCATCTACGTTGCGGACATCGATCCCGCCATCGAGGACGAGGGCATTGCGGGCGACGAGGCGCGCAAACGCCTGGGCGACTTTATTCTCGCGAGCAAAGGACGAGAGTTCCGAACCCTCGGAACAGTGCTGGGCTTGGGCTACGAGGATTCGCCATTGACCGTCCGCGAGCCGAACGATCCACTGGTACGGAACTTGGAGACCTACTCTCCCACGTCGCGCCCTGGCCACCTGCTGCCGCACGCTTGGCTGCCGGACGGCAGGTCGCTCTACGATTTACTCGGCAACGGATTTTCGCTTCTCGCGGCAACTGACGCTGCCGAGGAAGAGCTTGCTCGCGCGGAGAGGGACGCGGCGACGCTTCGGGTACCGCTCGCGGTCGTACGACCGGAGGGCGTCGATGTTCGGGCTCTTTGCGAGGCGACGCTCGTGCTGGTCCGTCCCGACCAGCATGTTGCCTGGCGCGGCCATTGTTGGTCGGACGTTCTCGGCATCGCCACCGGTCATGGGTCTGAACCCGCCAACCGGGCCTCCGGCTCTGACGCCAGCGTTCGGAGCGTAGCCCTTGCCTCGGGGAGTGACGAAATGACCATAGAGAAGAACCGGAGATCATCAGATATGCAGCAAAATAGCCAAGCGACCGGCGGCGGCCCGGTCGATGACCGTACGGGCGCCGATCCGAGCGTCTTCGTGAAACACAGCTTCGAAGAGCGCCAGATCGACCTCGGCGAGATTTCCATGAATTACGCCGAAACAGGCGATGCGGCGAAGCCGGCACTGCTCCTGATCCCGGGCCAGTCGGAGTCCTGGTGGGGCTACGAGGCGGCTATGAAGCTCCTCGCGAGCGACTTCCACATCTTCGCCGTCGACGTGCGCGGACAGGGGCGCACCACCTGGACGCCCGGACGATACAGCTTCGACAACATGGGGAACGACTTGGTTCGTTTCATCACTCAGGTCATTCGCCGACCGGTGGTGGTCAGTGGCAACTCATCCGGCGGGATCCTCGCTGGATGGCTTTCCGCCTACGCACTGCCTGGACAGATCCGCGGGGCGCTGCTCGAGGACCCACCCCTCTTCTCCGGCGAGCGGGTGCCGCTCTATGGCCAGTCGATGCGTCAGTCGTCGGGCCCGATCCTTGAGCTGTTCCAGCGCCACATCGGCGACCAGTGGAGCATCGGTGATTGGCAAGGCTTTACGCGAGCGGCGAAAGCCTCGGCCTCCCCGCTAGCGCAGATGATGGGCTCGTTCGAAGAGGTGCCGCAGAACTTCAAGGAATATGATCCCGAGTGGAGCAGTTCGTTCCTCTCTGGACAGATGTCGGAGACGCTCCGAAACGAACGGCTTCTCGCGTCTGTTCGGACCCCCGTTCTCCTGACGCACCATGCGCGAGCTATCCATCCGGTGACGGGCAACCTTATCGGCGCGCTCAGCGACTTCCAGGCTGAAAAGGCTCGCGAGCTGATCGAGACGACCGGCGTGTCGTTCGAATACCTGTCGCTGCCGGACGCGATGCACGCGATGCACACGACCGACCCCGAGCAATTCTCCCGGACGCTGAAGGAGTGGGCGTCGAGATTACCGCCCGCGGGGAACGAAGGGACCGCGTTGTGAGCGAAGTCGGAACCGCATCTGCTTCAAGCACTGCGGCGTGCCGGCCAGCCGCCGGCAAGGTGATCATTAGCTGCGCCGTCACCGGCAGCGCACACGTACCGACGATGTCCGATGCCCTTCCGGTCACGCCCGAAGAGATCGCACGTGCCTCCATCGACGCCGCGGAAGCCGGCGCCGCTATCCTGCATCTCCACGCCCGAGTGCCAGGGGATGGCCGACCCACCGGAGATCCCGAGGTCTACCGACAGTTCTTGCCCACCATCAAGCAGTCCACTGACGCCGTGGTGAACATCACCACGGGCGGAGCCGCGACCATGAGCGTCGCCGAGCGCCTGAAGGCAGCGGCAGCGTTCCAGCCCGAGCTCTGCTCACTCAATATGGGGTCGCTGAACTTCTCCTTCTTCCCCGCGGCGAAACGGATCCACTCGTGGAAGCACGAGTGGGAGGAGGGGTACGTCAAAGAGTCCGACGACTACATCTTCCGCAACACCTTCCGCGACATTGCCTACATCCTCGAGACCATGTCAGGCGCCGGCACCAGGTTCGAACACGAGTGCTACGATGTCGGTCACCTCTACAACCTTGCGCACTTCCTGGACCGAGGCCTCGTGAAGCCGGGCTTCTTTGTTCAGATGATCTTCGGTATTTTGGGCGGCATAGGTCCGGATCTCGAAAATCTCGCCTTCATGAAGCAGACCGCAGACCGGCTCTTCGGCAGGGATACCTTCCAGTGGTCAGTGCTGGCGGCAGGAAGGCATCAGATGCCGTTCCTGACCCAAGCGGCGCTGCTCGGGGGGCATGTCCGCGTAGGCTTGGAGGACAGCCTTTTTATCGAACGAGGCGTGCTCGCCGCATCGAATGCGCAGCAAGTCGAGAAGATCGTGCGCATCCTCCGGGAAATGGGGCTCGAACCGGCAAACCCGGAAGAAGCGCGCGCCATGCTCGGGTTAAAAGGCGGCGATGCTGTTCAATTCTAACGCCGCGAATACGTGCGCTCCGTTCCTGTTAAACAGTAAAACGAGAAGTAAATGTCTACATCGGCAACAGATCTGCAATCGAAGGGGCTGCTTGCCGGGAAGCGGGTTATAATCACCGGAGCAGCAAGCGGTATCGGCCTTGAGGCTGCACGTGTCTTTGCCAGTTACGGCGCTACCCTCTTCCTTGCAGACCTTGATGAGGAGGGGGTTGCGGCTACCGCAGCTGCAGTGGGCGCGAAAGGAAGCGCCCGCGTTGATGTATCGGACGAGAGTTCTTGCGAACAGCTGGCGTACGCAGCTGCCGAGGCGCTCGGTGGGATAGACGGCGGCTTCAACTCCGCCGGGATCAGCGATCCGGTAAAGCCGGCTCTGGAACTCCGGCTGGAGGACTGGCAGCGAGTAGTGGATGTTAATCTGCGGGGAACATTCCTCTTTGCCCGGAGCCTTGGCCGATCGATGGTCGAAGCTGGAGGTGGTGCCCTGGTAACCGTATCTTCCGTGAACGGTATAAACGGTATTCCGCGCCGCCACGCCTACGGGCCGGCGAAGGCGGCGATCGCGCAACTCACTCGCACCCTTGCGTGTGAGTGGGGGCGGCACGGCGTACGCGTGAACTCGCTAGCTCCGACCTATATCAAAACGCCGATGATCGACAGGCTCGAAGCCGAAGGGAAGATCGATGTTGATCGCCTAAGGCGGCGAACTCCGATGCGCCGCCTCGGCGAGCCTGCAGAGGTGGCAGACGCGGCGGCCTTCCTTCTTTCAGACCTGAGCCGGTTCGTCACAGGAACGGTGCTGCCGGTTGATGGAGGTTGGCTCGCGTACGGTGGACCTGGAGACGTTGAGACTGCTTGAGCGGTAGTCTCGGTTGGAGTTCAAGTGCAAACAAGCATAAACCCGCGTCATCGGTTTGGATCGAGGATCCAAATCCTACTGAACAAACGCGGGATCACGGCTGGCGATCTGGCATCGCAGGTCGAGTTACCGATCGTGCGCGTTGAAAAGATCCTGCCCGGACCGCTAGTTCGTCTCATCCTCGACACATAATTATCAATGCTGGAACCCTCCACGTTCCGCTTTTTAGCTTCTGGGCCCTGGCGACCTGGCGATCGCCCCGCCCGCGCGATCGAAGGTCAAGGCTTCGGACCAGGACGAGGAGGTCTTCGGCGGCGGAACGGTCGGCCTGCTGAACGCGCCGGGCCATACACCCGGTCGCCGCATGCTGCTGGTCACGTTGCCCAAGGTCGGCGAATAGACGTCGAGGATGCGCCCGATGGCGTTCCAGAGGCCATGGAATAGTGCGCTCGGCGGCTTTTCGCAGGTGCGCCTTCAGCTTGGAGAAGGCCTGCTCGATGGGGTTGAAGTCAGGGCTGTAGGGCGGAAGGAAGAGGAGCTTGGCGCCGACGCTTTCGATAGCGGTGGGCACGGCGGGTGCCTTGTGGCTCGACAGGTTGTCCATGATGACCACGTCGCCGCGGGCGAGTTCGAACACCAGGATGCGGGTGACGTAGGTGAGGAACGCATCGGCGTTCATTGGTCCGTCCAGCACCCAGGGCGCGACGTAAGCGTGTTCAGCAGGCCGCCTTGCGGTAGCGCCAGTGTTGGAGATGTTTGTCGCCTTTGATGAGGGCGCGTGCGGTGCGGGAAGTTGTAGGTTCTACGACCAGTCATACGAGCACTCGTAAGACTGGTCGGATGGAGGTTGTCAGCCGGGTGTCAGGCCGGCGCCGATGGTCGGACGCGGAGAAGCTGGAGATTTTGGCCGAGGCGTTCCGGCCGGGGGTTCGGGTCTGCGATGTCATCGCGCATCGCGAGGTATCGAGCAGCCTGATCTACACGTGGCGCAAGCAACTGCGCGAAGGCAAGCTGGCCGGGGCGATGCCGTCGCTGCCGGTGTTTGCCAAGGTGCAGGTGGCGGAACTGACGCCGCCAGTGCCACAGCCGGCACCATGTTCATCGGGGCTCATCCAGATCGAGTTGCCGGGCGGCGTACGGGTGAGTGTCGACGCAGGTGTGGATGCGGACGCGCTGGCACGGGTGTTGTCGGTGCTGCGATGAACCCGGTGCCGCTGCCGACGCGGGTGTTCCTGGCGTGCGGCGTGACCGACATGCGCAAGGGGTTCGACGGTCTGGCGGTGCTGGTGCAACAGATTCTGGCGCAGAATCCGCATTCGGGTGCGCTGTTCGCGTTTCGCGGCAAGCGCGGGCATCTGGTCAAGCTGTTGTGGTTCGACGGGCAAGGCCTATGCCTGTTTTCCAAGCGGCTCGACCGGGGCCGCTTCGTCTGGCCGGTGACGGCGACCGGCGCCGTGACGCTGACCCCGGCGCAATTGTCGATGCTGCTGGAGGGCATCGACTGGCGACGCCCGGAGCGGACGTTTGCGCCGACGCTGGCGGGGTAAGAACCGCGGTTTTGCGTCGCTTTTGCTCGCCCGTTGCCATGCAATCTGCTATGAAATCCAAGTGTCGGAAGCGCCTGTTTCCCCTGCTGATGCCGCCGCGCGGATCGCCGCGCTGGAGGTCTCGCTCGCCCGGGCCAATGCCGCGCTCGCCGCCCGCGACCTGCTCATCGACACCTTGCGCGGACAGATCGCGCGGCTGCGGCGGATGCAGTTCGGCGCCTCGTCCGAGAAGCTGGGCCGCGAGATCGAGCAACTCGAACTGGCGCTGGAGGAACTGGAGACGGAGCGTGATGCGCCTGTGCCCGAGGCGGCTGACAGCGGCGTGGCGGTTCGGCCGGTGCCCGTCCGCAACCTGCCGGAGCATCTGCCGCGCGAAGAGGTCGTCAACGAGCCGGCGTCAGGTGCCTGCACCTGCCCGGACTGTGGCGGTGCGTTGCGCCCGCTTGGGTCAGATGCGCACGAGATGCTCGACATCGTGCCGGTGCGCTGGCGGGTCGTGCGTAACGTCCGCCCCAAATACAGCTGCCGGGTGTGCGATAAGATCGTCCAGGCACCGGCACCGGTCAGCGCCATTGCGCGCGGCAAGGCGACCTTCGCCACGCTGGCGCACATCGTCGTCTCGAAGTTCGACCACCATCTGCCGCTCTACCGCCAGGCCGGGATGATGGCGGCGCAAGGGCTCGACATCGACCGCTCGACGCTGGCGGGGTGGACCGGACAGGCTGCCGCACTGCTCGACCCCATCGTCAGCCGCATCCGCGACGAAGTCCTGAAAGCCGACAAGATCCATGCCGACGACACGCCGGTGCCGGTGCTCGACCCCGGTCGTGGCAAGACGGCGACCGGGCGGCTGTGGGTGTACGCGGCCGATGACCAGGCATCGGGCAGCACGGCGCCGCGCGCAACCTGGTATCGCTTCACCCCCGACCGCACCGCCGCGCACCCCATGTCCCATCTCGCCGGCTTCCGCGGTTTCCTCCAGGCCGATGCCTATGCCGGCTATGACGGTCTCTACCGGGGTGGTGTCAGCGAGGTCGCCTGCTGGGCCCATTTCCGGCGCAAGGTCTTCGACCTGCATGAGCGGTCGCCCACGCCGCTGACCACCGACATCCTCGAGCGGATCGGCACCCTTTACGCTGTCGAGGCCGAGGTCCGCGACCAACCACCCGATGTGCGATGCCGGGCCCGGCAAGAGAACAGCCGGCCGCTGGTCGAGGTCTTGCGCGAGGTGCTCGACGCCGCCCTTCGCCATCTGTCGCCCAGGTCCGACATGGCAAAGGCCATCGCCTATGGCACGAAGCGCTGGCCGGCGCTGTCGCGCTTCCTCGACGACGGCCGCCTGGAGATCGACAACAACATCGCAGAGCGTGCGTTGCGCGGTGTTGCCGTCGGACGCCGCAACTGGCTCTTCGCCGGCTCTCGCGCAGGCGGCGAGCGGGCCGCGGCCATCTACACCGTCATCCAGACCTGCAAGGCGAACGGCGTCGACCCGCAGGCCTATATCGCCGATGTCATCGCCAGGGTCGCCGGCGACTGGTCTGCCAGCCGATGGGACGAAATCATGCCCTGGAACTGGATGCAGCCGGCAGATCAGCCGATTGCACAAGCAGCATAATCTGCGGTCTCCACGCCACGCTTACGGCGCGACCATGCCGGTGCGGCGCAAGCCGGCTGTGAAGGTTGTCGTCTTCCAGTGGCCGAAGGGGACACCGGCGCGCAGGCGCTTGCCCCGTCGGCAGCGGCCGTGCCGCCGCGCCATGTTGGTGCTGGCCCAGGTCTCGTCGATGAACACCAGCCGCTCCGGATCGAGGTCACGCTGGCTGTCGAACCACTCTTCGCGTCGCTTCAGGACGTTGGGGCTGTCCTGCTCTGTCGCGTGGCTGGTCTTTTTTTGCGCGTGATCCCGTGCCGGGCGAAGAAGCGCCACAACGTGACGATGCTGACGCTCACGCGGCGCACCGCCAGTATCTCGCGCAGCTCCTCCAGCATCGGGTCGGGCTGCCCACCGCCACCGCCACTGTTCGTATTTCGGGCCGACAAGCCGTTCTTTTTTCTCTTGAGAGACCGTTGGACCAACCTGATCCTGTTTATGGGTCGCTACGTGACATCAACACAGCGGTAGTGACTTTCACCACGATACGGTGGTCCCCGGACGTTTACTCGCATACGGCCGCGTCTCATCCGATGCGCCCTCGAAGGCCGCCAAGTTCGCGACCATCGCCAGGATAGCAGCAACATCCTATTCCCGAGATGGCCGAATCACAGGCAACTCGCCGACGTCGCCTCGGCCGGTCTGCCGCCGCAGGCACTGGGGCGATTTGCAGCTGATCTTGGCCCTGTCGAGCGGCGCAACCTCCAGCGGTGCGGCCGACATTCGGCGCTTTGCTGGTGGCCTAGCGAAATGACGACTTCGACGTCCGCCGCTCCCGAAATCGTTTTAAATCCCTTAACGGCTATGGGCGGTTTGTTGCACCTGCTGTCCGGGCCGCTGGATGCCAACTCGCCTATATCAGTGTTGCCAAAGCTTCCGTTCCATCTAGGGTCTGTCGCCCATATCGCGATCAACCAGGTTTGGACTGGAAGCGTTTATTTCCTTCAGCGGCACCTCGGCCCGTGCGAGTGCCTCAGGCTCGATCGCAAGTCGCTCATCGACCAGCTTGCGACCCTGCACATAGTCTCTTGTCGCATTGATGCAGTCGAGCGCGACGACCCGGCCGGCCTTGAGGTAGATCACCGAAAAGCTGCGGCTAGCTGGATCACCCCGGACGACCTCCGTCTCGTAACCAGCGGACAACCCGACAGTCTGCAGCTTCAGGTCGTACTGGTTGGACCAGAACCAGGGGACTGCGTCATACGGCTTGGGGTCATCGCAAATTGCGCTCGCGACCGCGACTGCAAGATCATTCGCGTTTTGAACGGACTCGAGCCGTACGTGCGTACCGCCGGCATGCCTGTTGGGATGTAGGGCACAGTCTCCAACAGCGAAAATGTGAGGTAGGCTGGTGCGTCCGAGTTCGTCCACCAGTACGCCGTTCCCGCCGTCCGCGCCCGCCTTCAGGAGCGGCTCAACCGCGGGGACAATGCCAATCCCCACAACGACGAGGTCGGCCTCGATCCGCTCGCCATCCGCCATTCGCACGGCCGAGACCCAACCATCGAGCCCCTCCAAATGATCGACAGCAGCCCCCAGCCTGACATCCACGCCGTGCGCACGGTGTTCGGCCTCGTAGAACCGCGACAGTTCCTTGCCGGCGACCCGGGCGAGCACCCGGTCCTGCGCCTCGAGCAGGACGACCTGTTTTTCTTTCCCGACCAGCGCCGCCGCGGCCTCTAAGCCGATGTAGCCACCGCCGACGATGACGACGCGCGAGATGTTCGGTAGCTCCTCCAGCATCCGGTCTACGTCTGCTCGTGATCGAATGGAGTGAACGCCCGAGAGATCGCCGCCTACGCAGCCGAGCGGGCGCGCATCGCCTCCTGCCGCCCATATAAGGCGACCGTAGCCGTATGCTTCGCCCTCGCTGGTGTGGATGGTCCGAGCGGCCGGATCGATCGCGTCGACCGTTTGCCCGCCAATATGGGTGATCGCCCTATCCGCCCAAAACGCTTCGGGTCTCAGCAGCATCCGCTCGAAGGATTTGCTGCCGGAAAGGTACTCCTTGGAGAGAGAGGGCCTGTCGTATGGCGGTTCTGCCTCCCTGCCGATCATCGCGATGCTTCCTTCGAAACCGCGCTGCTTAAGGCTAATAGCCGCCTGCGCTCCCGCGTGGCCGGCGCCGACGATTACGACATCGAATTTCACGAGCTTCGCCCCGTCCCGCGGATGATGACGGCTGCCGAAACGTAGCGCTCTCCACCGTGGTCAGTCATCGGGCGCGATCTCCACCGTGAGTCCGTCCAGATCGTCGGAAAACGTCAACTGGCAGGAAAGGCGTGAGGTCGTCGTCCGATGGTCGGAGCTGTCGAGCAGGTCATTTTCCTCCTCGCTCATCGCTGGAAGCGCACGGGCGAACTCGGGATCGACATAGACGTGGCAAGTCGCACACGAGAGGCACCCTCCACAGAGGGCTAGCAGCTCGTCCAGCCCGGCATCGCGGATGATCTCCATGACACTGAGACCCGGCTGCGCCTCGATGGTTTTCAGGTCCCCGGACCTATTGGTCACATGTAAATGCGGCATCCTCAGTTCCTAAGGCGGTGCGCGTGCCAGCGCAGGTGATCTGCCATGAAGGTCGATACGAATTCATACCCGTGGCCATAGCCGTCCTGCATGCGTAGCGTGAGATCGACGTCGGCGCGCGCACATGCGTCTTGGAGGAGCTCCGGCCGGAGCTGCTCTTCGAGGAACGGGTCGGCAGTGCCTTGATCGACCAGCAACTCGGACACCCGAGCACCGTCGTTGATTAAGGCGGTAGCGTCGTATCGCCTCCACAACGTGCGATCAGATCCTAAGTAGATGCTAAAGGCTTTCCGTCCCCAGGGAACCGTGGAAGGCGAGCTGATTGGCGCGAAGGCGCTGACTGCCCTGTAACGCTCCGGGTAGGAGAGTGCAGCGATCAATGCTCCGTGACCACCCATGGAGTGGCCCATGATCGACTGCCTTCGAGCGTCGACCGGGAAATTGGCGGCAACAATTTGCGGCAGTTCCTCTGTGACATAGCTCCACATACGGTAGTTCGGACGGTACCTGGGTTGGTTCGCATCGACGTAAAATCCCGCTCCTTGGCCAACGTCCCATGAGTCCGGATGGTCAGGCATTCCGTCGCCGCGCGGGCTCGTGTCAGGTGCGACAAAAATCAGACCGAGTTCTGCGCAAGCGCGGCGGTACTCACCCTTATCGGTGACATTGGCGTGGGTGCAGGTAAGGCCGGACAAATACCAGACCACCGGCATCTTCGTGCCTGCATCGTGGGGCGGGACGTAGACTGAGAAGGTCATGTCGCTGTTGGTGCTGTCAGATCGGTGGCGGTACACACCCTGCACCCCCCCGAACGCTCGATTTACTGATAGCGTCTCGATGATCATACAGCGTCCTCGAAGGCGGCTGAGGTCTTTCCCCGCACTTCGGCGGCCGTGACGCCGGGCGCCAACTCGACGAGGCGGAACGGCGAGCCGTGATCGGCGCGCTGAAACACGCACAGGTCGGTGACGATCATGTCGACGACGTTCTTGCCGGTGAGCGGGAGCGTGCATTCGGAGATGAACTTGGGGTCGCCGTTTTTGGAGGTGTGCTCCATCACGACGATGATCTTCCTGACCCCGGCGGCAAGGTCCATCGCGCCGCCCATCCCCTTGATCATCTTGCCGGGGATCATCCAGTTGGCGATGTCGCCGGCCTCCGACACCTCCATCGCGCCCAGCACCGTCAGATCAATATGCCCGCCACGGATCATCGCAAAGCTGTCGGAGCTGGAGAAATAGGCTGATTGCGGCAGTTCACTGATCGTCTGCTTGCCGGCGTTGATGAGGTCGGGGTCGACCTCGTCGTCGTACGGGAACGGCCCGATGCCGAGCATACCGTTCTCCGACTGCAGCGTTACGGTCATGCCGTCGGGGATGTTGTTCGCGACCAGCGTCGGGATGCCGATGCCGAGGTTCACGTAATAGCCGTCGCGCAGCTCCTTCGCCGCGCGCGCCGCCATGCCGTTCCTGTCCCAGGGCATCAGACCTCACTCCCCGGGGCGGCGCCGGCGGTCTGGCGCGCGCGCGTCGTTCTGAACTCGATCCTCTTGTCATAGGGGCTGCCGACAATGATCCGCTTCACGTAAATGCCGGGCAGATGGATCGCATCGGGGTCGAGGCTGCCGACCGGCACCACCTCCTCCACCTCGGCAACGCAGATGCGACCCGCAGTCGCCATCGGCTGGTTGAAGTTGCGCGCGGTCTTGCGGAACACGAGGTTGCCGCTCTCGTCGGCCCTCCACCCCTTGACGATCGACAGGTCGGCGCGAATGCCGCGTTCGAGGACATAGTCCTCGCCGTCGAACGTCTTCACCTCCTTGCCCTCGGCAACCTGGGTACCGACGCCAGTTTTCGTGTAGAAGCCCGGAATGCCGGCCCCGCCGGCGCGGCAACGCTCCGCCAGCGTCCCCTGCGGGCAGAACTCGACCTCCAGCTCGCCCAGCAGATATTGGCGCTCGAACTCCTTGTTCTCGCCCACGTAAGAGGAGATCATCGTGGCGATCTGGCGCGTGCGGAGCAGCTTGCCGAGGCCCTCGCCGTCGATGCCCGCATTGTTGCTCGCGATCGTCAGCCCGGTCACGCCCGAGTCCCGGATCGCGTCAATTAGCCGCTCGGGAATGCCGCACAGGCCGAACCCGCCCGAGCAGATCGTCATGCCGTCGCGCAGCAGCCCGTCGAGCGCCGCCGCGGCATCGGGGTAGAGCTTCTTCATCAATAGATCACTACCGAGCGGATGCTCTCGCCGCGGTGCATCAGGTCGAAACCGGTGTTGATCTCGTCCAGCGTCAGCGTATGGGTGATCATCGGGTCGATCGCGATCTGGCCGGCCATGTACCAGTCGACGATCTTGGGCACGTCCGTCCTTCCCTTGGCGCCGCCGAACGCCGTGCCGCGCCAGTTGCGTCCGGTGACGAGCTGGAACGGACGCGTCACGATCTCCTTGCCCGCTTCGGCGACGCCGATGATGATGGAGGTGCCCCAGCCGCGGTGGCACGCCTCCAGCGCGGTGCGCATCACCTCGGTGTTGCCGGTCGCATCGAACGTATAGTCGGCCCCACCATCGGTGAGCCCCAGCACCGCTGCGATCGTCTCCTCGCGGCTCTGCCCACGCGAGTTGAGGAAGTGCGTCATGCCGAAGCGGCGGCCCCATTCCTCCCGGTCGGGATTGATGTCGACGCCGACGATCACCGCCGCGCCCGCGAGCTTCGCACCCTGGATGACGTTGAGCCCGATGCCGCCGAGACCGAAGACGACCACGCTCTCGCCGGGCTGGACCTTGGCGGTGTTGACCACCGCGCCGACGCCGGTCGTCACGCCGCAGCCGATGTAGCAGCTCGTCTTGAACGGCGCGTCCTCGCGGATTTTCGCCACCGCGATTTCGGGCAGGACCGTGAAGTTCGAGAAGGTCGAGCAGCCCATGTAGTGGAAGATCGGCTGGCACTTGTAGCTGAAGCGCGTCGTGCCGTCGGGCATCAGCCCCTTGCCCTGCGTCGCGCGGATCGCGGTGCACAGGTTGGTCTTGCCGGAGAGGCACGACTTACACTGGCGGCACTCGGGGGTATACAGCGGGATGACGTGGTCGCCCGGCGCGACGCTGGTCACGCCGACGCCGATCTCGCGGACGATGCCGGCGCCTTCATGGCCCAGCACGCTCGGGAACAACCCCTCCGGGTCCAGCCCGTCGAGCGTGTAGGCGTCGGTGTGGCAGATGCCGGACGCCATGATCTCGACCAGCACCTCGCCGGCCTTCGGACCTTCCAAGTCGAGCTCCACCACCTCTAACGGCTTCTTGGCTTCGAAGGCGACGGCGGCGCGGGTCTTCATTTTCTACTCCGTAATCTGCGTCTGGTCTGCTGCATTCCCGGCTACCCGCCCGAAGACGGGGCGGCCGAGGCACCGATTTGCTGCCGATCGCCTCCGCGCCGCCGCTCTTCGCGGATCGCCTAAAGAAGGCCGCGACGAAATGCATTGCGGTGTAGGCCAGCCAGCAAACCCACGCACGACACTAGGACCTAGTAGCCGTTCGCGCCTCTATCGAGCAGATGCATCATTGTGGCAGGCGTTACCTAGAAGGCATAGGGTCGTTCAGCTATGGCCGAGAACAGGAACGAGCGAGATGAAGCTTCACCATCTGCGTAATGTAATTGCCGTGGTCGAGCACGGCAGCCTTCGTGCCGGCGCGAAGCACCTTGGCCTCGCCCAACCGGCGATGTCGCGCAGCATTCGCGAACTCGAGGAGGATTTGGGTGTCATCCTATTCGAGCGGAGTATGGCTGGTATGGCCCTTACCAAGGCGGGAGAGATTTTCGTTCGGCGCGCCAGATCGCTTGAGGCCGAGTTCCAGCGGACGCGGGACGCGATGGCTCAGCTACGAGGCGCAGAGCAGGGAACGGTCACGCTTGCTTGCTCCGGATCTGCGCTGCTGGCTATCGCACCGTCAATCGTCCGCAACTTCCACCACCGCTTTCCCAACGTGCGGCTCAAGTTGATCGAGGGCACGTTCCCGGTAGTTGCCGCCGATGTTCGGGATGGTCTCATCGATGCATATTATGGTCCAGTTGCGCGGATGATTTCAGCTCCCGCCTTGGTGATCGACAGGTTGTTCGAGAATAAACGGATGATCGTCTGCAGGCGTAATCATCCACTGCAGAGCGCGACGTCGCTGACCGAGCTCGTTGAAGCCTCGTGGGTCACGACGCCCATCATGTTCGACAGCGATAACGAGGTGAACTCTGTGTTCGAGGCCGCCGGGCTTCATCCGCCAAGGATCGTTGTTCAGGCGGCATCCGGGCTTGCTGTCACCGCTGTGGTGGCGACGACGGAACTGCTTGCGCCGCTGCCGCAACAATGGACCGAGGTCATTCGCGCAACAGGACTATTGATGAGGATCCCGATTATTGAGGTTCCCAACGCACCCGCTTTTTGTGCCGTGAGACGCGCCGATCTGCCGCTGACTCCTGCCGCGCAACATGCCGACGACTTGGCGCGCCGAGCGGCCGCGCTGCACGTCCAAACGAGGGATACTCTCGACTGACCAGATGGAGATCACCCTATGCCTGTTGGGTCTCAGCCCAAGCATTTTACCATCTGCTCTTCCTCACCTCTTTGAAGCAATCATCTGACAGTCGGCAGCTCCCCAGCTTTGCCGGTGTGTACGTTCGCGCGGCTCCGAAGGGGACTCTGGTGGTTAGTGCAGTCGATCTCCTGTCGGAAAGGCAGCTCGTTCACACCTTCGGGGTCGGCGAGGTAAGCACCAACGGGCTATCCGCCATATTGCTGGGCGGCAAGGGAGCGAACTTGGCCGAGATGGCCACCCTCGGCCTCCCGGTGCCACCCGGCTTCACCATCGTTACCGATGCATGCTCGATCTTCTACACAGAGGGGAAAAATATCCCCTCTTCTCTGACTTCGGAGATCGAGTGGGGGATCGCTGCCATCGAGAAGGCGACTGGACGTCTTTTCGGCGAGCCAGCCAATGCCTCCGGCTGATCTCGACAACCGCTGAACGGGAGAGAAACGGATGACTATCACGCGGAGAAGACCATCGGTCGGTATTGCGGTGCTCCTTTGGGCGCTTCGCATCGGCGTCGCCCTCTTCTTCCTCCTTGCCGCCGTGATGAAGCTCAGCGGTCAGCCGATGATGGTCAGCGAGTTTGCCGAGATCGGACTCGGACAGTGGCTACAATACCTAACGGGGGTACTAGAATTCGCCGGCGCCGTTGCCGTCCTCGTTCCGCGAGTTTCCGTCCTCGGCGCTATCCTTCTTCTCTTGATCGACGTCGGGGCTTTGGTGGCGCAGCTCGGGGTGCTGCACAAAGGTTGGATCCACGTCATCGTGGTCGCAATCCCGCTCGTGCTCCTGATTTGGCTCCAGGCAAACCGGGCAAGCGATCCGCTAGCAAGGCAATGACCCGAAGGGGCTTTGTGCGAGCAGCTCGACTCGTGGGAGCTCGCAGTCAGGCAAGCAGTCGTCACGTCAACGGGAGCAGGTAAGGTGAAATCTCGCCACATGGATCGGCTGGACATTTGCGAGCTGATCGACAACTGGGCCGTCTGGCGCGATAGTGGCGACTGGGAGCGCCTCGCGACCACGTTTCACCCCGACGGTTGGATGGCGGCTACGTGGCAAACCGCTCCATTTACTGCTTTCATCGAGGGAAGCCGCAAGGCCTGGCACGCTGGCGTAAAGGTTCTGCACACGCTCGCCGGCACAAGCGTCGATCTAAACGGTGTCCGCGCTGTTGCTCAGACCAAGATGTCGATCATCCAGCGCGCCCTCGTTCAGGGCAGTTGGGTCGATGTCACTTGCCGCGGGCGCTTCTTCGACTTTCTGGAAAAACGCGACGAGCATTGGGCCATCCTCTTTCGTCAGCCGATTTACGAGTATGACCGTATCGATATGCTGGAGCCGGGTGCGGGACTTTCGCTTGAGCCGATACTACTAGCCCGTTTCCCGGAGGGCTATCGCCATCTCGGGTACATTCAATCCTTGATTGGATTCGATGTGCAGCTTGATCTGCCCGGCATCAAGGGACCGGAAGTCGAAGCGCTCTACGAGAAGGGTCGTCGGTGGCTTGAGGATGGTACAACACCTATATCGGGCTAGGGTCAGGACTCGTTGATCACAGCCAGAAGATGACGGTGGCAGCGAGGGCGACGGCAGCAAAGAAGGCCGTGGGGCAGCGATCGTAGCGGGTGGCAACGCGCCGCCAGTCTTTGAGACGGCCGAACATGATCTCGATGCGACGCCGAGCAGGCCGGCACGTCGGGCCTGCTACTTGCGCTGGTATCGTATGCCGCGCTGACCAATCGAGAGGCCAACCTCGGAACGATCTCGGCTAGCTGCTCCTTCTCATCTGTAGACCCGATAGCGGCCATCCACGCTGATGAAGCCGTTGTTGCAAGCCGTCGTTTGGTCAGCCGCTTTTAGTCCAAACCTGGACGGCGCTGCCACCGAAGATGCGATCGCGCGGCAGGTCGAAGATGAAGTAGGGGTTGAGCTGCGGCGGTGTGCCTGCCGCATCGAGCCGCTTCTGATGCTCGGACGACAACACGATGTCCAGCGAGGCGACGTTCTCCCGGATCTGCTCCGCCCGGCTTGCGCCCATCAGCACAGACGAGACGCCGGGCCTGTTCGCGACCCACGCGAGCGCGACCTGAGCCATGGGTCGACCGACCTCCCCGGACACGGCGCGCAAGGTGTCGACGATGCCGAAGTTCGCCTCGGTGAACAGCATCCCGCCATAGGGATTGTCGCCGTTGAGGCGCCCGTCGCTACCGCCGCCATGCTCGCCGCCCTTGTTCGGCAGGCTACCGGCCGGTCCGAAGTCGGCGAGCTTCTCGCGGCCGTACTTGCCCGTCAGCATGCCGAAGCCGAGCGGGCTCCAGGCAACCAGCCCGAGGCCTAGCGCCCCCCCCGCAGGCACCAGGTCCAGCTCCACACCGCGATCAATCAGCGAGTAGCTGTATTGTAGACCCACCGGCTCGGGCAGGCCGTGCGTGCGCGCGAGCGTGGCAATCTGGGCGGCGTACCAGGCAGGCGCATTCGAGAAACCATAGTAGAGGATGTCGCCGCGACGCACGGCATCGGTCAGCGCGCGCAACACCTCTTCCGCCGGCGTCGTACGATCCCAAACGTGCGTCCAATACATGTCGATGTAGCCGGTGCCGAGCCGCTTCAGCGAACCATCAAGGCCGTCGCGGATGTTGCGCGCGGAATTGCCGCCCGCGAGCGGATTGTCCGCGCCGCGCGGGAAGCCGGACTTGGTCGCGATCACCATCCGGTCGCGATTGCCGCGCTCGCGCAGGAAGCGGCCGAGCATCGCCTCGCTCTCGCCGCCGGAGTAGACGTCGGCGGTGTCGACGAAGTTGCCGCCCGCCTCGGCATAGGCGTCGAAGATGGCGCGCGAGCCGGCTTCGTCGGCGCCCCAGCGGCCGGCACCGAAGGTCATCGTGCCGAGCGCGAGCGGACTGACCGCCAGTCCCGAGCGACCGAGTGTGCGATAGTTGGTCAGGTCCATGGTCATCTCTCCTCGTTCGGCATGCCAGATAGGAGCCGAACGACCGCCGGATTAGGCGTTGCGCACCACAAGGGCTTGTGAGCATGATGCAGCAATGCGCCGCAGCGACCTCGACGATCTTGCGGCTTTCGCCAGCGTTGCTCGTGCACGCAGCTTCACGCGAGCGGCGGCCGAACTCGGCCTTTCACCCTCGGCGTTGAGCCACGCCATGAAGGCGTTGGAGAACCGGCTGGGCGTTCGGCTGCTGGCCCGCACCACGCGATCGGTCGCTCCCACCGCAGCCGGACAACAGCTGCTGCGCTCGCTCGACCCTGCCCTGGCTCAGGTGACGCAGGGGCTGGCGTCGCTGGCCGACTGGCGAGGCGCGCCGTCGGGCACGGTGCGGCTGACGACCTTCGGCTACGCGGCACGCACCATCCTGGCGCCACGCCTGCCGCAGTTCCTGCTCGATCATCCAGACGTGTCGGTTGAGGTCATCGTCGAGGATCGGCTGATCGACCTCGTCGCGGGCGGGTTCGATGCCGGTATCCGCCTGGGCGAAACCGTCGATAAAGACATGATCGCCGTGCCGGTCGGACCCGAGCTGCGCACCGTCGTGGTCGGGACGCCCGCTTATTTCGCGCACCACGCGCCGCCCGAGACGCCGTCGGACCTCGATCGTCACGCCTGCATCAACTACCGCCTGGTTGGCGGCGGCGGCCTCCTGCCATGGGAGTTCGAGGACGCAGGCCGTGACCTCAAGCTCAAGGTATCGGGGCAGCTCATCGTCAACGACGAGGTGCTGGCCGCGGCGGCCGTCCGCGCCGGTGCGGGACTCGGCTTTATGATGGAGCACGACGTGGCCGACGAGATCGCCGACGGCCGGCTGATCCAGGTGCTCGGGCCGTGGTGCCCGTCCTATCCGGGATGCCGTCTCTACTACCCTGACCGCCGCGTCACTCCCGCACTTCGAGCCTTGATCGACGCGCTTCGCCTGTGATCCGGATCGTCCGGACTTACCTCGCCATCAACATCTCGCGCATGGTCCTGGGGGACCGTCCGAGCAAGACTCCCAGCGCGGGGTCGGTCGCTGCGAAATCGCCCCGGCGCGCGGCGCGGAACGTGCCAAGCAGCATGTCAGCATACAGGGCCGGCATGCCGCCCGCGATCTTGGCATCGCGCCATTCCGCGTCGGTCACGGTGGTGTGGCGCACCTCGCGCCCGGTCGCTTCGGAGGCGATGACGGCCACTTCCGCCATGGTGACGGCGTCCGCTGCCGTCAGCGGCGGCGTCACGCCATCCCACATACCCTCGCTGGCGAGGATCGCCGCATCCGCCTCTGCGAGGTCATCCCGCGCCGTCCAGCTGATCGGGCCATCCTCGGGCGTGCGAAGCTCTCCGCTTCGCAATCCGTCGCCGATCATGTGGAGGCAGCTTTCGGCGTAGAAGCCGTGCCGCAGCGCCGTGTAGGCCGTGCCGCTCGCGGCAAGGTCGGCCTCGGTGCCGGCGTGCTGCTCGGCAGGCAGGAACGGCGAGTCCGCCCGCGCACCCATATGGCTGGTGTAGAGAATGCGGCGGGCGCCCGCTCCGCGAGCGGCCTCGATCGCGGCGCGGTGAAGGCGCAGCGCCTCGTCGCCCAGCTTGTCGGCCGACACGATCAGCACCTGGTCCGCGCCCCGGAACGCGGCCCCGAGGCTGTCCGGGGCGGCGAAGTCGCCGGCACGAAACTCGATGCCGCGATCGGCGAGCATCGCGGCCTTCCCGGGGGCGCGCGTCACGGCGACGATGCCGGCCGGCGACACCCGACCCAGAAGGCTTTCGATAATCGCTGACCCGAGCTGGCCGTTGGTGCCTGTTACGACGATCATGATATAGTCCTTATCGATGGAAAGGTCACATTGTTATCGATGATACATCAGTTTCGAAACCGGCGCTACGATTTCCGTGAGAGCGATGTTACTGTGAGGAATGACTGGTGATCCGGATCCGACGAAGCAGACGCAGGACATCCGCGCATGCGTGCTGGACGCGGCGTCCAGGCTGATCGCGGAAGGCGGCACGGCGGCGCTCACGACGCGGGCGGTGGCGGCCGCCGCGTCGGTTCAGCCCCCGACCCTGTATCGCCTGTTCGGGGAGAAGCGTGGTCTGCTGAACGCGGTGGCGGAGCATGGCCTGGCGGCCTTCGTCGCCCGCAAGGCATCGGCTGAGCCGCACCCCGATCCGGTGCAAGACCTGCGAAACGGCTGGGACGACTACGTCACCTTTGGTCTCGCCAACCCGGCCGTATTCGCTATCATGAACGAGATTGGGACGCCCGGACCGGCATCCCCGGCGGCGCTCGTCGGACTCGACATGCTGCGGGAGAAGGTCCGCCGGATCGCACGGGCTGGACGACTGTGTTTGCCTGTGGAAAGCGCCGTGGGGCTGGTTCATGCGGCCGGTGTCGGCACAGTCGCCACCCTTCTCGCGATGCCGAACGAAGAACGCGACCCGCAGTTGGCCGACTTGGCACGCGAAGCCGTATTGGCCGCGATCATTGCCGACACCGCCTTGCAGCAAGATCAGCTCGGTATCGCACCGCTCGCCATCTCGCTTGGTGCGCGCCTCGGCGACGCCAAGGCCATCACACCCGGGGAACGCCTGTTGCTCACCGAATTGCTGGATAAGCTCTCCCGCGCTGAGTGAGATATCCCATCCTGCGGTATACCGCGTCCGGTCGATCGCGATCCGTTCCATTACATCGACCGATCTTGCTCCATTCTCCCCCCAATACGCGGCGAGGATCGGGCTCGACCGCATGGGACCGCCGATGTCGCGCGCCTGCGCATGAGCGACACGTCCTGCAGACCGCGCACGGAGCATCCATTCCGGTGAGCAGCGTCGTTTCCTTGCAGGTTCAAGCGATCGCTTGCTCCGCGACGAAGCACGTCGACCTCAGTCGGACCGTATGGCGCCACCTCCGGAGCCGTTCGAACGAACGGCGATGTCCCGCCGCTCCTGATCGAACAGCACATCATAAGCGTAGAAGGGCAGTATTCCGCCCGTGAGCGAGACACTATTGCCCCGACCCTGGCGGAACGACGCCTTGCCCCCGTGCGCCTCGTCACCGATGCGAAACGACACCCCCACAACCCGCTCGTCATTGGCACCCGGCAGCGCCAGCCTCGCCGGCACGCCCGGCTGCCAGCCAGGCGGTCGCTCGGCGCCCCGGACGACCATTTCAGGCGCGCCCGTGTCCAGCAATGTCGGCCCGCAGAAGCGACGCGCGCCCGGTCGGGCGACCATCAGGCAACCCGCTACGGTTCCGGGCGTCCCCACCCCGGACCTGAGCGGGACGAACCCGCCCATATCACGCTCGTCCGGATTGAGGATCAAGGCGCCGCCACCACCGCCACGCGGCGGCAGGTGAACGATCCAGCGTTTGACCCCTAGGGCGATCAAGGGGTTCGGGATGTCGCCATCGTTGAGCCGCGTCCCCATGATGGCCTGGAACCCCTGGCCCGGCCGACCTGAGCCCATGAGCCCGTAGGCAGCCGGGGGCACGTTCGCGGCAGGGCAATTGCCGCCATTGACGCAGGACACCTCATCGATCGCCTGGACTGGCACCCGACCGCGGGCCGCGCCGATCGCCAGATCAATCGCCGCTCGATGGCCGTCAAGCTGAACACCGCCGCCGTAGCTGTAGCGGACCGACTGCGGCTCGGCCTCAATGCCAGCGCGTTTTGCCGCCCGGGGCAGAATGCGTAGTCCAACCGACCCCGTGTCCAATCCAGTTTCGATCGGTACGCCATTGACGATGATCGTGATTGCGTACCGTGGCGTTCCCAGAGGTCGGATCACGACCTCGCGAATAGGCAGGACGGAACGCGGCGCCTGCTGTGCTGCTGCCGGTGCCGTCACGGCGAGCGCGCAGGCGGCCATCGACCAGCGAGGCAAGCGACTTATCGGCAAAGATCTAAAATGAAGCATCGAACATCCTCATGACTGTTGATCGTTTGCCGCTTCGAGGTAACCGATCGGTGACGCGGTGCCGGCGGGCGTAACGTTTTGTCACAGGCCTTGCCTTGCGGGCGGCCGGCTGCCTTCATGATCGGATGCTTGACAAGCCCGTCATCGCCGTCTGCGAAGACGACGCCGATATCCGCGCGTTGCTCGCCGCTTATCTGAGCGCCAGCGACTTCCACGTCGAAACCGCCGGCGATGCCGTCGCGCTCGATGCCGTTCTGGCGCGAGCGCCCGTCTCGCTTGTCATCCTCGACTGGATGCTGCCGGGTGAGAACGGGCTGGAGATCTGCCGGCGCCTTCGCACGAGCGGTGGCCCGCCTATCATCATGCTGACCGCGCGTGACGAAGATGCCGACCGCGTCGCCGGGCTCGACGGTGGCGCGGACGACTACGTGTCCAAGCCATTCAATCCCCGCGTGCTGCTATCCCGCGTCAATGCGGTCCTGCGCCGGGGCGGCATGATCGGTACGCTCGAGACGCTCGTCATCGACGATCTCGCGATCGAGGTGGAGGCGCGGCGGGTGACGACCGCCTCCGGCGCCGAGGTAGTACTTACCGGCGCGGAGTTCGACCTCCTGCTGTGTCTCGCCCGCGCGCCCCAGCGCGTCCTGTCGCGCGACCATCTGCTTGATTTGACGCGCGGCAGGACCGCCGATGTGTTCGACCGCACGATCGACATGCAGGTCAGCCGGCTGCGCCGACGCCTGGAGGAGGCGGGCAGCGACGCGGCGAAACTGATCCGGACGGTGCGCAATGCCGGCTATATGCTTGCCGCTCCGGTTCGTCGCCGATGACGTGGCGCCTCGACCTGCTCGGGCGCTTGCTGTTGATCCTGCTCGGCAGCGTCCTGTTGCTCGCAGCCGGCAGCGTCACGCTGCTGGTGCTGCGGGAGGAGGCACGGGACGCGCCCGTGTCCTTCCCCCGAGTGCGTCAGGTCGGCGGCATCATCGACCTCCTGGCTCAGGCCAACGGGCGAGACCGTGCGGCGATCCTGCGCGCAGCCAACGGCGTCGACCTCACTGTCCGCCTTGCTGACGCGTTTCCGCCGATCGGGGCGTTGCGCCGGGCTCCGCGACTGGAGGCGGAGCTGCGCAGGTTCACCTACACGCCGACACCGGTGAGGGCCTTCGTCAGTCCCGACTTCAGCCCGAGGGACACAGGGGGGCGGGTCGAAGGTTTCCTGGCTTATGCCGTGGCGCGACTGCCGGACGGTCGATTCCTGACGCTGACCGCCAATGGTGGGCCCGACAAGGAGCGGCCACGGTTCCTGAAGTTGCCGGCGAGCCTGTGGATGGGCGCCCTGGCCGCGTTCGTCGCCCTGCTCGCACTTCTGCTGACGGCGCGCGAGACGCGCCCCTTGCGCGACCTCGCCCGCGCCACGAGGCGGTTCGACGGTACGGCCGTCACCGTCGAGACCGGGATCGACGGCGCGTCGGACATCCGCCGTACGGCGACCGCGGTCGCCGACATGCAGGCGAGGGTCGTCGACCTGCTTGGCGAACGTTCGCTCATGATCGGCGCGATCTCGCATGACCTGCGCACGCTCCTGACGCGCATGCGGCTGCGCGCGGCGACGCTGGACGAGGGTATCGTCCGCACCGGGCTTGAGACCGATCTCGACGGCATGGATGCGATGCTGGCGGATGCCTTGGCCTTCGCGCGCGGTACGAGTGCCAGCGTCCGCACTGCCATCGACCTGGCCGATATCGCGGCGGCCGAGGTCGCGGAGCGGGAAGCGCGGGACGGCGGAACGATCTTCACCGTCGACCTGCACGATGCTCCATGCCTGGGCGACGTCCACGCGCTTCGCCGCGTCATCGCCAATCTTCTGGACAATGCGGTCAAGTACGGACGCGGACGCGTCCACCTGTCGGTGTCCTCGATCGGAAAGCGGGTAAGGCTCGATGTCCAGGATGACGGGCCTGGTATTCCGCCCGGTCAACGGACCGCCGTCCTGGCGCCCTATCATCGCGGCGCCGACCCGCAGCAGCGCCGCCTTGCCGGATCGGGGCTGGGCCTCGCGATCGTCCAACAGATCATCCGCGCGCATGGCGGCACGGTCACCATCGCGGATTCGGATCTTGGAGGGGCAATGCTGACCGTGGAGATCGAGTGTCGGGACATCGCGGACGCGTGCGGATAAGCGCATCGAACGCGGGCCGCTCGCCGGTGACACGATGTTACATGAGGCCGCCGACGGTCATCGCCCCGATACATGCCACTGCCAAAAGCAGGCCCATGAGCAGAACATTCCTCACTCCGCTGTTCGCGTTCGCCGGGGCGATCGTGACACCTTCGGAACCCGCTGTTGCCGCGCGCGCATCCGTTCCGGTGCCTGTAGAACTCAGGGGCAAATGGGCCGCCAGCTACGATACGATCGTGGAGCCATGCCGCCCGCGCCATCCAGACGACGCCAAACGTTCGATGACCGCGGATCGAAACGGCTTTCGTTACTGGGAGGCGCGCGCGATGCCGACGAAGGTTCGACGGACATCCGCCAATGTCTTCGTGATCGATCTCGACGCTGCCGGTGAAGGCGAGCAGTGGCGCAAGCGCATGACCTTAACGCTTGCCGACAACGGCCGCAGGCTGGTTACCGACGACATCTACGCCGGCACTGGGACAGTGCGTCTTCACTACAGACGCTGCGGGTCGTAGCGTCCTGCCGTTCCACGCTCACGACGTCCTGTCCGATAGGGAAGGCGGCGGCATCGCCGGTCTTCCGAACGGCTCGACCGGCGGCAGCGACCTTTCGTTTCGCCAGTGAAAAGACACAAGGAGATCAGGTCATGATGAAGCTCGCGTTCCCCCTCGTCGCCGCCACGAGCGCGATCGCGGCCATGGCTGCGCCGGCCCGAGCCGGGTCGCCGGTCGCGGCCGTCACCCAGCTCTACGGGCACTGGCAGGTCGTCGGCGTGGCCGCGCCGGACGCGGGCGTTCAGGCGCTGTCGGCCGACGATCCGTCGTACATGGGCCGTCGCCTTACCTTCACGGCCGGGCAGCTGTCCTGGGACAAACCCGGGCAGAGTTCGACGGAAGCCCCATGCCGCCAGCCCAGGATCGCCGCCACCCCGCGCGACCCCGACCCGGATGCTCGGGCGATGGTCCGCAAGATAGGCGGCCCGGCCCTGCGCGCCTTCGCCGTGACCTGTACCGCGGGGCCCTGGGGTCCGAACGCCGCACCGACACCGACCATCCTCGCGCTGCGCGACGGGACGATCGCACTCTGGTGGTTCGACGGCGGCCTGCTGAAGCTGCGCCGCGTCGGATAGCGAGGCGACGATGCGCCATCCCGCAACCCTCGACACCGCGCTCATGCGTTGGTTCGATCACACCGATCGGCACGGCCGCCGGGAGGACGGCGCACCGTGATCTCGACCCTGGCGGTCTTCGGATACCGCTCGCTGCGCGACGTCAGGCTCGAGCTTGGCCGGCTCACCGTCGTCACCGGGGTGAATGGCAGCGGGAAATCCAGCCTCTATCGCTCGCTGCGGCTCCTCTCGGATGCGGCGCAGGGGCGCGTGGTGTCCTCGCTGGCGACCGAAGGTGGATTGACGTCCACGCTGTGGGCGGGACCAGAACGCTTCAGCAAGGCGATGCGCACAGGTGCCTCGCCTGTTCAAGGAACCGTCCGCAGCGACCCTATCCAGCTCCGGCTGGGCTTCTCCTCGGATGAGCTGGGCTACGCGATCGACCTCGGTCCATCAGGTCGGCGGCGGACACGTTTCACGCTGGACCCCGAAATAAAAGCCGAAGCAATATGGACCGGCGGAGTCCTCGACCGAGCGAGCATCATCGCGGAGCGTCGCGGCTCGCTCGTTCGCCTGCGCAGCGCCGCCACCGGTGCGTGGCGCGATGGTATCTCGAACCTGCCCCCCTCCGACAGCATGATGACCCATGGCGCCGATACGACCGACGGACTGGAGCTCCTGTCGCTCCGAGAGCGGATGCGGGCATGGCGCTTCTATGATGATCTGCGGACCGACCTGAACGCGCCGGCCAGACGCCCACAGGTAGGCACCTTCACGCCCGTTCTCGCCAACGACGGATCGAACGTCGCCGCCGCCCTCCAGACCATTTCCGAGATCGGCGATGCCGCCACGCTCGTGGATACGGTCGCCGATGCGTTCGACGGCGCCGGCCTTGCCGTGAACGATCGTTTCGAAGTCGAGATGAAGCAGCATGGTCTGCTTCGGCCGCTCGTCGCGTCGGAACTGTCCGAGGGCACGCTGCGCTACTTGTTGCTGACGGCCGCGCTGCTGTCACCGCGTCCCCCGGACCTGATGATCCTGAACGAACCCGAGGCGAGCCTCCACCCCGACCTGCTTGATCCGCTTGCGCGTCTCGTCGTCAAGGCTGCGGAAAGCTGTCAGATCGTCGTCGTGACGCACGCCGCCGGGCTGGTTTCGGCACTAGGGCGCTCGCCCGGCTGCGTGATGGTCGAACTTCGCAAGGAGTTGGGCGAGACGATAGGCGGTGCGAGCGTAGATAATTGGCGTTGGCCATCGCGATGAAGAGCTACTTTGTACGGCTTGCACCCGCGCGTGTACCCATCGCTGAACGGTGGGTGGCGTATTCAGCTAGGGAGTATCGATGATGAACCTCTCGGGGACCAACGTGCTTGTGACCGGTGCCTCCAAAGGCATCGGTGCCGGTATCGCGCAAGCATTTGCTGCGGCGGGCGCAGCCGTGGCGGTCAATTACGCTACCGATCGGGAGGGAGCCGAAGCGGTCGTCGCCGGCGTCGAGAGCAAAGGCGGCCAAGCCGTCGCGCTTGCGGGTGACATCGGCCTTCCAGGTGTTCCCGACCGGCTGATGGCCGCTGCCGTCGAGGCGCTGGGAGGGCGCGTCACGGTGTTGGTCAACAATGCCGGCGTCTATCGCACCGTATCCCTCACCGACGTCACGGCCGAGGAATACCGGCGCCACTTCGACGTGAACGTCTGGGGGCTGATCGCCTGCAGCCAGGCTTTCGCAAGGCAGATCGGTCCGGGGGGTGGCCGCATCATCAATATATCGTCCGTGGGGGTCAGGCTCGCCGCTCCTGGCGCCGTCGTCTATGCCGGCTCCAAGGGTGCAGTGGACACGATCACTCGGGTTCTCTCCAAGGAGCTCGCGCCCCAAGGCATCTGCGTCAACGCCATAAGCCCCGGCGTCGTCGCGACCGAGGGCAGTCACGCGGCCGGCGTCGTAGGAACGGACGTGGAGAGGAGCATCGCCGCCGCGACGCCGCTCGGTCGCCTGGGTCAGCCTGACGATATCGCGTCCGTCGCGGTCTTCCTGGCGTCCGAGGCATCGCGGTGGGTGACGGGCCAGATCCTCGAGGCGTCGGGCGGCCTGTGACGCACGTTCGAGGCTCGGCCAGTGCCGGCACCGTTCGAAGCGGGATCGGCGGCCTTGATTGCCCTCGCGTATCGAGACGCGATAGCACGGGCGCCCTGAACCAGAACGCGATCGCATGACGCTAACCACCCTCGCCCCCATTCTCTTCGTCCTGATCTGGTCCAGCGGCTTCGTGGTCGCGCGGGCGGTGGCTCCCCATGCGGCCCCCGAGCTAGTCCTGCTTGCACGCATGGCGCTCACCGCGCTCGCACTGGGTGTCGCGGCGCTGCTGCTTCGCCAGCGTCTGCCGCGTGGCCGGCGACTGGCGCTGCATCTCCTTGCCGGCGCGCTGCTCAACGGCATCTACCTTTGTACGAGCTGGTGGGCGATCGGGAAGGGCATGCCCGCAGGGATCATGGCCCTGCTCGGCGCGCTGCAGCCCCTCGTCGTCGCGGTTGCGGGTGCCCTGTTCCTGTCCGAGCGGCTGCCCTTTCGAGGCTGGGCGGGCCTCGGGGTCGGGTTGGCCGGCGTCGTACTCGTCCTTCTGCCGCTGTTAAGTAAGGGGATGGGCGTCGGCGTTTCTCCGGTCGTGGTCGCAGGCTCGATCTGCTCGATCGTCGCCATGGCCGCCGGCACCATGATCCAACGCGGCTCGCTCGCGCATGACGATCTATGCGTCGCGGGCGCCGTTCAGAATATCGGAGGCGCGGCCATCGCGCTGATCGCAACGGCGACCCAAGGCGACCTTCGATGGGACAACTCGCTCACGCTCTGGTTCGCCCTTGCTTGGTCGGTGCTGATGCTATCGGCGGCAGCCTTGTCGCTTCTTGTCTGGATGACACGTCATCAGGGCGCGACGAGGGTAAGCCTGTTGCTCCTGCTGGTGCCGCCCCTGGCGGCGGTGGAGGCACGCATCCTGTTCGGTGAGCACCTGACCGCGCTACAGCTTCTCGGCTTCGCGATCGCGCTCGCCGGCGTGCTTCTCGCGCGAACCGGAGCGAAGGTGGCGCCTGCGGCAGACAACGTTACGCTTCCGCGATCGGCTCGCGCAGAAGACGGACATCGCCCACGCGTGTTGTAACACTCTGTAGCGGCCCGGCTGTCGGTGGAAGACCTCGACATCGAACGCCGCTATCATTCAGGTATGTCGCTGCCGCCCGTCCCCAAGGCCCGGGTTCTCGTCGCCGACGACGATCCAGTGATCCGGTCGCTAATTCTGGATCAGCTCGCCGGTGCGCACCATCGAGTGCGCGGCGTCGGCAGTGTGGCCGAAGTCGAAGCCGCGCTGGCCGAGTGGCGGCCGAACGTCGTCGTCCTGGATCTCAACCTTCCGGACGGAGACGGGCTGAACCTTTGCCGCCGCCTTCGCGAGCAAGGGAGGGATGTCGCGATCATCATGGTCACTGCGCGAAGCGGCGCGGTGGACCGGGTACTCGGGCTGGAATTCGGTGCGTACGACTATCTGACGAAGCCGTTCGAACCGCGCGAGCTGATCGCGCGCGTCAACAATCTCGCGCGCCGCGCGGGTCAGGCGTCGGCGGCCGTATCGGTGGCGCGGATCGTGCGCTTCGGCCCGTGGCGGCTCGATCGTGTGCAGCGCCGGCTCATCGACACCGAGGGTGGCCTTGTGTTGCTGTCGGCCGCGGAGTTCCGGCTGCTGTCGCGCTTCATCAAGGCGCCGCAGCAAGTCCTGTCCCGCGAGGCCCTGCTGCCGGAGCGCAGCGAGACCGTCGCCTTCGATCGTTCGCTCGACATCCAGGTCAGCCGTCTGCGTCGCGCCGCTTCAACTTATCGCCTGAGGTGATCCGCCTAACCGTGCTGATGCACGTCCGCTTCACCCTGAGGGTGCTCGACCTGTCGAACCTGCTGTTCAAGCGTGGGATGGTCATCTGTGGTGAGATGGCGCCGCTGCGGTGGGATAGGCCTAATCCACTGTGCGGGTGCACGTTCGGCAGCAGCGGGTGGACCGGGTGCGTCGCTTCTATCACTGAAGCTGGCATTTGAACGAGGTGAACGGGAAGTCAGAAACGGTAGCTGACCGAGCCGCGCAGTGTCCGGGGTTCGCCAAGGACGCAGCGCAGCACGGTGGTGCCGTTTGCGCTGAGGCCGATGCCGTTGCCGTACTTGGTCACGCAATATCCCTTGCCGGTGAGGTTCTCGCCAAGGAACGCGATCTCGAAGCGATCGCCCGGCAGCGCGAGGCTGACGCGCGTGCCCAGCAGGGCATAGCCCTTCTGCACGCCCTGCCGGTTGCCGTCGCCGGCGATGCCGACATCGATATCGCTGTTGAAGCCCAGATGACCGTTGAGACCAACGCGGTATCCGCCGGTGAACAGATGGCTGTAGTCGGCGGTGACGGTTCCCTGCCAACGCGGCGAATAGGGCACCCGCCGTCCCGTCAGATCCTGCGTTCCCGTAAGTCCCGGCAGCGGCGGCGCGTTGCGGAAGTCGGTGTATCTGGAGTTGAGATACGTTCCCGTCACGCCGAGCGTCAGATCGCGTGCCGGCCGCCCGGACAGATCGAACTCCACGCCCTGCTGCCGGATCGAGCCGGCATTGCGGACGACGTAGAAGCTGCCATTGAAGCTGCGCAGCTGGAAATCGTCGATGTCCATGCGGAACACCGTCGCGTTCGCCGTCAACCGCCGGTCGAGGAACTGCGTCTTCGCGCCGACCTCGTAATTTTTGACGAACTCCGGATCGAAGTTGCGGTTGCTGCCGAGCGTGCTGGCCGAATTGGTGTCGAAGCCGCCGGATTTATACCCCGTCGAAACGGTCGCATACAGGAGCACATCGCTGAACGGCCGATATGTGGTGTTCGCCCGGTACGTGACCTTGCCGCCGTCATAGTTGAGCGTCGCGCGATCCGGCGCGATCAGCGAGGTGACCAATGGATTGGGCGCGGTATCAAGCAGGTCGCCGTCCTTGTCGTCGTGCGAATAGCGGATGCCACCGGTGATGTCCCATTGCGGCGTGATCTTGAAGGTCGCCTGTCCGTAGGCGGCATAGCTCTCCGTCACCTGGCTGAAGATCTGCCGCCCGGCCCCTTGCTGCGGACCCGCAAGGCACGCCGGAACGCGCGCAGGCGCCGTGTTGCGGATGTAGATGTTGCAATAATCCCGTCCGAAATTGATGATCGTATCAAAGGAATAATGCTCGCGGAAATAGTAGAGCCCGCCCACCGCGCTCAGGCGTGCTTCGGCCGGCGTCAGCAGTTGAAGCTCCTCGGAATGCGATTTGCTGCGATACTGCGCCTGGCGGCCGAACAGAAAGGCCTGGGTATAGGGGATATCGACTTCCGACTGCCGGTTGTTCCAGTCGCGATAGCCGCTGATGAGGCGCACGGTTGAGCCGCCCAGTTTGAGCGAGAGATCGCTGGAGACGCCACCCTGATTGTCCCGCAACCGGCCCTGACTGATCTGGCGCACCGAATAGTCGTAGGTCGCGTCGAGCCGGGGTATCAGACCGTTCAGCCGGTTGCTGAACAGGGTGGCGAAGGCCGGCGTCACGGTAGCGGCATCGACGGTGACGGGGCTCAATCCGTCGCCGCGTTGCTGCTGATAGTCGCCGCGCAACAGCCAGGTCAGCGCCGGCGTGATCTCCGCCCGCACCGCTCCGCGCAGGGAGAAGGTCGCATTGCGCCCGAACCGGCGACCGTCGAGCAGATTGTAGCCATATCCGTCATACTCGTCGTACAACGCTGCCAGCCGGGTCGACAGCCTGTCGTTCACGGGCAGGTTCACGACGCCCTTGGCGCGGAAGCGTCCGTAATTACCGCCCTCGACGGACGCGGCGCCTTCGAGTTCATTCGTCGGCTCGGTGGTATGGATGCTGAGCGCGCCTACCGACGCGTTGCGCCCGAACAAAGTGCCCTGCGGTCCGCGCAGGATCTCGACGCTGGACACATCGTTGAGGGCGGCGAGCAGCGGGCCCGGGCGAGGGATGTAGATGCCATCGACATACGCGCCGACGCTCGGCTCGATCGCTGCGTTACCCGGCGAGCCGATACCGCGCACCGACAATCGCGTATTGGCCGCCTGGGCCGAGCGGAACGCATTGAAGCCGGGAGCGACGCGGCCAAGGTCCTGCACCGAGACGATATTGTCTTTGACCAGAGTCGCGGCCGGCAAGGCGACCAGTGAGATCGGCACCCGCTGCGCGCTTTCGGAGCGCCGCTGGGCCGTGACGACGATATCGCCGTCGGCCGTCGCCGATGGATTGGACGCCGCGGTCTCGTCGCCGGTCGCCTGCGTCTGTGCGGTGACCGGCAGCGGATCGGTGCCCTGGGCGGCGTTGGTGCTGGTGGCGGATCGGGATTGCGGCGCGGCCGCAACCTGGCCGTCGATCCGCGTGGCACCTGTCGCGGCCGGCACGCCTTGAGCAACCGCGACCCCGGGCAGCACCGCCGCCACGCCGCCCAACAACGCCCACACCGTCTTGCGCCTCTGCATCATCCCCCCCTTGTTCCCTTCTGTTGATCGCCGATGCGACCTGTCCCTGCCCGCCCGGCCGTCGTTGCAGCCCAGCCTATGTCCCGAACCGCGCGCCAGCCGTCACCCGGGCGCCCGATTGCAAGCACGCCTCCTTGTCAGGGCAGTGCTCCGTAATCCCATACCGGCCGGAAGGAGGGCGTGCCGTCCGCCTCGCGCGGCATGGACGCATCTTCCAACATGCTGACGTGCGGATTGACGCCCGAGCGGGGAAGAAGCGCTGTTGTCAGCATATGCGAGCCGCCATAGCCGGGCTGTTGCCCATCGGTGCCGTGGACAGGCCCGAACGTCTGCAATCCGATCGCATGCCAGCTGGCCAGCGCGATCGGGAGGGCAACGACGTAGTCGGCCAGATGCGTGAAGCCGTATTGCCGCGCGACCGGCGTCACGTTCGGCCGGAACAGCCACGGCGCCGGCTGGCCGAGGGCGGTGATGTCCGCCACGCCGGAGATCATCAGCGATCGCAGGAAAAGGTGGCGCTTCGCCATATAGGCCACGTGGCCGGCGCCTTGCGAGTGACCGACTAGGCTGATCGAGGGCCAGTTCACGTCGCCGGCGGCAAGGAACGCTCCCCAACCTTCGTCGGGATAGGTGGCTGCCAGATAGGCAAGCAGCTTGCGCAGCCGGGGTTCGAGCCCGTTTGCCGAGCCGACGGTGACGAGCGGCGTCAGGTCAACGCCGGTAAGAACCTCCTCGCGCACCTTGGCCGAGCATTCGTCGTCCAAGGAGGCGAGGCACAGCATCCCGACCGCATCATAGTTCGGATAGGCGATGGCGATCGCGTGATAGCCGCGGCGCGCACCTGCCTTGACGATCTCCTGGGTCAACGTCTCCGAGCTGTTGGTGCCGCTGACGAACAGCATCAGACGGCCCTTCCGCTGGGCTGGATCGGACGGCACCAGCACCAGATGCTTGTTGGGCACGTTGGTGTGTGCATTCGGCTGCTGCACCGCCGCAGGATCGACGATATTCACGGCGATGTCGTGCCGGATCGGCGCTGCGTCAGCGGCCACGAGAGACGTGGCCCGCGCTTCGCTGCTGATGGGGGCGATAGCAGAACGGGAGGCGGGAGGCGCCGGCCCGGTCCTCACGACGGAGACGACGTTGTCGTCACCAGGCTTGCCGGAGCTCGTTCCGGTAGACACCGCCGCCATGGCAGCGGCCGCGCCGGCCACGGCACCAGCCACGGAAAACAGATGACGCCTCGCCATTGCAATCGCCTCCTCTCGCTTGTGCCTTCACCTGCTGGAATCGCGGACCCGGACAAGTTTCCGCGCAGACGGCGTGGCATCTATTGCGTGAAGCTGATCCGTCGCTTTCCGCTTGTCAATTTATATCTTTCTGGGAAAAGATGTGCTTCCGGGTAGCGACGGCAGCGTCGGCACGTGTACGGCTCCTGCCTGATGGTAAGGGTTCGGAACAGGCTTCGCATGAGCCAGGAGGATGGATCGGTTCGCATGGAGGCGCCCTCGCAGGACTCTTTCGATATTGGTCGCCGGCGGCAGGCCGATCGCCGCCGTGAATCGATGGCGCTGATCCTAGACAACGCCGAGGCCGAGTTTGCGCGCAGGGGATATGACGGCACCACGTTGTCCGCCGTGGCAAAGCTGGCGGGGACCGATACGGCGCTGATGCGCTATTACTTCGGCGACAAGGAGAAACTGTTCGTCGCGGTGGTGAAGCGCCGCGCTCCTGCCTCCAACCGGCTGCGGCTGCGCGCCATGGCGGCCTACCGCGAATCGGCAGGGGATGACATGACGCTGGAAGGCATTGTCGACGCCTTCACGCGGCCCTCTTTCGAACTGTGCGTAAACGACCAGGGCTGGCGCAATTACGGGGCGATCATCACCTTCGTCAACAGCTCCAAAGGATGGCTCCATTCGCTCATGTCGGAGGCGTTCGACGAGGTTTCACGCGAACTGATTGCGGACATGCGCATCGTCATGCCGCACGCGCGCGACGATGACCTGTATTGGGCATATCATTTCCTGACGGGTTCCTACACCTTTTCTCTCGGGCAGACCGAGCGGATCGACTGGATCTCCGCGGGCTGCGTTTCCTCGGGCGATTTCGCCGCCATCGCAAGGCGCCTTCCGATCGTTCTCGCCGCCGGCATCCGGGCGATGTGCGAACAGGGCCCGGATCTGGACGAGCGACCGTTCGACCCCTTGCCGGCCAACGCGCTGGTGGAGGAAATCCTTGAGGAGCCCGTCTGAGGTGCAGACATGATGCCGCCTTCCCGTCGCAACGTGCTCGCGGCTGCGGGTGCAATGGTCGGCGTCGCGCCGGCAATGGCCCGTGCGGGCGGGGACAGCCGCCTGGCAAGTGTCGAGGCCGACTTGCGTCGGTATGCCGGCCTGGGCAACAAGGCCTCGGGCGGCCCCGCCGACGAGACATGCGGCCTCTGGCTGGAGGGCGAGTTGCGGCAGGCGGGCTTCGCGACGCGGCGCACGCCGTTCACGGCTCCGTTCTTCGACGTGACTGTCGCATCGCTCAGTGTCGGCGCCACTCGCGTGGCCGTCCGGCCGCAGGCGATCGTGATCCCGACCGCCGCCGACGGCTTCAGCGGTCCGCTGGTGCGGGTGGCACCCGGCGTCGTGCCGCCTTTCCTTGCCGGCGCGATCGCGCTTGTCGACCTGCCCTACAACCGCTGGTCAAGCGCGCTGGCCAAGCCAATCCGCGACACGCTTGCTGCCGCCTTTGCGGCAGGTGCCGGTGCGGCCGTCCTTCTCACCAACGGTCCTACCGGCCAGGCACCGCCCTCAATGCGGATGGCAAGCGGCCGATGTTCGACAGGCCCGTGGCGGTCCTGGCACCCAGCGATGCCGCGCCCTTCCTCGTCGCTGCGACCACGCGTGCATCCGCGACATTGGTCGTTAACGGACGCGGCGGCCGGCGCCCTGCCTTCAACATGCTCGGATCGCTCGACCGTGGCAAGAACCGGTGGCTGGTCGTCTCCACGCCGCGTTCCGGCTGGACCGATTGCGCCGGCGAGCGGGGCGGCGGCGTCGCCGCATGGCTCGCGCTCGCCCGCTGGGCACCGGCCGCGCTGCCCCGGATGAACCTCGCGTTCCTCTGCAACAGCGGCCATGAATATGAGTATCTCGGCGCCGAACATTCGCTGGCGGACACGCTGCCGGCGCCGTCCGTCACCGCGATGTGGCTGCACTTGGGTGCCAACGTGGCGGCGCGGGACTGGCAGGAACTGACGGGCACGCTGCTCCCTCTGCCCGGCAGCGACTCGCAGCGGTATCTCGTCACGAGCCCGGCGTTGGTCGGACGAGCGGCTCGCGCGTTCGCCGGGCAGCCCGGGCTGGAAGCGCCGAAGGCTACTGGCTCCTTTACGGCCGGCGAACTGTCGAACGTCATCGCCGCCGGCTACCAGAGCGCTCTGGGGATTTTCGGCGCGCACCGCTTCCACCATGCCGACGGGGACACGTCGGCGTGCATCGATGCTGGCGGCACGGATCGCGTCATCGCCGCCATCCAGCAGATCATTGCCAGCATTTAGCTGATCAGGCTAACTGACCGCCCTCGCGCCTTGCACGCCGATGACGGACGTATGTGGCAGCGGCGCAGATGGAGCCGGGTTAGCGGGCTTCCTTCGCACTCTCCTGGTCGCAGAAGATCTGGCAATCTGCGGCACTGAAGCGGCCCATGCTGCTCCAGCGCTGCGGAGCAGTTAGAGCGGCACAGTCCTGAGGAAAGGCGATCATTCCGCGATTTGCGGGCCAGCGTCGGGAACGGCCCGCCCACGACATAGGCGCTGCCTCGGAACAGTCGTCTGCCGGCACATCAAGCCCGGCGCGTTTCAGCACACCAAACAGCTAAAGCAAGACTGCTCAAGCACCGTTCCGCCACCCCTCGATCGCCCTGGAATAGTCGACGAGCAGCGAGTTCTGAGCGAAGAAGCCTATACCCAAATTCGAGAAGTCTCCCGTCGCCGCGCCGGTGACGATGTTGGTCCTCAAATAGCCGGTTCCCGTCTGGTATGCGTAGGCGAAGCCCGCACCCGCCGCGACGCGGACCGTCGATCCATTGGAAAGAGTATCGGGAAAGGTCATGCCTGCGGGAACCGACAACCGGGTCGACGGGAAGCCGGAATCGAAGATCGCCGGGCCGGTGAACGTCGCGTTGCCGCTCGTCACCGTCACTGACGAGATCACCTGCGAGCAGACGCGCTCGCTGGCGGAATCGGCCAGAGTCACGGTGCTGCAGGATGAAAGGTTAACCACGGTAAAGCCCGCTAACACGCTGCTGGTCACCCCGAGCGTCAACGACGGCGTCACCGGACAGGCACCGGCGGTTGCGATGTTGCAGGCGGCGAACGTCACCCGGTCGATGACGAACCCCTTGTCCATCCCGGCGCCATAGCTGAAGTAGCGGAACGGGCTGGCCAAGCCGCACGTGCCGGTCGATTGCGGCGTGCAGGGGGTCGGCGTCGTCGGTTGCGGCGTGCCCATGACGGCGATCGGCGACAGCGAAGGGTTGACCCCGATCAGGTTGGCGAAATTCGTTGTCGAGACGACGTTGCCGTTCGACCTCATCTGAAAGACGAACAGGATCGGGACGACGGTTGTCGTCGCGCGAACGCCGCGGCCGAAGGTGATCTGCGCAAACCCCAGATTGCCGGTCAATTCCGTGACAAGGTCGCTCTGCGCACCATAGGTCCGGGAAGCCACTACGTTGGTGACGGTGATGCCGTTATAGGTCAGGCTGGTCTGACCGGCGGGAAATACGAAGCCGTTCGCCGTCAGCATGCTCGCCGGGAAGATGTCAGCAGCACGCAGGACGGTCCCCGACGATCCCGTGTCGAGAATGGCGTTGATGGTCGTCGCGTTGGTGCCGACCTGGGTGACCGGCAGGAAGATGCGCGATGCGTTCGAATCAAGCGATCCTGCCGCGCTGACGCCGATCGCGAGCGGCTGCGACACCAGCGTGCTGCATGTGATCGCCACGTTCGTGACGGCCGCGCCGTTGATGGTTCCGGAGGGGTTAGCGACGACGCAAGTCATGCCGGTCGGCTGGGCCGCGATCGTGACGGCATAGGCGGCGCCGGTAGACAGCGGTCTGGTGAACGCGAAGGTCGACGCGCCCTGCGGCACGGTCAGCGTCTCCGCGCCGTTGCTGACGACGAGCGGACCGGAATCAAGATGCGTGACCGTGCCGCCGACCGAGTAGGCCGCGGGCGGCGGGCCAGCGTCAACCGGCTCGTCATCGTCCCTGCAACCCGCGACGGCGAGCAGGAGCATCAGCGATGCCGGGATGAGCCACGCGCGCGCATGGCCAGACGGTGACGGTCGCTCAGCAGCGGCTGACGCCTCGCTGACGAGGGTAATCCGTGCCGCCGAGCGAGGCCGCCCGTTGCAGCCGAGAATGAGGGTCGCGACGCCGGGTAGAAGGGCGACGAGGACGAGAGCCGTCAGAGGAAGATCGGGCATTGGCTTTTCCTGGTTTCCGGATCGAGGAGAAGGGTTGGTCGGGCGATCATTACCGATCGTCGCCGTGGACCGCAGCGCCGAAGCAGCCGGCAACGGCCTGGTCGACCTCGTCCGCATCGATGTCGCCGGTCGAAGCCCAGGCCACGACGCCGTCCGGGCGGACTAAAGCGACCGTGACGTCCAGCGGACCAGGATCGACGCCCGTGAGAAAGCGGATCCCGTCGCTCGGCGATCCGAGAGGGGCGCGAGGATCGGTTCGGCGAACACGAGTAACAGGCTGCGTCCATCGCGCAGTTGCTCGTGAACGCCGGTGCCATCCGCGTGCAGCGCCCTTCTCAACATCGGCATTCAGACGGAGGGCTGGACCTAGCAACAGGTCGCCGATCTGCTCACGACCAGCTGCTTCCAGCGACCGTCCGAAGCTGCTGCCCGATGGGATCGCGCGACGCTCACCTCCACTCAGCCACTCACTTATTTCGTTGGCTATTTGGAACATATCGCCTTGCGTGATGAAATGGCAGGCCGCCAAGGTAAGGCCTTTGATCTGCGCGCTTACAATGACGAGGTCCTAGCTCATGGGATGCCACCAGTCCGGTTGCTGCGGGTACTAATGTTCAATAAGCCTATCGAATGACCGGCTCGCCAAGCAATAGGTCGTCTGCCGGCGCGAGAAGCCGCCCAAAGAGGATCTACGTGTCCGCCGAACCGCAGAACCTCTCCGCCTTTTGGTCGTCGGCCGTCGTCCCGTGTCGAGACGATTTACTCGCGATTAGCGCCCATAGAAGACCCGTAAGCATCGCCATCGTCAACGTCTCTGCGAAGAATTGTCCAGTGCTGAGAAATGCCAGCCAGAAAGGCTGTGGCAACCAAAAGCTGGCGAGAAGGAGGAACACGATCCGCCTGGATGCGCCGAGGATCAGAAGGCCGAATGACAGGGCCTTCACCATATCGGATTCGCGCAGCCCCGGCCACGTCAGCCGAGCGAAGACGAAAGCGGCGATAGTCGGCTCGAGATAGCCCAGATAGATGGCAACCAGAACGCCCCCCTTATAGGGGGGCTGATACAGCTCGGCGGTTAGGCCAAGGCCTAGCTCGGCCTCCAGCGACGTAGCTGCCTGGCGGAGCGCAGGAACGACGATCATGGCGACGGCTGATGCCATCAGCAGCGTTCCGACGAGCAGGACCGGCTTGGATCGCACGAAGCGGGCCAGAAGCACGGCTGCTGAGCCCGACAGCAGACCGACCGCCAGGTCCTTGAGGAGAACCAGCAGGAGATAGAGCCACCGGCCGTCGATCCAACCGTGTGTAAGCACCATCTGTATGACCGCGTTGCGGAAGCTCTCGGCAAGGCATGTGGCGAGAAGGCCCACCAGCAGTCCCGCGTGGGCGAACGATAGTCGGTCCAGCGTTCCCCGCGCCAGTCGGGAGAGGATGACGAGTGAGGCCAGGCGCTCGAAATGCTGAAGGAGCGGAAGCCACCATGGCTGGTCGACGAGCGCGGGAAAGGGGATGCCCAGGTGCTCGATCGCAACGTCGTGCACCCCTTGCGATACTATGGCGATGCCGACGAGTGCCGCGGCTACGATCGCGGCGTCTCGCACTCTCAACGTTCGATCCACCGGCGCAGGGTCAGCACGGCGTCGGCGAAGGCCTCGGGTTCCTCCTGCGGAAGGTTGTGGCCGCATTCGATGGTGCGATGCTCATGCCAGCCGACGAACATGTCCGATTGGGATGCCGTTCCACCCGGTTTCAGTGGATCGCGCGCGCCGTCGAGCGTGACGGCGGGCACGCTTATTCCCGGCTTGGCCGCGAGCCGGTCCTCTAGACGTTGATACTCGGGCAGTCCCGCTGCGAGGCCGAAGTCGTGGCGGTAGGCGTGAATCACCACGTCCACGAAGTCGGGATTGTCGAAGGATCGGGCGGTCCGCTCGAAGGTCGCGTCGCTAAAGTCCCAGGCTGGAGACCACTGCTCCCAAAGCATCCGACACAGTTCGCGCCGATGGAGGGTGAGGCACTCTCTTCCCCGTTCGGTCTGAAAGAGGTGCTGATACCAGACGACGTGCTCCTGTAACGGATAGGAGGCATGCCGCTGAGCCGCTATGTCGATGACATCGTAGCTTGCTAAACTGACGAGGCCGCCCACGCGTTCAGGCCACAAGGCGGTCGCGACGCACGACGCCAGCCCGCCCCAGTCATAGCCGCCGAGGATCGGTCGTTCGAGGGAGAGGGCATCCATGAGCGCGGTGAGATCGGACCCGAGTGCCGCCTGCTGACCGACCCGGGGCGTATCGCCAGAAAGGAAGCGGGTCGGGCCGAACCCGCGCTGGTAGGGACGGATGACGCGGGCGCCGGCCTTGGTGAGCAGCGGCACGACGTCGTCATACGCATGAACGTCGTAGGGGAAGCCATGCGCCAGGACTACTGGCCAGCCATCCTCCGGTCCGTTCTCCAGATAAGCGATGGCGAGCACGCCAGCATCAACGGTCTTCACTCCGACCTCCTCGTCCGTTTCGAATGAAAGCCAAAATCGTTTTCAGGCGGGGCCACGTCGTGAGCACTGCCTGATCCACCCTTAAGGTAGCGCAGAATCCCTCGCTATCGATCGAGGCGGTCACCTGGGCTCGGTCCCATCCCCGCACCAGTCGGTATGCCGGCTTTCGCTCGCCGAAGTGGCGGTAGCCATAGGCGCCGAACTCGTCGCGAAGCGCCTGAATAAGGTTCGCCGGCGAGCGTTCGGCGCGAAGCCCGTCATGATAGGCCAGCGCCGACGCAAGCACCGGCGTGGAGGCCTCGCGATCGACGGCGGTGCGTCGTCGTTCGTCGCGGCCTGTGTCTCGTCCAGGCTCGGGATAGTCGCCGTCAACCGGCCCGAGCTGCTGGGCATAAGCCACGAGCGTCGACTCAGTAGAGGGTCGCGAACGCATCGGGCGTGAAGTCCTGAAGGTCGCGCTGTCGCCCCTGCCGCACCTTCTCCAACCACGCCGGATCCTGCAGCAGGGCACGACCGACCGCCACGAGATCGAATTCGGCCCGCGTGAGGCGGTCCAGCACATCGTCGAGCGGCGCGACGGGCGCGACACGCCCGGCGAAGGATTGGTAGGTGTCCGCAGCCAAACCGACCGAACCGACCGTCATGACCGTGGCGCCGGTGAGCTTCTTCGCCCATCCGGCAAGGCTCAGCAGGGGATCGATATCGGGAAAGGCCGCAGCGCCGTAGTGAAGCCCCGAGATATCGAACGCGTCCACGCCTGCCGCGATGAACGGCTCCAACCACTCCGCCAGCGCCTGCGGCGTGGGCGTCAGCCGCGCCGAGAAGTCCTTGGGCGCCCATTGCGACAGCCGCAGCAGGACGGGGAAGCCCGCCGTGACGGCGGATCGCACGGCCTTCAACACCTCCAGCGCGAAGCGCGACCGCGCCACCAGTGTGGGGCCGCCGTAGCGATCCCCGCGCCGGTTGAGGCTCGCTTGGAAGAACTGGTCGATCAGATAACCGTGGGCACCGTGTACCTCTACCCCGTCGAAGCCCATCCGTTCCGCCGTCACCGCCGCCCGCGCATAGGCGCCGATCGTGTCGGCGATCGCGGCGTCGCTCATCGGCTCGTCGACCCTCTCGCCGGCGCTGGAGAGCCCCGACGGGCTCTCATACCCTGCGGCGGGCGTCCACTCCGGCGTGACCTTGGAGCGCTTCCCACCGACGTGCCAGAGCTGCGGCATGATCCGCCCCCCAGCGCCGTGGACCGCGTCCACGACGCGCTGCCAGCTGGCGATCGCGGCATCGCCATGGAGGACAGGTATATCGGGCTCGTTCACGGATCCCGGTCGATCGATCCCGACGCTCTCGGTGAGGATCAGGCCGACGCCGTGCTCCGCGCGGCGTCGATAATAGTCGGCCATTGCCGGGGTGGGCACGCCGCCCGGCGCCGATGACCGCGTCATCGGCGCCATGACGACGCGGTTCGGCAGATCGAGCCCGTTCAGCCGGTAACGGCGGAACAGCGCATCCGTCCCATGGGCAGGGCGCAGAGGGGCAGACTCGATCTGCATCTTTTGGGATTTCCTCAGCGAGCGTTCCACGTAAGGAAGGATACTGGCGGCTTCTCCCCGTCGAGAGCCTTTAAATACGCCGGCTTCCAGACGTCGGCGATGAACGCCGCCATCGAGGTCGGTAGCGATGGGCGTATCGTGTCGTCTCCATGAAAGCGCACGACGCGGTGGTTCATCGCATCCGCGGTTCTGTCGTCGTCGATCCATGTCTCCGGCTTGCCGAAGCGCTGGAGGAACACGTCCTTGACGTCGGCGCTGCCCCGATCGACCATGCGATACTCGACCGGCCTGTCGATCTCGTCGGCGATGATCGCCGCAATCTCGCGCATCGTCAGTTCGTGCGAGCCGAGCTCCCGGATGACCCGGTAGCCGCCCGACGGACCAAGCAGTTCCCTGGCGGCCACTTCGGCGATGTCGTCGGTCGCGACCCACGGCATTTTCAGGTCCGGCTGGTAGTACCAGGCGAGACGTCCGTACTGCGCGACCGAGTCGGTCCAGACGAGCGTGTTCTCCATGAACCAAGCCGCCCGCAGGTGCACGAGATCGGTGCCGTCCAGCTGGTTCAACTTCTGCTCGAGTTGATGGAACACCTCGAAATGGCCTGTCTGGCCGTCGATCTCGGCACCCATTGCCGATAGGTTGACGACACGCTTGACCGGTGAGCCGCGGAGCGCGTCGACGAAGCGCTGTGCGACTGCCGAATAGTGGCCTTCGATATTGTCCCAATCGGTCTTCACCATCAGGAACGCCGCCTCGACGTCGTTGAAGAAGGCCTTCAGGTCGCCTGCGCCGGTATCGAAGCTGCCGATGAACGGCTCGGCCCCATCCGCTACCAGCTTGTCCAAGGCCGCGCCTCCCCTGGAAAGCGCCTTCACCTCATGCCCTGCGGCAAGGAGTGACCGGGTCAGTTTCGCACCGATCCTTCCGGTCGCACCGACGACGGCGATACGCATAAGAACCTCCAATCGAGTTCGTGACCCCTCGAATCTAGGGCGGCGCGGCGCTATATAAATTGGAGATCAGGCCATATCATATCTAAAAGAGGCCAATCCCAATGCTTCCTCCCTGCGCGACCCACCCGGATTTCGATCAGATGAAGGGCCCGGCCGCCGCGTTCCGCGTCGACTTCGGCGACCATGACGCCGAGGTGCCCTGGCACCGGCATCGTCAGGGACAGCTGATCCTCGCTCTTCGCGGCGCCGTCACCTGCACGACGACACGCAGCATGTGGATCGTCCCGCCCGGATACGCGGCGTGGATCCCCGGGAGCGTGCCCCACAGCAATCAGGCCACCGCCAGAGCGCACCTCGTCTACCTGTTCGTCGAACCCGACGCGGCGTCGTTGTCGAACGAGGCCTGCGCACTGTCCATCTCGCCCATGCTTCGCGAGATGATCCTGCGCCTCGCCGACATTCCGGATCGCCGTGCGCCGGGCGATCACGTCGAGCGCTTGATGCGCGTCGCGCTGAAAGAACTGTCCCTGATGCCGCGCGGAGGGATGGAACTGCCCGTGTCCGACCACCCCAAGATCACCGCCCTCGCCGCGGCACTGGCCGCGACGCCGGGCGATCGCCGGACGCTGAGCGAGTGGTCCGCCCACCTCGCCATGAGCGAGCGTTCCCTCAAGCGGCTGATCGCGAGGGAGACGGGTCTTTCCTTCGGGCGCTGGCGGCGGCGCCTCCATCTGATCTTCGCCCTGCGCGAACTCGCCGGCGGGGCAACGGTTCAGAAAGTCGCGGGCAATCTCGGCTACGAGTCGACCACCGCTTTCATCGTCATGTTCAAGAAATCGATGGGCACGACGCCAGCACGTTACATTAGCTGACGACACTTCAATCGGAGTCAGGACCCATTGATGTGAGCGTCGCGATCTGATTCAGGCTATGTGAGAAGGCCGGGCATGAGCGAGCTGTACTGGCTGACGGACAAGCAAATGGCGCGGCTTGAGCGTAGCGATCGTCACCCGGCAAGGGGAAACCCAACGGGTTCTGGGACGCGCCGGCACGGCGCGGCGTAAAGCGCGGGTCGCGAGGCAGGCCCCGGTCATTTCTTGATCGTCCCGACCTCGCACCCTGGCGGCACCGTCGCCCGCGCGATCGCGAGCTGCCGCATCCCTTCGTAGTCGATGCCCCAGAGACCGGCACGCTGCGCTGCCGCCTTCTGCATCAGGTCGACATAGGCACCGCCCGAAAACATCCGGTAATCGACGGCGTAGCCTTGCGCGACCATCGACGCGCCCACGCTCGCCTTGTTCGCGGGAAAACGACAGGACAGGTTCAGCCGGCCATAGCTCTGCGGGTCGGTCCGGCACTGTTTCTCGCGCCGCATCGCGTAGTCGAACATCGACACCGAGCAGTCCAACCCGCCATCGCGCGCCGCCAACCGCTGCAAGACGTCCGTCGCGATCGCCTTGAACTGCGGTCGATCGTCGTCGGGCGCATCGATTCCGACGATCCGCACGCGCCCGTTCGGAAACTCCACCGTGTCGTTCCTCGCCATGCTCGACCCAGAGTTCCTGATCGAACAGGCCCCACCAGACTACGACGGTTTCACCGGCCACCTCGGGCGACACCTCGTAGGTGACGCCGGCAACGGTCAGCCGGCAGTCGATACCTACCCGGCGTCGTCGGCGGTCTTTGATATACCGACGCTAGGTGTTTGATCCCACGGTTTGATGGTGCGATCCTTTCGTTGGAATGGAAGGAGGCCATATGGGACAGGTACGTCATGGGTGCGCCACGACCACGCACGCCGTCCGAGCAGCAATACAGCGATCGCAAGCTTCGCTCGCGACGCTGAGCCGGGAGCTGGGGATCAACCCCAAGACGGTAGCGAAGTGGCGTAAGAGGGCGACGGTCGAGGCTTTCCCATCTCTCCGTCTCCGCCTAGATTGGCAGTCACGACGGGGCATCACCACCCCAATCCACCAAATTTCCGGGACTGCGCACTTGGTCCACCGCAGCTCGACGATACTCAATCTTGTCGGTTCCGCGTTGGAGCCACCGTCAGAAAGCTGACTTCGAAATGTGCGCCCAAGCCGTCCGGCCTGTTGGTAGCTCGGATTTCGGCGCCATGCGCTTCCGCGAGCTTCGAGGCCAGCGCTAGGCCCAGACCGCTACCTGGCCGACCCAATTTACGGTCGATACTACCTCGCCAAAAGGGAATAAAGAGCTGGCTCAATTCGCCAGGTGCAAACCCTTCCCCCTGATCCAGTACATCAATCGCCAGCCTCGGGCCGTTCTTTCTCATACTGATCGTCACCGTGCTGAGGCGCGGCGCGTGCTTGATGGCATTCGTCAATAGGTTCGTGAGGATCTGGGTGACGCGGAGTGGGTCGCCATGGATCGTCGCGGGCAGATAACGCCCATCAAGGGTCACCTCGGCAGTCTCGGCAGAGTCGCGCAAATCAGCCACGATGTCACGAAGGAGCAGGTCAATCGCAATCGAAACGCAGCTCATGCGCAGTTCGCCTGCATCGGCGTGCGAGAAGGTTCGCAGATCATCGACCAGTAAGGAGAGCTGATTGACCTGCCGCAGCAAGCGCTCGCTCTCATTCTTTGCCGGCTCGATCACGCCATCCGTCAAGCCGTGAAGCCGCCCCTTGAGGATGGTTAGCGGAGTGCGAAGCTCGTGGGCGATACCGGCCGTCAAGACCTTACGCTCGCGCTCGTAAAACTCTATTTCAGCCGCCATAGCGTTGAAGCTGTCGATCAAGGTCGCCACCTCGCCGAATGCGAGCTCGCCTTGGATCCGAACCGACCTCTCACCGGCCGCTACACGAGCCGCAGCTGAGGCTACTGACACGATCGGGCGACTAATACGACGTGCCATCATGATCGCGGCCACACCGCCGAAAAGCGCGCCTCCCAGGACCGCTGACAAGACCGACACGTAACGGACGAAGTCGGAATCGCGGCGCCCACGACCGTCATCGCGATAAAGGTCGTAGAGGAAGGTAAACCGCTGGCCGCCACTTTCGCCAGATGCGATCAACTGCCGCATCTCTTTCCTAGCCGCGGTGGGCACCCGCGTCATCATCAGGCGCTGCCGCCCACCAAGCGTGGCATAGGAGGCTATGGTACCTGCCGCGATCGTCACCATCGTCGTGATGGCGGCAAGCAGCACAAGCCGCGTGACGATGCGGTTTCGTAGCGGTTTCACGCGGGCCAAAGCCTATAGCCAACACCGCGCACTGGCTCGATCATATGCCGGCAGCCGGCTGCGATCAGCTTCTGGCGTAATTTGGACAGGTGGCTATCGACGACCCGGTCGTAAGCATCGCTGTCGGGAGCCACTGCCGTCAGGATTTCCGCGCGCGCGAATGTTCGCCGAGGCTGACGAGCAAGGAAGGCGAGCAGGTCGAACTCCGTCGGGGTGAGATCGACCCGCATCTCGCTATCGTCGTCATTCCGGCACGACACTGTCCGCAGGTCGAGATCGATCACGAGACGATCAAGGATCATCGTGCGTCGGTCGGCGCGGCCATGGCTTCGGCGTAGCACGGCGCGTACGCGCTCCACGACCTCGGCCGGGTTGAACGGCTTGACGACATAATCGTCTGCCCCGACACGAAGCGATGACAATTTGGTGATGTCGTCGTCGTTGGCCGTCACCATGATGATGGGCGTGTCGCCACGGCGCCGTACGGCCGTCAACACGTCCAAGCCATCGCCGCCGCCGGGCAGGCCAATGTCGAGTAGCACGAGGTCCGGCGCCGTGGCCACATGGCATCGGATCGCGTTCTGAACGTCGCCGGCCAGCGAAACTTGGTAGCCGGCCTTGCTCAGATAGGCGGATAACAGATCGGCAATATCATGTTCATCCTCGACGATCAGCACGCGTTCGCTCAACGAAACGTCTCCTGATGCCGCCTTACGGTGAGAAGATGGAGGGATGATGGAGGCAAGCCTCCATCATCCCTCCATCATCCCTCCATCACCCGGTGGCATTGACTGCCTCGTCTTTCGAGGGAGTGCCGCGTGATCCTATATAGCCATTTGCTCAGCCGATATAACTATGGTGCGTTCGTCGCTGCGGCAGCGGATCGTGCCGCGGTAACCGAAGCTTATGAGCAGCAACGCAGTTTCTACCGGTCGCACGATAGTGAAGGCACACGGCGGCTCGACTGCGGCGATCTCGTCTTCAATGTAGGATTGGGCGCTGCCTCAATCGATAGCGAAGCGAGCAAGAGCTTTGCTCCGTCACCGCGCTTCCCCGCTTTTATTCGCCGTCCAACGGTGGCGCTCGCCGTCGTGCCCCTCGCGCTGCTAGCCGCTTGCTCGACGGGAGGCCAGCGGCTCACCCGATCGGGGTTCCTCAGCGACTATTTGCAAATGCAACCTACGAAGGGTCACAAAAAGGACGCGATCTTTGTCGACCCCGGTTACGATGAAGGGGCTTTCAGTAAAGTTATCGTGGACCCCGTAGAGTGGTATGCTCCTGGCCGAGACGAAAGAACTAAGGCCAAGCTCGAAGCCGATTTTCATGACCGACTGACCCGCAACCTGTCCAGCAGATATCAGGTCGTACACGCCGCCCAGGCCGGTCCTGGCGTGATGAGGCTGCGTAGTGCCATTACCGGCACGCGTCCAGCACGCTGGTACTACAATGTTCCGGTGCAGGCGGCGCAGCTTGCGCTAGGCGGCTTCGGCCTATTTCGTCCGTCCTCAGGCGGCGCGAGCGAGGAGATGCAGCTTGAGGACGCGGTCACTGGGCGCGTGCTGGTCAAGGTCGCCACCTATCGCAACGGCAAGCCGTGGGACGTCTCGGGCTCTTATGTGCCCTATAACCATGCGCGTGCGGCCTTCACCCATGCTTCCAAGCTGTTAAGCGAAATCTCTTCCGACCCGGCCTCTTTTCGGGTTTCGACACCGGTCAACATCGAGGCTGTATCGGCAAGCCGCTGAGCATCTCTGCTCCGCCCCGGGCGCCGACGCAGCCGCTCGGTCAACTCGGGACGAACAGGACTTCCGGTAAGCGTAACATTTTGTCACCGCTCTTGCTTTGATGAGTAGAGCTGGCCTTTTTCTCCCATGGCTGACAAACCTGTCATCGCCGTGTGCGAGGATGATGCCGACATTCGGGAGCTGCTCGCTGCCTATCTGGTCGCCAGCGGTTTCGAGTTCGCGACCGCAGGCGACGCAACGGCCTTGGATGCCTTGCTCGCGTCGTCCCCGGTCGCGTTGCTCATCCTCGACTGGATGCTGCCCGGCGAGAACGGTCTGGCGATCTGCCGACGGCTGCGCGCGGCGGGTGGGCCGCCGATCATCATGCTGACCGCCCGGGATGAAGACGCCGACCGCATTGCCGGGCTGGACGGGGGCGCCGACGATTACGTGTCGAAGCCGTTCAACCCACGCGTTCTGCTTTCGCGCGTCAATCCCGTGCTTCGCCGTGGTGGGGACTTGGCGACCAACGAGACGATCAGGGTGCCGTCAGCAACTGATATGCCAGCGTGCGATGGTAATTACCCGTCGCCTCGAACCCGGCGACGATGGGACGGCCGATGGCAGCGAGCTGTTCGGCAAAGTCGTCATAGTCCTTCCTGGTCGCCATGACGGTCATCCGCCGGCGCCGGCCGCCTTCGGGTCGCTCGATGAGGACTTCCTGCCGGTTCTTGGACATGTCTATGGCTACCAGCACGGCGCCAGCAGGCGTAGGGGTGAGCTTGGTCATGGTCGGTCGGCCTCCAAAGTGTTGTCTCGACAACTTCACTTTAGACACCCGCGGGCCGGCCATGCTTGCCCTGATGAACCCTGCGGCCGCCACGCGGCCTTGTCTTCATCCGGGCCATAGCGGCTCCCGAACCAGCGCTTCCCGATGTGCTATGGCAGCCAGTTCGCCGAGCAGCCCCGCAACCGTAATACCGCCTGGTCGCACCAGATGCGCTTCGACATGATCTGGGAGGCAAACGACATCGAACATCGCCTGACCAAACCCGACCACCCGTGGACGAACGGTCAGGTCGAGCGGATGAACCGGACCATCAAGGAAGCGACCGTCAAACGCTTCCACTACGAGAGCCACAACCAGCTCCGGACCCACCTCGCCGACTTCATCGCCGCCTATAACTTCGCCCGCCGGCTCAAAAACGCTGAGCGGCCTCACACCCTACGAATACATCGCCAAGATCTGGACGTCAAAGCCAAGTCGGTTCATCGTCGACCCGATCCACCAGATGCCGGGACTGAACACCTAGAAACACCGCCAGCCTCGCGACCTCTTCGGGTGTCCCGGCCCGCCGGGCGGGAATTGCGGCCGTCGCCTGCGCCAAGGCGGTCGAGTTGTCCGCTACGTCGTCATTCATCGGCGTCAGGATCATTCCGGGCAATCGCATTGACTGTGATCCCTGCCTCGGCGCACTCAAGAGCCATGGCGCGCGTGAGGTTGGTTTGTCCCCCCTTTGGCGGCGGCGTAGTCCGCGCCACCCGCTCGCATCGCGAAAGCATGGATCGAGGTGATGTTGATGATCGCTCCCGGGCGGCGATTGGAACGAAGGCACCGCACGAACATACGTGAGGTCAGGAAGCTACCCGTCAGGTCTGTACGGATTAGCTTATCCCATTGTTGAGGAGGCATGTCCGCGACCGCCACGTCTTTCATGTTCAGACCAGCGGCATTCACCAGATATCGGCAGTTCCCAACAAGCGATCGGCCTGATCGAAAACATGGTCGACAGCAGCGGCATCACCGACGTCGGCGGAGACGCTGAATGCTTTTCACCCTGTAGCGGCTATCCGATCGACCACTCTCGCGGCACCGTCGCCATCATTGCCGTAGACGATAAGAACGTCTGCACCAGCGCCCGCCATCGCTTGCGCGGTCGCTGCGCCGATGCCCGACGATCCGCCTGTTATGACGGCTATGCGGCCAATCATTCATGAAATCCAATCTTCAATGGCCGAGTCGATCGTCACCGTGCCTTTACGCTGATCCGCAACGCCTTCTGCGTGGAGCTGACCATTGTTGATGGCGGTATACATCTCCATCATTAGCTCAACGAAGGCGTTGCTGAACCCAAGCTTCTCCAGCTCCCTGCGCCACTGCTCGGCCGGTACGAACACAGGTTGCACGCTCTGTCCGAACGCTCTTGCGAAACCGGCCGCGACATCTCGCACGCTGTAACGCTGTGGGCCCTCAAGTTCGACGACGCGGGGCGGAAGAGGGTCCATCAGAAGCGTTGCCGCGATTCTACCAATGTCCTTTGTCGAGATCGTTGGACTGGGCGCATCGAGATCGGCGACAAAGCTTGGGAGCGTTCCGCCTCGCGCAACATCGACATAGCTACTCCAGTCATCCATCAGGCCTGCCGCTCGCAGGAACGTGACATGAGGTGCTGCATCCGCGAGGATCTCCTCCGCCTTGTGCAGTCCTAAAATTACCCCCGTTCCCGACGGAAGCTGAGCGCCTAGCGACGACAGGAGAACCAACTTCGGAAGGTTCGTGGCCTTGGCCGCTTGGGCTACCGCGGTCGCGATCGATACATCGGACTGGATCGGGTCGGGGTGCTTTGGGTTGGTCGGGCAAAGGACGTAGGCACCTTCGGCACCCATAAAGGCGCGTGTCAGCGCTTCGACGTCATCCAGCGTTGCTTTAAACGGTTCAACACCAGGCACGTCGACACCTTTGCCATCACGAGTCAGACCACGAACATTTCGATCTTCGGACACAAGAGCACGAGCTGCTGCTGACCCACTCTTTCCACTAACTCCTGCCACAACGAACATAGCTAACTCCGCCAACAAATACGGGATCATACCTGCCACTTGGAAATGCGTCCAATGCATGTTAGTAAAATGTCGTATGCACGAAGAGCATCTACGCGGCGTTGATCTCAATCTCCTGACATTGCTCGACGCCCTTCTACGTCACGGACGCGTTGGGGCAGCAGCAGCAGCGGTGAACCTCAGCCAGTCAGCCACCAGTAGAGCGCTGGGGCGCCTCCGCGTCCTGTTCGACGATCCGCTGCTGGTACATGCCGGCGGAGCACCTCAACTGACGCCGCGAGCGCTTGCCCTTGCCGAACCTGTCGCCCGAGTTCTCAATGACGTGCGCGGGATGCTCACGCCCGTCAGATTTGATCCTTCAACATGGGTTGACCAAGTAACTCTCGCAGCGACCGACATTCAGGGGATCACTCTACTGCCTGCACTGATTGCCAGATTGCGCGTCGCCGCACCTGATTTACGCTTGGAGGTGCGCGGTATGGACGGCAGCGCAATCGACCTGCTGCGTACAGGCAGGATCCATCTGGGGTTCGGCGTCACTGACGCCACGACCACAGGCCTTCATACAAGGTCGCTTTACCAAGACCGCTTAGTGACGCTGATGCGCTCGGGTCATCCCGCCGCAAATGCACCTCTTACGCCTGTCCGCTATGCGGCATTCGATCATGCGGTGGTTTCCGTCTCCAACAGCAAACCCGGGATGGTCGACGACATGCTTGCAAAATTAGGTTTGCGAAGACGGATTGTGCTGCACCAGCCCCATTTCTATGCGGCTCTAGCCATCTGCGCCGCTACGGATTTGCTTGTCACTCTGCCGCTGAGTGTAGCTGAACGCTTCGCCAATGCTTTTGAACTTGAACGCAGGGAAACGCCAGTGGCTGGTTCTCCCTTCTCGGTCAGTCTGCTCTGGTCCCCGGCGCTGTTAAATGCCCCCCCCCCAAGCTTGGCTGCGTGACGAAGTAGCGTCAGCAGCAAAGTTCGTTAGATTAGGGTCAGAGACCTTTGATGTGAGTGACGCAATCTAATTTAGGGTCGAGGCTCATTCAGAGCCAGAAGGTCAAGGCGGTGGCGAGGGCTACGCCTGAGAGGAAGTTGGCGGCGATCTTGTCGTAGCGGGTGGCAACGCGGCCAGAGTCCCTTGAGGCGGCAGAAGGCGTTCTCGATGAGGTGCCGACCGCGGTATCGGTCCTTGTCGTAGCGGATGGTACGCTTGCGGTTGCGCCTGCCAGGGATGACCGGAACGGTACCCGCGTCGCGCAGCGAGCGGCGCAGCCGGTCGGCATCGTAGCCCTTGTCGCCAAACAGGTAGTGCATGCGCCCGGCGCGTTCGAGGAGTACCGGTGCCGCTTTGATGTCGCTGACGTTGCCGGCGGTCAGCATCAGCGCATACGGGCAGCCAATGACGTCGGTGAGCGCGTGGTCCTTGGTCGTCCATCCACCGCGCGAGCGGCGATCGCTTGGTGCGAGCGCCCCCTTTTGCACCGAAAGCCGCGCGCTGAGCTGTCACGTAGGTGCTGTCGATCGCGGTGCTCCTCGTCACCGCGCCTGCATCCACCAGCGCGTCGAGCAGCTTGAGCCAGAAGCCTCGGTGCGACCAGCGGTTGAACCGGTTGTACACCGTCGTCGACGGCCCGTACTCGGCCGGGCAATCGCACCAGCGGCAGCCTACCTTCAGCACGTGCAAGATGCCCGAGATCACCCGGCGGTCATCCACCCGCCGCGCGCCCGGCTGGTTCTTGGGCAGGTGCGGCTCGATCGCCGTCCACGCTTTATCCGACAACCAGAACAGCGCCATGCCCGCACCTCCCGTGATCCACCACCGTAGTCAATCAGGAAAACCACCCCGCCTCAACCCGCTGATTGAGTTTGAACCCTAGCATTACAGTTGCGTATTTAATCGAAGTCTGAATCAATGGGTCTTCATGGCAGGAGACCGTGGATGACGGGCGCGTCGATTGAGACGACGCTGGAGCTTTGGGCGACTTCGCTGCGTGACGTGAAGGCGCGGATGCGGGGTTTGTTCACGCAGGACCGTGTCGCGGCATCTGCGGGGTTGTTCCTGGACGGACTGCTAGGCGACGAGCGGCGCAAGACCGGCTGGATGCGTGCTGAAGCGGCAAGCGATCCGGGGCCGAGGCGGCAGCAGGCAATCCTCGGCCGCGGTCGATGGAACGCTGACGCGCTGCGCGATATCGTACGCGATTATGTCGTCGAGACGCTGGCTGCCAAGGATGCGGCGCTTGTGATCGACGAGATGGGCTTCCTCAAGCAGGGCAAGGCGTCGTGTGGTGTCTCACGCCAATACACCGGGTCTGCGGGCAAGATCACCAATCGAGGCGACGGGTAATTACCATCGCACGCTGGCACATCGGTTGCTAACGGCAGGGTTCGAGCTGCGCCTCATCTCGTCGGTTGCGCTCGCCCGAACGCGCGAGGCGCTGCACAACGGCTGGGACAAGAACGACTCCAAGGACGCGCAGGTCATCCTGCACATGCTGCGGATCGGCGCGACGCAGCGTTACGTCGACCCGCTCGCTGCGGGCATCAATGACCTGCAGCAGCTCTCGAAGACCCACTAGACGATCTCCAGGATGAAGACGCAAACCTGGCACCGGATCCTGACCCACTACCTGCCGCTGTACTTCCCCAAGATTGCCCGCTTCGCAGGCAACAGCCGGTCCGACTGGTTTCTCGCGCTCATCGAGCGGTTTCCGACACCAGCCACCATCACGGCGCTGGACCGCGAAGCGTTCTCGGCCGCAGCGTGGCCGCTCATCGGCCGCAAGGTCTCCAAGGCACGCCTTATCAACGACATCTACAAAACGGCGTCCGCTTCCACGGCACTGCCGGTACCGGAGGACTCAGCCGCCATCACCATGTTCCGAATGGTTATCGGGCAGGGCCGCAGCCTCATCCATTAGCGCGACGAGATCGAACGGTTGGCCCATGCGCGGCTCGCCGATGACGTCGATTACCAGCTGCTGCGCAACATTCCAGGCATCGGTCCGATCAACGCGCTGACCATTCTGGCCGAGGCCGGTGATCTGCGCCGCTTCGGTCACCATCGTCAGTTTTTGAAGTTTTGCGGCCTCGATCTCGTAACCTGCCAGTCGGGCACATTCCGCGGCCGCACCAAGCTGTCCAAGTACGGCAACGCGCGCTTGCGTCGCACCTTCTGCATGGCTGCCCAGATCGCCGCGCGTCAGCGCGACAACAGCTTCCGTGATAAGCTCGGACGATATGTAGCCGGGCGGAGCCTGCCAAGGTTCCGGCGATGCGCAGCATCGTTGGAAAGCAGGCGGAGGGACGCGGACGATGCCGACCGTCGCCGTAAGGCGATGACGGCGCTCACCGCCAAGATGGCGCGCGTGGCTCACGCCGTCATCAAGACGGGGACAGAGTACCGGCCGTTTGTCGAACGGTCGGATGCCAGGTGGAAGGCCCCCTCTCTGCAAGTGCCGTGAGGGCGCTCGTCGAGCGACCCTGTAGATAATGTTCGGGCCTTCCACCTGGGTGCGTATCTCGTTTTAAGGATGGTGAGGACCACGGCCACCCCGGCGCCGCTGGATCTTCGTGTTTGCTATGGCAGGGAGCGATCCCGTTGACGGTGGGAGCCATCTGGCTCAGATTGCATGCCGCGCCGATGGTTGTCGGCGCATAGATATCTGCTGGCCAAAACCCGCCGCGGCTTCCCAACATAGGACGTTGTCGCTGACGATCATCTTGGGCGCGCCACGCTCGGCGATCAGGTCGCCCAGCTCGCGCACCACCCGCTTGCCCGAGATCGACGTCGAGCACCGCCCGCAAACACTCCCGTGTCACGTCGTCGACGATGTTGAGGATACGGAACCGCCGCCCCGTGGCCATCGCCGCTCTCAGCGGCTGCACCATAATCCCGCATCCGGCGGGCAAGGGTTCAGGAAAACGGGACCATTCTCAATGAGCGGCTTTGAAAGCCAGAGGCATATTCGGTCCGTTTTGCCTGGGTCTACGGAGCAGTTACTTCTCCGAGAGGTTTAGCGGCATAGGAGTCAAGTGGGGCTCAAGACCGCACCCTCAATCACGACACCGCGGGTGGCGTATTTCCATAAGGCGACAAGCAATTTCCGCGCGAGAGCCACTATCGCGACCTTCTTACTGCGGCCATCGTTGGCGCGAACCCGTTCATGGAACCAGCGAGATAGCGATGTATTCGGCTGATAGCGCAGCCACAGCCAAGCTACCTGGATCATAGCCGTTCGCAATCGTGGGCTCCCTGCCTTTGACACGCCCTGCTCTCGATCGATGGTTCCGCTTTGCCATGGGCTGGCTGCCAGCCCGGCGTAAGCAGCGACCTGTCGCCTGTTATCGAACGAGCGAAACAAGCCTTCGCTCGTCAGCACGTTGGCAAACTCAGGCCCGATCCCCCTTAGAACCCCAAGCATGCTCTGCGGCGCAATCTCGCTCGCCTCAGCGTTCAGAGCGTCACGCTCGGTTTCCACTCTCTCGATCTGCTCGTTTATCAGGTCGAGCCGGTCCAATTCCCTTACGAGCCTTGCCTTGAGGTGTGGTGGTATGCGCTGCCCATCTCCGGTTCGTAGTTCTTCAAGCCTTTCACGACGATCTCGGCGGAGCGGCCGGTAATCGCGAACGCCGATGCTGAAAAGCAATCCCTTGATCCGGTTGGTATGGCAGGTCCGCTCATCGACCAATGTCTTGCGCTCTCTGCTGATGCGGCGCCGATCTTCATCGTCGACCGTCGGTGCCCGCACCATCGAACAGACCCGAGGCTCGCCTCGGACCCACGCCATCAGCGTGCGGACCAGCGTTTCGCCATCGATCCTATCTGTCTTGGCCCGACGGCTCCGGCGAGGGACTGAGATAGACGCAGCGTCTACCACATGACTTGTGATATTCTCTTCCGTCTCCAGCGCGCGGTGGATCCAAAAGCCATCCAGTCCGGCCTCCTGCACGACGATCAGCGGATACAATTTGCCCTCACGTGCGCAAGCCTTGTCCTGCAAACCTGAAAAGCAATTTAGCAGAGCCGGCAGATCTCCACCGGGCACCAAATGGCGCGTCATCTTCGTACTGCCTGGTGACAGCGCCGTTACCAGCCAGCTCGATTTGCTCAATTCCAATGAGATAAAAATGGCGCCGAGATTAACGCGGATTGCGGCGCTTCCGTGGGTTGATTCACCTTCTGTCTCCTGAGGGGCGTTCAGCAACCTACTGTGTCACAGCGCAGCCGCTATTCATCCCCATGGGATCTTACTCTTATTTAAGAGCGGGGCCTGTCAGGTCATTCAGGGAGCCACCTCAGTTAAGCTCGCCAATATCTGAGTTGGTTACGGCGCATAGTCCAGCAGGCGCGTTAACAAATAATCAAAATATACACGCCAATATGGTTGTATGTCTAGCCAATTAGCGCCCTGCCTGGGAGCCAAAGTTGCCAGGTCATGTAAGATTTTTGCGGCGGATCGATCTGCTGCAACGTTGCCATTAATGGCGGCCGGTCTCATTGTAATCATAGGAATGATCGGTGCTGCGATCGATATAGGTCGCCTTCATATCGTACAGTCACAGATGCAGGCCGGCGTAGATGCCGCGGCTTTGGCTGCGGCAAACGCATTTGATAACGACTCGGAAACAGACGAGACCGGGCGTTATAAACAAGCAGTTCATTACTATATTGACAATTTGCCGAATGGCTACATGGGCTTAGCAGCCGGCTCTGGCACTCCTTACGGAACTAGTGAAACGTTACGACGGCCGGCTTTCGCTGTTGTCAATGGAATTAGCCGCACAACGGTTACTGCAAACGGCGTATTACCTATGACGTTTATGAAAATATTTGGGTTCGAAAATCTGCCAATCTTGGTCGCAAGCGTTGCTGAGTTTCAACCCCACCCCCTTGAGGTAATGATAGTCCTCGATAACACAGGATCTATGACCGACACTATCGATGGCGTCAGCAAAATGACCTCCCTCAAAAATGCGATGCACAGCTTTTTGAACGTATTGTATCAGGGTGCATCGAATCAGCCTTATTTGGGAATCGGTATTGTCAACTATACAGTTACCGCAAATGTAGGTGATATACTTAAAGAGAGTGGTGTTCAAATAGCGCAGGTTCCACAATTCACCGATCGCTCCTGGTCAGCCGGTGACAATCTGGGCTGGAAGGGGTGCGTAGCTGGTGACGATACCATCAACACGATGACCGCAGGAACGTCGACGCTCGAACCGGGCGCCTATGATATTTATAATACTCTTCCAGGGGAGAAGCCGCGACCTAACTCCCAGCCCATGCCAGCTATTCACCCCTTCTTCTATCCGCCGACATACATCCCAAAGGTCATGCCCGCGAACGGGGCGGCGGGAGCGGTCAATAGCGGCACTAGTCAATATTACTCCGCTCGAAATATTGAATATGGTAACAATCTATACTACGATAAAAACCCATCGTCATTCTTTTCGATTGCCAATTCGGTAACGTATAAGCGATATTTATACCGTCTCTACAAGGGGCTCAATGATAGCCCGAACACTATGAACGACGATGTAATTGTTTCAAGTAGTGGCGGTTTTTATGACCCGACGGTAAGTTCAGCGTATAACGATGCTACTGGAGCCGGGGATATGAGTTTCACGGTTCGAACCGACAAGATACCAAATTTATCGCTGTTCAAGCAAGCCGCTCATTACGACGTTACCTCCGCGAACACCGACAATCCGAGTCCAAACTGGCAGTGTCCCGAAGCGTCCCTAAAGGTTAGATACGGTATACCAAAGTCGGTTTACGACGACTACGTCGATACAAAGGTATGGCCCGTCAAACCCGCAAATGGCACAATGCATCATATAGGGTTTGTTTGGGGGTGGCGCTTACTCACCCGATACGATGTCTTTACTCGCGTGCCCCCTGCAGGTGCAGGGAAGCCTCGTCGCGCTCTTGTATTTATGACGGATGGCAACACTGCATTTACCGTTGACGCAAACGATGGCGTTAACCGCAATTTTGCAGCTTATGGCTCGCCGAGCGAAAAACTGATCACAGGGTCCAACGATGCTGGGGGGTATGCAAGCGCAGCAAAGGGACGTTTCACGAAAGCTTGCGCGCTCGCGAACCAAACACCCGCCCCCGATAATGGTAAAGCGCCGATGATTTTCACAATTGCAATCAACAGAGGGTCAGATTTAAACTCGGACGATAGTAATCGCTTAAAGAATTGTGGAAGCTCTGGGTATTATTTAACGACATCGCCAATCGCGCTCGACACAGCCTTTCGCGACATTGCCCGAACTCTGACAGACGTTCATCTTACTAGATAATATAGGAGGAACGGGCCATGCCAAACCTTGGAAAAAAAGGATCCGTAGTAGTAGAGTTTGCGATATTATCACCTGTTTTGCTACTTCTTATTTGCGGACTGACGGATTTGGGATACCTCTACTTTGCGCAAACGACTTTAAATGGTGCCGTCCTGCAGAGTGCCCGCTTAGCCGCCACTAAGATGGACATAAGCGAGAACGAGCGGAATTCCTCGCTGCGTGCCAGCATTAAGGCAGCCATGCTCCCTTTTGGCGCGGGGGAGCCCGTCATCCGTACGATGGTCTACCGTAAGTTCGCCGATAGCACTCCTGAACCTTATATCGATACTAATCATAATGGAGCCTACGATGCACCTTCCAGCAGTTCGTCGGGCGAGCCATTTACAGATCGCAATGGCAACGGCTTTTGGGACACTGCACAACCAAAGGGTGGCTCCGGAAACGCGATGGGCGACATAGGTGATGTAGTGAATTATACGGCAACCCTAGAAGTCGGGCATTTGTTTGGCATTCTCGGCAATACCTCAATTAGACTTAAAAGTACGACGGTTGTTCGTAATGAGGCGGTTAAAACAGAATGACTCTTGAATCTTCACCTTTTTGCGAAGTTCGCGTCGATAAACGCGGCGTGGCTTTCTTAGAATTTGCGTTAACCTTACCGATCCTGCTTGGTTTTGGTTTGGGTGGACTTGAGATGGCAAACTATATCATATCAAGTAATACGGTTCAGCGCATGGCAACTGCTTCGGCTGACATGCTAGCGCAATCTGGCGTTAATAATTCCGAGACTACTGAAGGTGATATTTGGGACTTATTCTACTCGCTCGATGCTTCAGCAGATCGCCTTGATCTCCGTCGTCGGGGAAGAGTAATATTCACCGTAATAAAGGGTGTTGTCCAAAATAATGGCCTGGTTCGCAATGAATATGCCGATGACAACGCATTTTCACAACAATTTGATGGCGGTTTCACCGAGGCTGTCTCTGTTCTCGGTTGTCATAGCGTGACAAGCTTACCAATCTATAGTCGAATACTCCCACCTAATGAAATCATGGTACATGCTCAGATCAGCTATCGTTACGAACCGTTGTTCATACCGAACAACGCTTTGAGCTATTTTCGTGTACCATCTATAATATCGCGTACCGCAGTATTTCGCATGAGGAAGAACCAGTTCAATATTCTTGCAGACGGTAAACACGCATCAAAAAAGAACTGTGCGTCATCGGATGGACTTTAGTTTTAGAAATTTTCGGGGCGTCAGGACGTTCTATACTCGTTGTCGGCGATCGTTTCAGAGACCTTTCACGCACTTTGTTGCCTACATCAACGTATGGGATTGTTCTGGTGGCGGCTTGACGAGAGCGTGGGAGTCATAGGGGCCGTTTTCGGCTCGTTCTATGTAAAGCGTCTGCCACGGGCGCTGTTTTCTCATGGCAGCATGTCATTCGTGGGATATCGGACGACCGATATAGAGGTGGCTTGGGGAGCTTGACAGAGGGATAAAAGGTTTGCCGATCTGACGGCGACCATTATGGCTGCGAGCAGGAGGCAAAATAACAAGCGACCACATTGAAACCTCAATCCAGCGTTCAAGGCCAAGGTAGCGTTGGCCGAGTTGCCGTAGCAGTATGACGTGCACCCCCCAACCCCATCAGCCAGTCCCGGTCGCGGCTGTTTGAGGGTGTGACGGAAGTGTTCAGGTCGGAACCGGCCACAGCCGAGGCCGCGACAAATGTAACAGTACTGCAGTCAAAAAATTGCGGGCGGCGTGCGACACCAAAACCCTGCGTTCCTTCACTCACTTCACTGCCTCGAGCTTGAACTGTCGGCCGAACTTGAGCCGTTGGACGTTCATTCTCCAGATCTTGAGGAGTTCCTGATCAGTCTGCATCGTAACCAGCCCGAACCAGTGCCTCCCAATGCGCTATGGCGACGAGTTTATCGCTGCCATTGTCCGACCTAATATGCGCTGGGGACCCGCGCGATGAATAGCTCGGCAAGCCCCGCCAGCACGTCTTCGTGCTTCAACTGACGTGCGACGATCAGCGCCAGGCATTCCCTGCTGGCCTCGTTGATAATCGTAAGGATCCGGAACTTGCGCCCGTCGTGCGTTCGCGCTTCGACAATGTCGTATGCCCAGACATGCCCCGGATACTCCGACCGCAGCCGGATGCACGAGCTGTCGTTCAACCACAGCCGGCCACGCTTGGGTTGCTTCTGTGGCACCTTCAGCCCCTCACGCCGCCAGATGCGCTCGACGCACTTGTGGTTCACCGACCACCCAGCGGCATGCAACAGCGCGGTCACTCGGCGGTAACCGTAGCGTCCATACTGGGGTCGGTTCCGGCTGGGGGCGGAATGACACCCTAAGCGCTGTCACTTAGGCTTGTCGCCCTCGATATCTGGCAGACGGAATATGCTGTGCCGCTGCAGGCAGCGGCGCAGCGCCAACCGTGTCAGATGCGGGATCGACGGCTGCAAAGCATACAGGCAATCCAACTTTCCCCGCTGTTCAGATCCCCCGAGCCACCTCTCTCCGCCGCGACCTCACGGAGTTCTGCTCTTCGCTTCGTGCATAGCGTAGTCCTGCCGATACTTCTCCTGCTCCGCCAATGGTGGGACACGAAGCGCCTTGCGCATGGCATCGGATATAAGGTTGCGGTCGTAAGGCTCTTGAGTTGCCAGGCTGCCCTTAGGTGCCGTGAATTGGGTACCCAGCACTTGCGGTCTGCCAATGGCCCAAAGATATCTGTCGAGCGTCGCGGCAGATATCCAGATCGCTCCCGCATTCCCTCTAGCTGCGGCTACCATTGATAATAGTTGGGCCTTTAAATAATCATCAGCTTTGCTGCCATGCTGAAATATAAAGGCTGCGTGGTAAAGGTCTTCACCACTTGAAGCGCCCCGGAGTCTAGCAGTTCTTGCGTGCGTCGCCTGCGTCTTTTGTCCGCTGGCCAGACAACGGACAAATTGATGTGATCAGCTTGGCGATCGGCTTGATCAGCATCAAATATGTGAGTCATTTATACATTTATATTGCGTAAGATCTCCCGCGTGTAGGCTGTCTTGGCGTCCCATGGTCCTAGCATTACAGTTGCGCATTTGATCAAAGTCTGAATTAATGGGTCGCCATGGCAGGAGGCCGTGGATGACGGGTGCATCGATTGAGACGACGCTGGAGCTTTGGGCGACTTCGCTGCGTGATGTGAAGGCGCGGATGCGGGGTTTGTTCACGCAGGAACGTGTCGCGGCGTCCGCGGGGTTGTTCTTGGAGGGGGTGCTAGGCGACGAACGGCGCAAGACCGGCTGGATGCGTGCGGAAGCGGCAGGCGATCCGGGACCGTGGCGGCAGCAGGCGATCCTCGGCCGCGGTCGGTGGGACGCTGACGCGCTGCGCGATATCGTACGCGACTATGTCGTCGAGACGCTGGCTGCCGAGGATGCGGTGCTCGTGATCGACGAGACGGGCTTCCTTAAGCGGGCAAGGCGTCGTGTGGTGTCTCGCGCCAATACACCGGGTCTGCGGGCAAGATCACCAACTGCCAGATCGGCGTCTTTGCCGCCTATGTCTCGCACAGCGGTCATGCCTTTATCGACCGGGCGCTGTGTCTGCCGAAGGTTTGGACGAGTGACAGCGCGCGCATGGATGCGGCCCATGGCCCGACGGAGACGCGGTTCGCGACCAAGCCCGCACTGGCAGCGCAAATGATCGCACGCGCGATTGCTGCCAACGTCCCGTTCGCCTGGGTCGCCGCTGATAGTGTGTACGGCGTCGGCGACGTCGAGCAGGCGCTACGCAAAGCTGGAAAAGGTTATGTCCTTGGCGTTGGCTCCAACCATCACTTTGGCTCCTGGGTAGGGAAACCCGCTGTTTTCGGCACTGCAGGCGAGATCGTACAGCATCTCGATCCCGCCGCCTGGCATCGCCTGTCGGCAGGCGAGGGCACGAAGGGAGCGAGACTGCACGACTGGGCCTATCTCGAACTCGCCGGCATCGAGGCTACCAATTACGGTGAAGGACGCCGAGGGATGTGGACACGCGGCTTGCTGATCCGACGACATGTCGCGGACGGTGAACTGGCGTTCTTCACAACCTGGTGCCCGGCCGGGACTGGGATCGACGCGCTCGTGCAGGGTGAAGGCCACCGCTGGGCGATCGAGGACAGCTTTGAGACGACCAAGAACGAACTCGGCCTCGACCATAACGAAACCCGGTCCTGGCATGGATGGCATCGCCACGTATCGCTGGTCATGCTCGCGTTCGCCATGATGGCGGTGATCCGCCACCACGCAAACGAGGTGACGCCCCCAAAAAGCATGCGCACGACACTCCGGCGCTGATCCGCTGGTCCATACAAGAGGTTAGACGCATTGCTGTTCGGCTCGCTCAGCGCCGTATCGCGCCCGCCCACATCATCGCATGGTCGTTATGGCGACGAGCGCACCAAGCCGCCGCCCGCCACGCTCACCTCCAGGCGAAATGCAACTGTAATGCTAGGTGTTTGATCCCGCGGTTTGATGGTGCGATGCTTTCGCTGGAATGGAAGGAAGCCGTATGGGACAAGTTCGTCACGGGAGCGCCACGACCACGCACGCCGTCCGAGCAGCAATACAGCGATCGCAAGCTTCGCTCGCGACGTTGAGCCGGGAGCTGGGGATCAACCCGAAGACGGTCGCGAAGTGGCGGAAGCGGGCGACGGTCGAGGATTTGAAGACCGGGCCGAAGGCCCCTCATTCGACCACCCTCACTGAAGTCGAGGAGGCGATGGTTGTGGCGTTCCGGCGCCACACGCTGCTGCCGCTCGACGACTGCCTCTACGCCTTGCAGCCATCGATCCCGCACCTGACACGATCAGCGCTGCATCGGTGCCTGCAGCGGCACGGCATCTCACGATTACCGGATATCGGGGGCGACAAGCCAAAGCGGCAGCGCTTCAAGCGTTACCCCACCGTCAACGGGATCGCTCCCTGCCATAGCAAATACGAAGATCCAGCGGCGCCGGGGCGGCCGTGGTCCTCACCATCCTTAAAACGAGATACGCACCCAGGTGGAAGGCCCGAACATTATCTACAGGGTCGCTCGACGAGCGCCCTCACGGCACTTGCAGAGAGGGGGCCTTCCACCTGGCATCCGACCGTTCGACAAACGGCCGGTACTCTGTCCCCGTCTTGATGACGGCGTGAAGCCAAGGTGCTGATTGAGGCGTGGCGGCGTCACTACAACACCGTCTGCCCGCACACCAGCCTGGGCTACCGCCCGCCGGCACCGGAGGCGGCGACACCGCCATTGCCGGCCTCCGGTTCCGCTTCGCTCCACCTACGCCCGGCAATGGCGGCGGAGACGACGATGCAATAACTATCTACCGGGACCACCCGGTGGGGGCTGCTCACAGTAGGCACACAGGTCGCGCATGTACGAAACGGGCGGGCCGTAACGCCAATCCGTCCCATCGACTGGCTCCCGCCAGGCCGGCCACCGAAATTGTCGAACCTTCTCCAGGATCCGTGCAATCACGTCATCCGCGACGTCTATTGTCAAAGGCCGGATGGCGGCTCCTGTTGCGCCCGTGGCCCATTCGGTTGCTTCGTTGGTCATCTAATTGCCTTTCCGGGTTCGACGATTCAGGCTCATCGCCACGACCCACACCAATAGGCCGCAGCCGGCCAAACTCGCGCCGACGGGTCCAATTGCCGTCCATCCCAGCCCGCGAGAGATCGCGAGACCGCCGATGGCGGGGCCGATCGCATTGGCGATGTTGAAGGCCGAATGGTTCAACGCCGCCGGTAGCGCCTGCGCGTCTCCGGCGACCTCCATCAGCCGTGTCTGCAACACGACGCCAAGCGCCTGACTCCCGCCGATCAGGAGGATGTCCACCCCGATCCAAATGGGAGATCGCGCGGCGAGAGGATAGACGACCAGCGCAGCCACGCTCCAGAGCAGGACACCGCCTGCCGATGGCAGCGCCGCCCTGTCGGCGAAGGTCGGCGCGACGATGTTGCCGATCGTCAGGCCGAGGCCGAACAGGCAGAAGAAAGCCGGCACGTAGCTCGAAGGCAGCCCGGTGATTTCGACAAGCGTCGAGCCTAGATAGGCGTAGACGCAGAACATGCCTCCGAACCCGATCGCTCCGATTGCAAGCGTCAGCCATACCTGCGGATTGCGGAGAGACCGGAGTTCCTGCAGCGGTCGTCCTCGCGCTGACGCGAGTAATGTCGGGGCGAAGAACAACAACAGGCCGCTGACTGCGGCGAGGCAGGAGACGATCCACAGCGCCAGCCGCCAGCTGAACGCCTGGCTCAACCAACTTGCTAGCGGGACACCCACAAGCGTGGCGACGGTCAATCCGAGAAAGACCCGGGACACGGCCCACGCTTTGCGCCGCGACTCCACTTGACCCGCCGCAACGAGGGCGGCGATGCCCAGATAAGCGCCGTGCGGAAGGCCCGCCGCGAACCTGAAGACCACGAGTTCGCCGAAGCTGGTCGCCACCGCACTCAGCCCGTTCGCGGCCGCGAACCACGCGAGGAGCGCGAGGAGCAGTCCGCGCCGGGGGAGAGATGCTGCTACCAACGTGATCACCGGCGCACCGATCACAACTCCAATGGCGTAGAGGCTCACGAGCAGGCTGGCTCGAGGCTCGGAGACATGCAGGTTGCGAGCAAGCTGCGGCAAGAAGGTCATGACGGAAAACTCGGCCGTCCCGAACGAGAAGGCGCCCAGGCAGAGCGCCGCCAAGACGTACGCTGGCGCGGTCGTGGGGTGATCTCGACGGTTCAGTGAACGGGATGACCGATGGTGGTCGACCGAGGGTCGAAAGGGGACGCCCGCGCTGCTCGGTTGATCGTGTCCGATACCCATGATCTACCTCACTCACGCTACGATCCGTCATGTGAGGTCTGCTTTGTATCTTGAGAACGGCCACCAGGGATCGATCAGCTTTGCGAAGGCTGCAAAAGCGATCGCGAGGGAGGATCGCGCCCGTACGCTCGCGATCTTTGTCACCGTGGTCGATCAGGGAAGCTTCTCGGCGGCTGGACGTACGTTGGGCGTCACGCCATCGACGGTAACCCGCGCGGTCGACCGGATCGAGGAACGACTTGGCGTTCGACTGATCCTCCGGTCTACTCGCTCCTTGTCGCTGACGACCGAAGGACGCGCCTATAATCTGGCCGCACGCCAGATCCTCACCGACCTCGACGAAGCGGAACAGCGCATTGCCGATACAGGTCTGCCCCGTGGGCGGCTGCGGGTCAGCGCCGCCATGGCGCATGGCAGGTTGAAGGTCGTGCCCCTCCTCGGACGATTCAGTGAACTTCACCCCCACATCCTCGTCGATATCATGCTGACCGACGCCGTGCTGGATGTCGCGGCCGGCGAGGTGGACGTTGCGCTGCGGTTCGGCGTGCTACCGGATAGCGACCTTATCTCCCGCAAACTCGGGGAGAACCGTCGCGTCGTGGTCGCCTCGCCTTCCTATCTCGCCCGCTGCGGGATCCCGCAAGCGCCCGAGGACCTGCATCGGCATAATTGTTTGAACTTCAATTTCAGACGAGCGGAGCCGGCATGGCCGTTTCGCCGCGATGGCCGCGATTTCACGCTTCCAGTGAGCGGGACGATTGAGGCGAACAACGGAGAGACGCTTGCCCAACTCGCGGTCGCCGGCGTCGGGATCGCCCGCGTCGGATCGTATATCTGTGACGAAGACATCGCCCATGGGCGGTTGGTCCCGCTTCTTGAGGCTTTCAATCCTGGCGATACCGACCCGCTGAGCGCCATCTTTGCGGGCGTCAGTACTCCCGCCCGGGTGCGGGCGTTTGTCGACTTCATCATAGACGAACTCGGCTGAGATCAGAGCTTATCAAACTAGGTGTTTAGTCCCGGCATCTGGTGGATCGGATTGACGATGAACCGGTCTGGCTCTGACGTCCAGATCTTGGCGATGTATTCGTAGGGTGTGAGGCCGCTCAGCGTTTTTGAGCCGGCGGGCGAAGTTATAGGCGGCGATGAAGTCGGCGAGGTGGGTCCGGAACTGGTTGTGGCTCTCGTAGTGGAAGCGTTTGACGGTCGCTTCCTTGATGGTCCGGTTCATCCGCTCGACCTGACCGTTCGTCCACGGGTGGTTGGGTTTGGTCAGGCGATGTTCGATGTCGTTTGCCTCGCAGATCATGTCGAAGCGCATCTGGCGCGACCAGGCGGTATTACGGTTGCGGGGCTGCTGCGGGGCCGACCCGGTTTTCCGCAGAGGAAGGGTGGGCGAGACGGCCGAGGCTTTCCCAAAGGATCAAGTTTCAGGAATCGGGCGCATCTCGGTGGTCAATGCGACGGAACGGTCGTTCTGCTAGTCCAGTTATGCCACTCGGGCCTCTCGACCGGCTTGCTTTTTCAGGGTTTGGCTGGCGGGTTCGAACAGCTGGGTTTCCAGCCTAAGGGTGTGGTCACGCAGATCGTCGAGGAACTGCCTCTTACTACGCGCGAACGCCGTGAAGTCGGAGGAGATGGCGTCAACGGGCCATACTGCTATGTGATTGGCGTACCGAACATGCAGATCACTTTCCGCGGCCTTCAGGCGATCGTAGTTCCGTATACGCCTTTTGATGTCCGGAACCTCTCGCTCGATACGGGACCAGAGCCGCTGCGTCATGGCTGAATTATCACGCGCAACAATAGCCATCTCATATCGTAGACGGAGAAGTCTGGGCGTGACCTCGTTTCCACTTATTTCTTCACGCAATGCTTCGGCTGCAGAGAGGAGGCAGCGGTGACAATCCATCATTCCTTGATAGAGATGCATGCCAATTTCCTGCCATTGATCCACGCAACTTGTGAAAGATCGGCTCATTCTGAACTCTCAAGCGTGGATCATGACCTACTACATCTTAAAATCGGGTTACGCGATCGATATGGTTCCATACGACACTCATGCCGGCCTCACCACGCCTTGAGGCTCAAGATACGTCCTTGCACCGCTTTACCGCGTTGCGCGCGCTCGGCCCCTCCTGCGGAGAGTTTTCGGACGGTCTCCATCCCAATGAATGCCCCGGCCGTCTCGCGCGCCGTTCCAGACCGTCCGAAAACGCCGTTCTGAATACCATGGCACAGTGGAACGGTGTAGCGTGGGAACATGAAGTACGTCGAAGGTCATGCTCGCGATCAGGAGCGTTCACAGCAGGGGCCAAGCGACGGTTACTGTCGCGAGGCATGGAACGCCGTGTGTGCCTCGCAGGCGGTTATCGAGTTCGACGTAACAGGCCTTATAACCTGGGCTAACGACGAGTTTCTGAACGTCGTCGGATATAGTCGGGAAGAGCTGGTCGGTCAGCATCATCGGGTGCTGTGCGTAGCGGAATATGCCGCGTCGCCGGAATATACCGACTTATGGGCCAAGCTGCGTGCCGGTCGCTTCGACCGCGGTGCCTATCCGCGGCGCCGACGAGATGGAGCGGAGTTATGGCTTCAAGCTGCTTATACCCCCATGTTCCGAGACGGGCAGGTCCATCGCATATTGAAGATCGCAACGGATATAACAGAAAAGGTCATGCTGGAACGCGCGCTTGAGCATCGCCAAGCTGCGCTACGCGCGACGGTTGCCGACCTGAGCGAGATTGTGACGTCGATCTCCGGGATTGCGGGGCAGACCAATCTGCTTGCGCTCAACGCAACGATAGAGGCGGCGCGCGCGGGAGACGCGGGCCGAGGTTTTGCTGTCGTGGCGAACGAGGTGAAGCGGCTGGCGGGCGACACCAAGGCAGCGACAAATAGGGCCTCCCACATGGTGAGCCGGCATAGTGATGATCTGTAGAACTCAACGCAGGCGTGCGGAAATGTACGTTTCTCGAGGACGATGAGGGATCGCCCAAAGAAGGACGGTCTGGATTCCGCAGCGTGTCAGGCGGTGTAGTCTTCGGGCATGGCATACATCGAAGGTCATGCTCGCGACCAGGCGCTGCTGCTGCCGGCATCGATCGAGGACTATGTGACGACGGACAACCCGGTGCGGTTCATCGACGCCTTCGTCAACGACCTCGATCTGGGGCATGCGGGTTTCCAGCGGTCGCGACCGAAGGCAACGGGACGTCCCGGTTACGATCCGGCCGACATGCTCAAGCTGTACCTCTACGGCTACCTCAACCGGGTGCGGTCGAGCCGGCGCCTGGCGGCGGAGGCAGGCCGCAATCTCGAGCTGCTCTGGCTGCTGCGCGGGGTACGGCCGGACTTCCGGACCATCGCCGACTTCCGCCGCGACAACCGGGCCGCGTTCAAGGCGGTGTTCCGCGCGTTCGTGGTGCTGTGCCGCAAGCTCGACCTGTTCGGGCGCGAGTTGCTGGCGGTGAACGCCCGCGCAGTCATCACGTCCCGACGACGTGCCTGCCGCCAGCGGGCTGCATAGCGACGCACCGCATCGTATGAGCCATCGAACCCCTCGCGCAGCAGCAGATCGTGGATGCGCGTGATGCGCGGCTTCTCGCGCCGCGGCCGCGCCTCGTCTTCCTCCAGCAACGCGTCCAGTCGCGCCTGGAACGGCCCCAGCTTGGGCAGCGGCTGCACCTTGCGCCGGTAGCCCATGTCCGCCTCCGGCGACCGGATCGCCTTGCGCACCACTTTGCGAGATAAATGCAGGTCTCGCATGATCGCCTTGATGGCTTTCCCCGCCGCATGCTCGCGCCGGATCCTCAACACCGTCTCCAATACCAACATCCCGATCTCGCCGCCTGACACACCGCCAAGAGTGCAGCCTAGACCACCGGGATGAGGGGTCCTTTTTCGACGCCGATCACCCCGCTACCGGGGTCCTTTTTCCACGCCGATCCACATCCTCGCACAAGCGCCGTTCTGAGCGGATGCCAAACAGGTAGCCGACCAGCAGTATCCGCAGCATCAGTTCCGGATCGATCAAGGGTCGCCCGGTCGTGCTGTAGCTCGCCGCCAGTGCGTCGCGCACGAAGCCGAAATCAAAGAGGCCGTCGATACGTCGGAGCAGGTGGTCAGCGGGCACGTGATCATCGAGCCGGAACCCGTAGAACAGCGCGCCCTGCGCTACCTGCCGACCCATCATGTCCCTACTCACCGCTGTTCGCAGGAATGAATCACGCTGCCCGGGCGGTAGCAAGCATGCGTTTTCAACGGTCTTGTTCGGTTGTGACACCATGACCCAAGTCGTTGTTGCGCACCGCCGCAGATCACGGCGGCGGTGCGCACTCTGCTAGCGACGGGTGCAGATCGGGCGGCCATTCGGAGAGAGAAGCTGCTCGGTTCGCGCCTGACCGCCTCGCGCAGTGCCCTGATAGACAGCGCAGCCGCGCGCGTCGTAATCGATCCGCGCATTGCGATAACCCAGCCGGGCATCGACCTTCTGGAATGCGGTGACTTCCGCGCTGGGCAACGCGTCGTTGCCGTAGCTGTGCACAGGTCCGTTCGCGGCAGGAAGCATGTCGTTACCGTAGCTGCGCTTCACACCGCGGCGGTCAAGTTCAGTGTCGATCGCGCCCAGCGTGCGCCGGTAGGATGCGATCTCTGCGGCGCTGACGAAGCCTTGCTGGCGCGACAGCTGTGTCATGCTCGCCCCGGTCTGCGTCACCTGACGGTGCAATGCCGTGGCGCGCGCCCGCGTGATCTTGCCGGTGCGCTGCGCCGCGGTGATCCGGGCTTCCGTGGTCCCGATCCGAGCTTGAAGATCGGCTGCGGCACGGGCGTTTTCGACTCGTTGCGCCGACGTTCCTTGCCGCTGCGCCGAGGCAGGTGTCTGAAGCCCGGCCGTCACGGCCAGAGCCGCGAGGATCGGGAACGTCGCTTTGCGGAAACTCATGATTCTCTCGTTTCGGTTATCAGGAACGGGCAGGACGCTATCGGGCGTCGTTCGTTCCTTTGCGTGTTATCGATGACGCCGGCGTGAACCGGTACTGCCGGGCGACGAAGTGTTGGCCCGACTTCCCGATTTCGATACCTACCCCGTCATAAAAACAGGAGAGTACGATGGCCGTTTACGTGGTGACGTGGAATCTCAACCAGGAGCGATCCAACTACGCGCAGGCGCGACAGGCCTTCATCCAGCATCTTGAACGCTACCAGAACGTCAAGGATTCCGGACTGGAGACGGTGCGGTGGATTTCGACAAGCTCGACGGCCACGCAAATCGATACCGACCTTCGCCAGAAGCTGGATAACAATGACCGGCTTTTCGTCTCCAAGCTCAACAGCGGCGAACATCAGGGATGGCTGAACAAGGCGACTTGGGAGTGGATCAACGCTCGCCTGTGACGCCGGGACCGTGAAACCGTTGAGGTGGCTTTTGCCCGGCTCCATGCGGCGGCTACTGCCCTGGCGGCTGAGGGCTGACGGCAAAAAGGTCTACCTTTCTTCCGCTGATCGACGAGGCGGGAGGGGGCGGCTGCCCCCTGCTCCTTCCTTAGCAATCGGGCAGATCGTCGAGGTTGTTCCTGGTCGAGCTATCGCGGCGGGTGCGGAGATACTTCCCCGTCGTGCCATTCACGACCGTGACCGGCGTCTCCTGGCCATCAGTCCACGCGACGTAATATTGGTGGTCGCCGTTCTCGATATCACGGATCGCATCCGCCTTGAGGCGGGGCGACCAGCTCTGCCCGGCATTGCAGAGCTTTGTGATGTCGCCGTCCTTGTCATTGCCGCTCTTGGTCACCTGGCGCCTGACAATGATCGTCTTGTCCTTTCATTGCACGCATCAGTGGGACGGGCCGTGCCTTTGGGGCAAGGCCCGCTTGGTCAGCCTCGCGGCGGGAAGGGGTCGCTGCCGTAGCTGTCGCGATCCCTGATCTGGCCATTGCGGCCGTGGATCAGAAGTTCGCTGTGCTGGTTCTGCGCGATGCCTCGCGCAGCATCGATCGCGTCACGCTGGGTGTCATGGACCGACGTCGCACGACCGTTGCCGGCACCGCGAACAGCCCAACCACCTGCTTGCGGGACGACATGCTGGTTCTTTCCGGACATAATTCTACCTCCTTCCTCGCGCTTTAAGGGTAAGACGGCTTGCGACCCCGCTCCCGATCGTCTTCATTGACTATCAAGGGGGTAGGCTGAAACGGCGGGTGCCCTCGGACATCTCGACACGATTTTTTTCGTGTCGTGTCCGAGCCGTGCTGAAAGTCAGCCTACTCCGTTAGGAAGCCGGCGGAGTTGAGTGAGCCAACCTTGATCTTGCGGAAGCGCGGCAGGCGATCGAGTGCCTGACTTCGACCGACCTCCTCAAATTGAGGAAGGCGGGACGACAATATGCGTTTGCGGCCGGGTGTGAGGCCGACGATCTACTCAACGAAGCGGTATGTCAGACAATTGAGGGCGTTCGGAATTGTCCGCGTGGGATGGAAATGGTGCCATTCCTGATCGGCGTCATGCGCAGCCGTGCGTCGGGCAGACAACAGAAGGTCGAACCCGAATTGGTGTCGGCCGATGCCACCGACGCCGAGGGCCGGTGCCTGTATGAGCCGGTAGAAACGAAACCCAATGCCGAGGAACTGGCGCTTTCAAGTGAAGATGCGTCGGCTCGGCGAAACGCGCTGGAAACCTTGTTTGTCGATGATGAGGAAGCAACCCTGTTCCTGTGGGCGTAACTGGACGACCTGCCGAAGGAGGAGATCATGACCATGATCGGTGTCGATATGACGGCGTATGCCACTATCCAACGCCGTGTCCGTCGCACGATAGATGCGGCGTTTCCGAATGGATTGTCATCGTGAGTGGGGCTGGGCGCCCTGTCCCACCGTTCGATCGTCTGGCGGATGAACTGGTCGCAGACATCATGGCTATGTCGGACGCAGAATTACTGGCGGAGGTTGAGGCCGAAGGACTGAATGCCAAGGATGAAGCCGACCGCATCCGCGCTATCATCTCGACCGCAACCGCCCGATCTGGAAAATCGCGCCTCCAGGCTGCGCGAGCGGAGATCGATCGCGCAGCCGGAACGGGCCGGGGGCAAGTCCACCAGCTTCCTCTCAGGGATCGGGCTGCTGTCCTCGCTTGGTTCGCCAACGACGACACCAAGCTGAAAAGTCGGCTGACGATGGCTGCTCGCAATGGCCAAGGCATCACCGAAAAAGAGATGGATGATATTCTCGCTGATTTGCGAGAGCTTGGCGCCATCGATGAAGATGGCAACCCGATTTGAAGGGGCTCGGCCAAGCCGAAAAGCTCTTGCAGTCCTTCGGCGTCACCAGTCCGGATGAAATCGATGTCGAGGCGATCGCCTGGACGATGGGTGCGAAGGTGCGCAACGGCATTCTGGAGAGCTGCGAAGCCCGGATCATCGGCTTCCGCGATCAGGCGATCATCACTGTGAAAGGCGATGGCGATCCGCGTCGCCGTCGCTTCTCGATCGCGCATGAGCTGGGCCACTGGCAGCATCATCGCGGCCGGTCGTCGGTCTGCCGGGCGAGTGAGATCGGGAGTTTCAGCCAGAGCGGTGCCGGCATTGAGCGGCAAGCTGATAATTATGCTGCCGACCTGTTGATGCCGGCCTATCTGTTTCGACCGCTTGCAGCCGCTCACCGGCGGCCGTCGTTCGAAGCAATCGTCGTTCTGGCTGCTGCCTTTTCCACCAGCCGGTTGGCAACGGCGCTACGGTTCATCGACCATAGCCCTTGGCCCAGTATGATCGTTTGCCACGGTCAGAACGGACGCCGATGGTTTCGACGCAATGGCGGCATTCCGGATTACTGGTTTCCCCGCGGTGATCTCGATCCCGAGTCAGAGGCGATGAAACTTGCACGGAAAGACAGATCGGTCGCGGCCGACGATCATCGGGGCGGACGCATGGTTCGATCACCGGGGCGCCGATCGGTTTAAGCTGACTGAGGAGTGCGTCAAAGGCTTCGGGAATGATGTGCTCGCCCTTCTGACGCTGAAAGATCAGATGCTCGATTAGGACCGCGCAGCATGGGGCTTTGAACTAGGCAAGTTACGCGCCGGCAATTCCCAACCTACGCATCCGCTTGCGTAAGAGTCCGAACCGTCGCGATCGGTAGGAACAACCGCAAGCCGTTGGAGGGCAGCGGCTCAAAGCCATAGCCGGTATAGAGCGCGATGCGCTTCGCCACCTTCTCCGGGTCGCCGCAGTCGAGCACGTCCAGCATGACGACGGCGATGCCGAGCGCATCGGCCGCCATGGCCAAGCGCTTGAGGCAATCAACCAACAGATCGCCGCCATAGCCCTGCCGCTGAAAGCGGCTATCGACGCCGATCATCGAGATATACGCGGCAGGGATACTGCCGTGCGCAGACCGGTTGCGGGCAAACCGATCGGGCAGCTCGGTATAGTCGATCGCATGGGCGTTGGTGGCGTAGAAGCCGATCAGTTGGCCTTCGGGGCCGACCATTACGAAGGTGCGGACGTTATCCGCCTTGGCGAGCTTGTTCGCGGTTCGACGAAAGAAATTGTCAACCTGCGTGATGCCACAAGAAAAGGCCGCTCGATCGTGCTTGGCAGGATCGAGCGGTTCGATGGTGAAGGGCTTTGTGTCTTCTGTCGCCGTCACCTGCTGACGATCGTCTCACGATGCCGCGCGAATGCTGCCCGAAGGCGATCGGTGGTTGCCGGCGGCGTGTCGAGGGCCGCGAAGAACCGCACGTGGTCGACCGGCTGCAGGGTGGTGCGTTCGTACGCCGCGATCGTCTCCATTGCGGAACGATAGGCCGCGTTCATCGTGAAGACGGAATCGTCCACGCCAGAAAGAGCGGCAGCCTGCTGGATCGCCTGCTTGATGCGCGGCTTGGTGCGGAAGTTCATCCGCTCGCTGCTGCGCTCCTCAATGGCGCCGACCTGATCCTGAAAGCCAAGCATGGCACACCTCATTCAACCTGCAGCCCCATGTACGTCTTAGTGGCGTACATTTCAACAAAAGGTTGAAAGTCGCTCGATTTGATTAAATCCACTGTAGTGTCACAAACGTCCGTGGCTGTTGAAAAAGCCAGACGCTACCGTGATCGCCTCTCTTGGCAGGATGGTAGAATGGGAGCGATATGGCTCTGACCGTTTTCGTGTGTAGACGCTATCGTCTCGACGACCCTTCTGGCAATTCCTTGTCTCGTCCAGCTGCGGCAAGCGCCACAATGAGATCGGCTCGATTGAACGGGATGCGGTATGCCGGCTTGGCGCAATCAAAGCACCAACTTTCCGCGATGGAGCCAGTATCCACGGTGTCGTAACCAAGGTCAATTTGGAGGGGATGTGCCTCCTTAACCAAAGGGTCATCAGCCGAGGTCGACAAGGCTCGCCAGTTTCCATTTGACATTCGAACGTAATAGATCAGGTAATTGAGAGTCTCTAAATAGATCTTTATTGCAAGATCACTTGTTCAAAGTACGGGCACGACTCTAAAATATTCTATTTATACAGATGGCAAACATGTTAACGCCGCTTCATAATTGAAGTCGATCAATACCCGTATTGTGTTAATATTTTTTACAATATCCCATTCTGGAAAATATAACCGGCTTGCAATCTCTTCGCCTATATTAAAAGCCGAAAAGCTCCTGATATGATGGGACAAGCCGAGGCCGGTCGCCTTGACTACCGCTTCCTTCGCAACCCAGATCCGATAGAATGAACGAGCCTGCGCGCCCGTAGGTTGCGCAGCCACCATTGCCCGCTCGGTATCGGTAAGCACCATGGGTGCCAATTCTCGCCAGTCGAGCGTAGGCGTCACGAATTCGATATCTACCCCAATCGATCTCCGATCCGATAGACCGATGAGAGCGCGGCGGCCGGAATGCGAGACGTTGAACGACAACGCCCGATCAGGCCCGAGTTCGGGACGGCCATGAGGACCGTAGACCCACCAGAGCGACCTTGGCGGCACGCGCAGGCGTCGCGCCAGGACCCATCGCAACGCGGCCCGGGTCATAGCGAATCTCGCGCGATCCTCTTGGTAACGGAAGCGCAAGAGCTGGCGTTCTTCGTCGGCGCTGAGGAGGCTCAGGGCTTCGGTGGCGATCGTATATTCGGGGTCGAGTTCGACGCACCACAGTTCGACGTCCTCGGGCACAAGGGACGGGTCGAGTGCCAGGCGCCGCATCATCGGGATTGGCGGAAACGGATCAGGCTCCATTTGCCGGCGTAGCCCTAACCCCTCACTCTCAGGGCGAGTCCGCCTGCGCGCTGCATCCCGTCCCGAGCCATGCCATCCCGATCGCATGCCGGCGACGGCGTAAGCAATACGGAATCAGCCGTTCGGCGATATGCAATAATTTCTGCAACAGGAATGTCATTCGTCCGTCATCTGCCGACATTAGATCGCGTCAGGCGTGGACAGGCGCGGCGCTGTCCGGGAAAGCCTAGAAAAGGACTGTGGATGGCTACGACATCAGACTATACGACATCGTACAAGGTCGTCGTCAACTAGGGTCAGGACCCATTGATGGGAGAGGCGCGATCTGATTGAGGCTCCGTGAGGAGACCGTGAATGAGCGACCTGTA
>NZ_JBWKTR010000009.1:0-178333 GCF_059420425.1 Sphingomonas sp. GW821-FHT04B01 | reverse complement strand
CCAACTGTCTTCTTCTCTGCCGTCGCGCTCGCGGCCACCGTCATCTTCTGGCTGTGACCAATGAGTCCTGAGCCTAAGCGATACGCCTCAAGCCAGCGCACCGGCTATTTCGAGATTCGTGCGATACTAGCGGTACTTGATGCCAGAGAGCGTATGCGGCGCATGCAAAGTCGGTCTTTATCAATAAACATGGACGGCTCGGTGAGATTTGTTAGTCGCGCGGCGATAGCGGGCGTTTGAGGGTGCATGCTTACTGCCGTTCGCTACCGATAAAGCCATATTTGACGAAGCCAACATCAGGGTGTTTAGCGATCCATGCGGATAGACAGTTGGCTGCGCGATTCGATCGGGTGACTGCCAGTGTCACAGTCACCGTATCACCCGAGTGGACGATTTTCGCAGGCGCGTGGCACTTTGCAATGGCTGCTTTGATTGCGCTGGCCCGTGCCGCTGGACCTTCGGCGAATGGAAAAGCTCCAAGTTGTTGAGTAGGATTGGCTAACAGCAACGACGCTATAATGAGGATCATTGCGCTATCATGCACTCGGATCGGAACGGCTGCAATTGGGCCTTAAGCGGAACGGCTCCTTTCGATAGAGAGAGCGACCGTTAGAGGATGATTCCTCGCCGGTATGCGATCTTCGCACTGCCTTGCGCCCTGGTGCCGCGCGTTGTGACCTCCAAGCTGATTTGTCGATCTATGCGGGTCATCAGCACCCCTAGACAATCATACTTTCTCATATCCGGAAGCGCATCTGTTTCGACGTGAAGATCTAATCGGCTAGGATCAGACCCATAGCTACGGACGATCGAGTCTAATCCATAAAAACCTTCCATAACCTCTTTGATGAACGTTTGCTCTTCGTTTTGGAGTGGAGCGGGTGATTTCGGAGGAATTGGCGGCGACGCTACGGGCATGCGGCTAGGCTAATAAGTCGAGGAATGGCCGCAAGTGGGGTGTTGGCTGCCGTTTGGGTCCGCGCTGCCGCGAACGACGGGACGTGGTAGACAGCAAACGGACCGCTCATGGAAAGTTCGAGAGCGATGGCCAACATGGCGCGGCGCTATCCTAAAAACGAAAGTTCAAGGAGACGGTCAGAAGTTTTGGTCAATTGGCGTTTGCGTGACACCCGCATCCACTCGCCGGACGTGATCGGGCGACACTCCGCAATACCGTTACATGATCTATGCCCTATAAAGGGCGGCGCTAAGCGTACGCTGGTGAAGCAATCCTGCGATGACCTTTTGCCGGCCTACCGCAACGAAAAAGGGCGCCCGGTTGACCGGACGCCCCCCAGTCCGGAGCTGTGCTTGGGAACAGCCCGGCCTGACCCGGAACTTCGCCGGCCGTCAGATACCGTTCGACAGATTGGTGTCGGGGTCGTTGGTGCGCATGTCGTCGGCCTGGTTCTGGCCGGTCGCCCGCACCGCGTCCGCCTTGTTCTCGAGGCTGGCTTCGGCTGCGCTGGTGCTCGCATTGTCCGCGGCGTCTTCCAGATTGTCGGCAACCGCTTCGCTGTTCGCCTCGATATTGTCGGCAACCTGCTCGCGCGGGCTGGAATTGCAGGCCGACAGGCTGGCCAGACCGGCCGCCATGGCGAGAACCACCATCTTCTTCATCGAAATTACCCCTGTTATCGAACGGCTTGAAAGCCGAAGGGGGTCAATCGCCGAGCAATGGGTAAGTTCCGTCAGGAACTGCGCTGGATGCCGAACCAGCGCGCCGGGTCCTGTCCCGACTGCGCGCCGATCCAGCTATAGGGCACGTCGCGCCACATCCGGATGCCCGCGGCGCGGCTGTCGAGCACCAGATCGCCCGAGCCGGTGCGCGCGACCAGCACGACGTGCAGGCCGATGCGCCGCGCATAGCCGACGGCGAGGAACAGATTGTCGGGCGGGAAGCCGGCCTTGATCAGCTCCAGCCGCTTCTCCAGCGCGATATCCTCGCAATCGCCGACCGCGCGGCGGCCGCGACCCGACGGCGTCCACACCTCCGCACGGCCGTAGGCGCGCAGATCGCTCTCCTGGCGGACATGACGGTTGACGGTGCGGTTGACCTGATCGAGCAGGCGCAGGTCGTCGGTGATCTCGGTCTCGCCCGTCCAGGGCTGGTTGCTGCACAGATCGGGGCGCGTCTCGCACATCACCGCAAAGCCGCGTGGCGGGGTGATCGGCTGGGCGAGCGCGATGAACAGGTCGGGCCGGCTCGCGCTCGCTGGGGTGGCGGACAGCACGGCCAGCGCCGCAGCGAGGAGGGCCGCGATACGGCCGGTCGAGGAGGGCGCGGTGATCATCTCGTCATGCAATGTACCGCGGGAAGGTTAAGGAAAATTCCTGTGCCGTCCCAGAAAAGGGCGCGTTGCGGGGCGTGTCCGACAGGTGACAATAATCGCGACCTGCGCTAGCCTTAACCGATTGAGACCGCGGCTGCGGCGGTCGTTCGGAAGATAGAGTGGCAAATGGGGAAGTCCGGCGAATGAAAATCCTGATGACCCTGATCGCGGCGATCGGCCTGGCGGGTTGCGGCCCTGCCCTCGCCTCCGGCCAGACCGCGCCGACCACCGCCAGCGCGCCGGCGCGCCCTGCCGCCACCGCCGCGGGCGGCGTCACCGCCTCGGCGCAGGCCGGCCCGGCGGGCGTCACCGCGTCGACCGACGATTACCGGCTCGGCGTCGCCGACAAGATCCGCATCCTGATCTTCGACGAACCGTCGCTGTCGGGGGAATTCCTGGTCAACGCCAACGGCAAGCTGTCGCTGCCGCTGATCGGCGACGTCGATGCCGCGGGCGTCACCACCACCGCGCTCGCCGCGACCATCCAGCGCAAGCTCGCCGACGGCTATCTGCGCGAGCCGCGGGTCAGCATCGACGTGCTGACCTTCCGGCCCTATTATATCCTCGGCGAGGTCAACAAGCCGGGCGAATATCCCTATTCTTCGGGGCTCACCGTGCTCAACGCGGTCGCCACCGCGGAGGGCTTCACCTATCGCGCCAGCAAGAAGTCGGTGGTGGTCAAGCACGCTGGCGAGGCGACCGAGGAGACGGTGCCGCTGTCGCCCGATCTGCGCGTCCGTCCCGGGGACACGATCCGCATTCGCGAGCGTCTGTTCTAGCAACCGGCCCGGCGACGGCCCCCTTTCCGTCGCCGGACACACGTCGAAACCGTGTGATTAGGGCCATTATTGTCCCGAAATCGGACGGAATGTTGACCGGGCCATGCCACGTGATTGCCGATTGCGGCGTTATGTGACACAGACTTGTCAACTAAGGGGTTCAGCTATGCGATTGGTTTTGTTCGGCATGGCGGCGACGCTGTCTTTCGTCGGTGCCAGTGGTGACGCGCAGATCCCGGTGACGCCGCTGTCGCCGATGGTGTCGCGCGACGATCCCAACGTCATCGCGCTCTATACCGAGATCATGCGGACGATCGCCGGCGTTCCCGCCCCGGCGGGCCGCGACCAGCTCGAAGCGCAGATCGCTTATACGGTCGATCAGAGCCAAGCCAATTGCCCGGTCGTCGTCGCCGCGCTGCACGAGGCGCTCGACGTGCCGCGCAGCCCCAAGCCGACCGTCGAGGCGCTGCGCGACGTGCTCACCAACGCCTCGCGCTGCGACCGCTACGGCACCGCCGCGGTCGGCGGCCCGGGCGCGACGCTTGCCCAGGGTCCCGCCGTCGGGATCGGCGGTGGCAGCTCCAATTACGCCTCGTTTTAATTGATGACTTTGATGACAGGTATTTCGATGCGGCTGCCCTTTGTTGCCCTGGCGGGCATGCTGACGATGCCATTCGCTGCCGGCGTGGCGCAGGCGCAGTCGACCGATTCCAATCTGGTCCTGCCCAATTTGCCGCTCGACTTCGATCGCGGCAAGAACACCAGCGTCCTCCAGCGCGAGCGCCCGGAATATCAGGCGCAGGGCGTGCGGGCGGGCTCGTTCCTGCTCTACCCGAAGCTGGAACTCGGCGCCGGCTTCAGCGACAACGCCTATCAGGTCGACACCAACAAGCAGAGCGACGTCTATGCGCTGATCGCGCCGTCGATCGCCGCAAACAGTAACTGGTCGACGAACGAGCTGAACTTCAACGCCGGCGCGCGCCTGCGCCGCTTCGCCAGCGAGACGCCGCGGAACGAGACCAACTACAATATCGATGCCAGCGGCCGGCTCGACGCGACGCGCTCGCTGACCTTCAACACCCTGCTGCGCACCGCACGCTCGACCGAGCCGCGCTCGTCTGCCGCCTCGCCGCAGGATGCCGCCGAGGCGATCCAGTTCCAGCAGACTACCGCCAGCGTCGGCAGCGCCTTCGCCGGTGCGCGCATCCGCGGCCAGGTCGCGGTCAGCGTCGACCAGTTCAACTTCTCCGACGTCCGGTCCTTCTCGGGCGGGCTGATCAGCCAGCAGGGCCGCGACCAGGTGCTGCTGCGCACCACCGCGCGCGGCGAATATGCGGTGTCGCCCGACACCTCGCTGTTCGTGCAGGGCGGCTATACCGACACGACCTACAAATATCCGCTGACCACCGGCATCCCCAATCGCGATTCCAAGGAATTCAACGTGATCGGGGGCGCGAGCTTCGATCTGTCGGCGCTGATCCGCGGTGGCATCGGGGTGGGCTACGTTAATCGCCGCTACGATTCGCCGATCTACCGCGACATTTCGGGCATCGCGGCGGAAGCGAAGGTCGAATATTTTCCGACCCAGCTCACCACGGTGGGGCTCAACGTCCGCCGCACCGTGCAGGACAGCTATTTCGGCACCAGCAGCGGCTTCTTCGCGACCGCAGCCGCGTTGCGCGTCGATCACGAACTGCTCCGCAACCTGCTGCTCAACGCGCAGGTCGGCTATGAGCAGGACGATTTCGTCAACCAGAACGGCCGGTCGAAGATCGTTCGCTACAGTGCCGGCGGCCGCTATCTGCTCAACCGCAATTTCGGTTTCGGCCTGCTGGTCGGACGCGACAACCGGTCCGCCCGCGGCAACGTCGGATTACAGGCTTTCGACGAAACCCGTGCGCTGTTATCAATCGTCCTGCAGCGCTAACGCTGTCGTCCCCCAAGGGAAAATAGCGACCGTATGAACAAGATGTCCACGCTGGCCGAGCAAGAGGAAGCAAGCCGCTTCGACCAGTCACGTCATGTCGGACGGCGCGCTGTCACCCTGAAATCGGTCGGCGAGGCGATCCGTCGCCGCTGGATCATCGTGGTCGTCACCGCGCTGGTGGTGTTCGCGGCCGCGCTCGGCACGGCGCTGATGCTGACGCCGAAATACGACGCGTTCGCCAAGGTGCGCATCACCCCCAATGCCGCCTCGCCGCTCGACTTCGGCAACGGCACCGACCAGCCCGCCGACCAGACCGCGGTCAACACCGAGGTGCAGGTGATCGGCTCGCGCGCCACCGCGCGCAAGGTCGTCACCCAGCTCGGCCTCGATCGCGATCCCGAATTCACCGGCAAGGGCCCCGCCAACACCGCGATCGAACGCGCGACCAGCGGCGTGCTCGAGCACCTCAAGATCAACCGCGACGACAAGAGCTATCTCGTCCTCATCGGCATCCGCTCGATCGACGGCGCCAAGGCGGCGCGGATCGCCAACACCTATGCCAGCACCTATGTCGCCGGCACCGCCGACAATCTGATGGGCACCGCGGCGAAACAGTCGCAGTCGATCCAGAACCGGCTGCGCGAGCTCGGCGCCGAGGTGCAGACCGCTGACGCGCGCCTCGCCTCCTATCGCGCGCAGAGCGGCATCAGCCAGAGCGGCGAAGGCGGCACGATCACCGACCAGCAGATCGCGCCTTTGTCGATGCAGCTCGCCACCGCCGAATCCGAAGCCGCCGCGGCGCGCTCGGCGGTGTCGGTGGCGGAACGGCAGAATGCCACCGGCGGTACCGACGCGATCTCCGCGGTGCTGTCGTCGGGGGTCATCGCCGACCTGCGCCGCCAGCGCACCGAGGCGGAGAAGCGTCGCGCCGAGCTCAGCTCGCGCTACGGCCCGCGCTATCCGCTGTCGATCCAGGTCGCGCAGCAGATCGAATCGCTCGACGCGCAGATCCGTCAGGAGGCGCAGCGCGTCGTCGGCGGCCTGCGCAGCCAGGCGCTGTCCGCCGAGGCCCGCGCCGCAAGCCTGCGCAACCGCCTCAACACGCTCCAGCGCGGCGTCGCCCGCGACGATCAGGCGTCGGTGATGGCCGGCAGCCTCGAGCGCGACGCCGAGGCCAAGCGTACCGCCTACACCCGCCTCGCGCAGGCGGCGCAGCAGTCGACGCAGGCGCAGCGCGTCTCGACGCCGCAGGCGAACATCATCGAGAATGCGACGATCCCGACCAAGCCGACCTTCCCGCAGGTCAAGGCGTTCGCCGCGGCCGGCCTACTGATCGGCCTCGTCTTCGGTCTCGCCGGCGTGCTGCTGTTCGAGGGGCTGAGCTCGACGATCCGCAAGCCCGAGGACATCGAGACGATGCTCGGCCTGCCGTTCGTCGCTTCGGTGCCGCGTCTGCCGACGCCGTGGAAGCTGCGGTCGCGCCGCGTCGCCAATCCGGCGACGACGCTCGTCGCCAAGCCGATGACGGTCTATGCCGAGGCCTATCGCGCGATCCGCTCGTTCATCGTGTCGCGCAACCAGAGCCAGCCGACCCAGGTCATCGCGCTCGCCTCGACGTTGCCGGGCGAGGGCAAGACGACCAGCGCGCTGTCGCTGGCGCGGATCATGGCGCTGAGCGGCGACCGCGTGCTGCTGATCGATTGCGACGTGCGCCGTGCCGGCGTGCTGCGCGCGCTCAACCGTTCGGTTGACACCGGTCTTGCCGACGTGCTCGAAGGCCGTGCGTCGATGGCGCAGGCGGTGATCCCCGACGAGGTCGACGGGCTCGACCTGCTGCTCGTCCAGGGCTCGCTGTTCACCCCGATCGACCTGTTCGGCGGGGGCCGGATGGAGGCGATGCTCGCCGAGGCGCGCGGCCGCTACGATTTCATCATCCTCGACACCCCGCCGCTGCTCGGCATCGCCGATGCCCGCACTTTGGTCGGTCTCGCCGATGCGGTGATGCTGGTCATCAAGTGGAACACGACGCCGATCGCCGCGGTCGACGCCGCGCTCGCCGGGCTCGAACAGAGCCAGGGCGAGGTGCTCGGCGCGGTGCTGACGATGGTCGATCACCGCTCGGAAGCGATGGGCGGCCTCTATTATTCGGCGCGCTACTCCTCCTACTACAACGAATAAGGGCGCGTGACCCGCTCCCGCCTGAGGCCGGCGTGGCTGGCGGCTGCGGGGGTGACGCTCGTCCTGTCGGGGATGGCGATCGGCAGCGAACGACGCGTCGCCGCGGTCGCTGCGGCGCGCGACGCCGAACCGCCGGTCCGCGCCGCGCTACTCGCCGAGGCGGCGGGCTGGCGGCCCGCCGACGTGCCGCCGCGCGCCGCGATCGGGCTTGCCGCTTTATGGTTGCGGCAGGCCGGCGCCGCGGTGCCGCCCGGCTCGGATCGCGCCAGCCTCGCTCATGCCCGCGCGATGCTCGCGGTCGCCGATGTCGGCCGGCCGGACGCCGCGGCGACCTTGCTGCTCCATAGCCAGCTCGCGATCGCCCCCGGCGATCACCCGACCCCGGCAAGCCTGCGGGCCTTCATCGCCAGTTATGCCGCCGCGCCCTTCCTCACCGCCGAGGGCTTCTGGCGCGCAGCCTATGCGGCACGCTACTGGCGCGACCTGCCCGCCGCGACGCAGGAGGCGGCGGTCGCCGAGGCGGCGTGGCTCGCGGCGCTCGACGGCCGCTTCAACGACCGGCTGGTCGACATCATGGGCGGCTCGCCGATGTCGGTCCGCTTCGCGCTGCGGGTGCAGCCCAAGCCTTGAGGCGTGACGACGGGAGGCTGTCTGCTTGCGCCTCCCTACCTTCCCACTTCCCCGTCCGTTCGCCCTGAGCTTGTCGAAGGGTAGGTGGGTCTCAAGGTGCTTCGACAGGCTCAGCACCAACGGATGGATATTCGCACCAACAGAAGGATGTCAGGTCGTCGAGGCCTTCGTGCGCCGCGGTCGCTTCCGCGCCGTCACGGGCCGTCGCGCCGCCACCGGCCGCCGCGTCGCGCCGCTCGCCAGCGCCGCGCCCCATACCGAGCCGAGCAGCACCGCGAACACTGCCGCCACCGCCGGTACGTTGAGCGCGATGTCGACCATCGCGCTGCCGGCGATCGCGAGCAGCGCGCACAGCGGCGCGACCGACCACCAGTCGCGCCGCGCCCGCGCGATCTGGAAGGCGATCGCCGCCAGCGCGATCAGCAACAGCGCCAGCCCCGGCCAGCCCGCCTCGATCGCGAGCTGTACCGGCGCATTGTGCGCGGCGCCGAAATTCCAGTAGAGCGGTGCCACCTCCGCGGTCAGCGTGCGCTGGTTGACCTCGTAGAAGCTGCCGAGGCCATGGCCCCACAGCGGGCTCTGGTTGGCCACGCCGGTATAATGATCGATCACCGCCCAGCGCGATCCGGCATCCTCGGGCAGATAGGCCGAGCGGTCGGCGACCGGGGTGAAGACCGCGACCAGCACCAGCAGCACGATCAGCGCCAGCGCAGCGGGGCCGAGCAGCCGCAGCGGTGGCCGGCCGTCCTGCCAGCGCCGCCAGCGCCGCACCAGCAGCAGGGCGCCGCCCAGCATCGCGAGCAGCACCGCGCTGCGGCTGCCGGTCAGCGCGCACAGCACCAGCGCCACCGCGCTCCCCGCCAGCGCGGCGAGGCGCAGCTGCATCGCTTCCTCGTCGGGGGCGAGCGCCAGTCCGCCGGCGAGCAGGGCGAGCGCCGCGAAGGTGATGCCGGCGGCATTGGGATTGCCGATCGTGCCGCTGTAGCGCGACGCGCGCGCGCTGTCGTACAGCCAGTCGATCGCATCGACCGCCGCCCAGGCGAGATAGACCAGCCCGATCAGCGTCAGCACCCGTATGACGCCGCGCGCCGAGCCGGCGCGATAGGCGAGCAGCGCGGCGACGAGGGTCAGCAGCGTCGTCGCCAGCGCCTTGGCGAGCGCGAGGCCGAACAGGTCGGCGGCCGGATTGGCAGGCACGCCGAGCGCGCTGCCCAGCCCTTGCGGCAGCAAACCGGGCAGCGTGGCCCACGCCAGCGCCACGGCGAGCAGCGCGAGCGGCAGCCGCGCCAGCCGCCAGAAGCGCGACGCGGCCGGCGACAGCGCGATCACCGCGATCGCGAGCAAGGCATCGGCGAAGGCGGCGATCGCGCTGGCGAGGCCCTGGTTGGCGCCACCCGCAAGGATCTGCACGACGACCAGCCCGGCAAGCGCCGGCGCCGCCCAGCCGAGCGGACGCGGCGCCGATGTCGGTGGTGCGGGCGAGGCACGCTCGCGATCGGGCAACACGCTCATATCCCTCCCCTGTCCGACCGAGCCGTGCCAACCGCCGGTTCGCGACGACCCTAGCCAATGCAATCGCCTCTGCCAGCTTGCAAATGTCCCGAAAACACACGATGCGGCGGGGATCGATCCGATCCCGCGCAGGACACCCGCCGAACGATCGGCATAAGGGTGCGGCCGCCCCGATTGCCCGAGGACCGCCCGTGTCGCTTTCCCATTCCCAACGATCGACGCTCTGGGGCCTCGCCGCGGTGCTGCTCGTCATCGGGCTGGTGACCGCGCTGCTGACGATGGACGACGACAGCACCTTCCTCGACGCCATTCCCTTCGGCCCGGCGCGCACCAAGGTCGAAGCGCCCGCGCCGCTGGCCGAGGACGAGCTGCCGCTCGACACCTTCGTGCCGAGCGCGATCCTCAAACTGTCGCCGCAGGATGCGCTCGCCCGCAATCTCGCGCTGCCGCTCAGCCATGCCAGCAACCCGCTGGCGCCGCCCTTCGTCGCCGCCTGGCTCGGCGCCGATCTCGAACGCCAGACCGTCTGCCTCGCCAATGCGGTCTATTACGAGGCGAACGGCGAGCCGCTGAGCGGCCAGCGCGCGGTCGCGCAGGTCGTGCTCAACCGGCTGCGCCATCCGCGCTATCCCAAGACGATCTGCGAGGTGGTCAACCAGGGCTCCGACCGGCCGACGGGCTGCCAGTTCAGCTTCACCTGCGACGGTTCGCTCGCGCGGGCGCCCAATCCGGCGCGCTTCAAGGTCGCGATGGGCGTCGCCACCGCCGCGCTCGACGGCTGGACCTCGGCCGAGGCCGGGCAGGCGACGCATTACCACACGCTCTACGTCTTCCCGAAATGGGCGCCCGAGCTGCTCAAGCTCGGCATCCTCGGTCACCATATCTTCTACCGCCTGCCCGGCCAGCCCCACGATTACACCGCCTTCCGCACCGCGGCCGCGGCGCTGCCCACCGACCCGGCGCTGCTCGCGCCGACGCTGCCCGATCCGACGCTGCCGGCGAGCGACGTCGACACGCGCGCGGTCGTCGGCGTGCCGCTCGCGCTGCCCGCCTATCCCGGCCCGACCGTCACCGGCACCACGTCGGACAGCGGCGCGAGCCTGGGCAGCGGCGCGACCGCCGGCCAGCCGGCCCCCGCCGCGACGCCGACCCCGGCCGCCAAAGCGACGCCACGCAATTATTTTCCCGATCGCCGCGACACGCGTTCCCATCTGCCGCTGCCCCAGTAAGTTCGCGGCATGGCGCTGCTTTTGCAACAGGACCCTATTCGATGACCGTAGACCCCACGCCCGGCGAGAGCATCCCGGCCCGCCCGCGCAAGGTGGCGATCGTCCATTACTGGCTGGTGACGATGCGGGGCGGCGAGCGCGTGCTCGAGCGGATCTGCGATCTCTACCCCGACGCCGACATCTTCACTCATGTCGTCGACGAGAATGCGCTGTCGCAGACGCTCAAGCGCCATCGCATCTTCAGCACCTTCATCAGCAAGCTGCCGCTGGCGAAGACGCAATATCAGAAATACCTGCCGCTGATGCCCGCCGCGCTCGAGGCGCTCGACCTCAGCGCCTACGACCTCGTCATCAGTTGCGAGGCCGGGCCGGCCAAGGGCGTCATCACCCGCCCCGATGCGGTCCACGTCACCTATTGCCACTCGCCGATGCGCTACATCTGGGATCAATATCACGCCTATCGCAAGGCGAGCGGCAAGCTCGCTGGCCTCTACCTGCGGCTGGTCGCGCCGCGGATGCGCGCCTGGGACCGGATGAGCGCGTCGCGGCCCGACGTCATCATGGCCAACAGCCAGTTCGTCCGCCGGCGCATCGGCAAATTCTGGGGCCGCGAGGCGAGCGTCGTCTATCCGCCGGTCGACGTCGACATCTTCCAGCGCAGCGACGCGGTCAGCGACGAATGCGTCTGGATCAGCCAGCTCGTCCCCTACAAGCGCCCCGATATCGCGGTCGACGCCTTCACCCGCAGCGGCCGCAAGCTGCACGTCATCGGCGACGGCCCGATGCTCGAGACGCTGAAGGCACGCGCCGGCCCCAACGTCCGCTTCACCACGCGGATGCGCTTCGACGAATTGCGCGCGGCCTATGCGCAGGCGCGCGCGCTGATCTTCACCGCCGAGGAGGATTTCGGCATCATCCCGGTCGAATCCCAGGCCGCCGGGCGGCCGGTGGTGGTGTTCGGCCGCGGCGGTGGCACCGAGACGGTGATCGACGGCGAGACCGGCATCCACTTCCACGAACAGAGCGCGGAGTCGCTGATCGCGGCGATGGAGCGGTTCGACGCCTGGCTGCCCGGTTTCGACCCCGAGGCGGCGATCGCCAATGCCAGCCGCTTCGCCCGCGCCCATTTCCTGCGCGACTTCGCCGCGGAGGTCGCGCGCGCCGAACGGCTGGTCGCGGCCGACAGCGTGCTGGCGTCGGACCGGGAGCGGGCGGACACCGATCGCCTCTCGCCGGCCGGACGCCTGCCGGTGACGGAAGGCCGTGCCGCCCCCGATCGGGACACCGGCGGCATGTCGGTCGACGTTGATGGGTGACGATCGCGCAACCGTGCGTTAAAATGCAATAATGCGAAAGCCGCGGATGGATGTCGCGCGGTCATCCATCGTCGGGGGGCAATAAGCATGCAGGCGAACGGCGTCCCGCGCGAAACGCGTATTGATATCGTACGCGGCGCGGCGATGCTGATCATCGCCATCAACCACATCACCGTCGCTTTCCGGATCTACGGCCTCAAGGGATTTGGTATTCCGACGCCGACCGCGCTCGGATATTCGTCGTCGGCGTCGATCTTCGTGATCATGTCCGGCTATATGGTCGGGATGGTGTATCAGCGGAAACCGCGGCCGTCGCATGCGGTCCTGGCGCGTGCCCGCACCCTCTACATCGACAATCTGCTGCTGCTCGTCGGGGTCGCCCCCGTCCTGCTGCTCATGCAGCGGTGGGAGGCGGTCGCCTGGGACGCCGGTTTCCTGTTCGACGCCCCCCTCTCAGGGCTGCTGATGTTCGTCGCCCTGCTCAGGGCGCCGGCGCTGCTCGACGTGCTGCAGCTCTACGTGATCTTCATGCTGCTCACGCCGGCCGCCTTGTGGCTCCATCGTCGCTCGCCGGCCGCTTTGGCCGTGCTGTCCGTGACGCTGTGGCTGCTCTCGCAGCTCGCGACCGCCACCCTTCTCCTCGACCCCAAGCTTGTCGAGTGGAAGTTCAATCCGGCCGCCTGGCAGCTTCTGTTCTTCATACCGCTGATTCTGGGCTCTGCCCGCGCCCATGTCCCCCTGTTCAGGCTGCTCGAGGCGCGTAGATGGATCACCGTCGTCGTCGGCGTTGCTGCCGCCGCCTTCGCGGTCGCCAAGCTGCTCCACGTCGAAGAGGCGATCCCCCGCTATTGGCTGCTGACGTCCAAGGGTAATCTGGGCACCTTGCGGCTCGTCCACGCACCGGTCGTGATCCTGTTCTACTGCGGATTGCTGACGCTCAGCCGCCGGCTGCCGGAATGGGCACCGATGCGCGCCCTCGCCTGCGTCGGCCGGCAGACCCTGTATTGCTATATTGGGAGTGTTTGGCTGACCTATATTCTTGCGATCGCATGGAGCCGCCTGGGCGGCGGTTACTTGACGTATCTTGCGTCGGTACTGTTTTCGCTGCTGGCCACCTTCGCCATCGCCGTGCTATTCGATGCACGATCGGGACGGCGGGCCGCACGCATGCGCGAGACCCAACCGCGCGACGGCGACCGGACGATACCGGCGAGGGTGGGAGAGGCGACGTGAAGGGCTATGTGATCGAGACCGCCAGCATGGTCGTCGGCATTCCGGTGCTGATCGCACTGAGCGCGGCCGACATGATCATCACCCTGCTGCGCCGATCGCCCGCGGCTTAACGGCGCTCGGCAGCTCGGATCAAACGCGACGTCAGCAGCTTGCGTATCGGACGATCATAAACGCGTAGGGCGGCAGCGGAAGCGACCACCGCAATGCTCAGGCCGAGGATCGGCGGAAGCAGCGGATGAATCGAGCGCAGCATATCGATATGCGGTGCATTTTTGACGATCCGCAGGATTGGCTGGTGCAACAGGTACAGCGGATAGGATAATTCGCCGGATGCTTTGAGCCACGGCAGTATGACGACGGCGGGTTCCGTTCGTGCGCCAAGCACGACGAGCGCGGGGAGGCAAACCATCGCGATCACGGCATCGGTGATTGCCTGCGATCCGATTGGGAAGAGCAAGAGCCCCGGCAATGCGAGCAGCGGCAGCCATGCGGGGACGCCGCTATGCCGATGCAGCCCTAGTCGGAAAATGACCACGCCCGCCGCAAAGGGAAAGGCTACCCGCACAAGACCAGCCGCAAAGCTCAGCCAGGAATCAAACCCGACGAACTGCATGCCGTTGAACATATAGCAAATCGCGACATAGCCCAGCCCCGATAGCACCAGGCAGCCGACGTACAAGCGCATCGACAGTCGCGGCGACAATGCGTAGACGATGTTTGCAACGACCTCGAAGAACAGTGACCAGATCGGATTGTCGCTGGGATAAGCTTGTTTCCCGAAGAAAAAGCCGGCGGGGACGAGCAGCATGGTCCCGATGGTGACAATTGCCGGCACCACAATGCCATCCTTGCGTCCGGCGATCAGGACTATGCCGCCAAGCAATGCCCCGATGAAGATCATCGGATACAGGCGGATCATTCGTGCTTTGACGAATGTCGAGAAGCGCATGGTGGTCGATAACCGGCCATCATAGGCATAGGCGATGACGAAACCGCTGAGGCAGAAAAAGAAATCTACTGCGAGGTACGAATGATCGAGCGTTGGGCCGCCGATCATCAGTTCTCTGGCATGTAATCCTGCCACGATGAGGGCGGCAATCCCGCGCATGCCGTCGAGCGTGAGAAAATGCTGCTTATGCTCTTGGATGATTGGCAAGGTCGGTCCCACGATCGGTAGGGCGGAGCCCGTACCACCGAAGGACATGGTCGCGAAGCACCAGTTCGTCCTGACGCGCCAGATCGCCCCCGGAAGGCGGCTTGAGGGACGGCATCGACCGTTGCGCGATCACTTGCGCCTGTACTTCGCTGACGAGGGACCGGCGTAACAAACCGAGCAGCTATAGCGCGATCACGAGCAGGTCGGAGATGATGCGTCGTGAAGCCTTATTGTATCTGCCGCTCAGGTCAGCGCGAAATACAGGCCGGCTGCGACCGCCCAGCCTGCGGCGGCCGCGACCGTCGCGATCGCCAGCTTGGTGCGGCCCGAATAGGGTTCGACATAGGGTTCGGGAACGTGGTCGAGCAGCGACGGGCCCGCCGCGGTCGGGAAGGCGATCGGCGCGACCGGGCCGGCGGTGAGCGCGCGGGTCAGCATCTCCTGCGTGATCGGCGTGACGAACTCGCAGCCGTAGACGTCGCCGTCCTGCCGCGTCACCCGCGCCTGATGCACGCCGATGCCGGCGAAGCCGATCGACGCCTCGCTGCCCAGCGCCATCGCCGGACCGCCCGACAGGCGGAAGCCGGTCAGCGACAGATCGTCGATCATCACGTCGTGGGGACGCGTCACCTGGTCGCGCAGCGTTGCGTTGAGCCCGGCCGGGAACCGTTCCGAGCTGCGGTCGTCACTGATGATCTGAGCAGTAATCGCCATATCGCACCCTAATCGTCTGGATATAGCTCTAAGCCAAAAAAGGTAAAGACAGTGTGAACGATGTTCACCGGCCGTACCAGCTTATTCACAACCGTTGTGGCAACAGTGATGAACAGAAAGACCGCGGCGATAACACTCATGGCCGATCCCGCGCGTCTGGACCCTGCCGGGACTGCGATCGCGCTATTGCAGCGCATGTGTCTTGCCGATCTGTTCTTGGTCAACAGGCGTTAACTATACCAGAGGCGGCGGGTCGGGTGCTGTTGCTCGGCCGTCGTCTGCATTCCTCTCCCGTCGGCCGCGGCGCGGCGCGCACCTGCATCGTGCTGATGACCCATATCAAACCAGCGACGCGCCGAAAGCAATGGTTCAATGCGGGTGACAGACGATGAAGGAACCGCTAATCAATGCGCTAAGCGGCTGCGGCGCGGCTTGCGGTCCAGGATCACGTCGGTCCCGGTCCGTCGATGTCATCATCGGAGCAGAGAGTATTGGCGTTCGTTGCGGCCGTGCGCCCCGTCCCCGGGACACCCCTTTCTCTTGCGGCCCTTTCTCTTGCGGCGCGGTCCTGACGTGGCGCTAGGATCGGCGGGCGTCCCCGCCCCGGCCGCCGCCACCCGCACCACCGCCGTCGCGGCGACCGCCTCGCATCGCACCGCGCTCGCCTCGATCCTCGCGGTCGGCGGGCGATTGCTGTCGCGGCTGATCGATCTCGTCGCGCTGATCGTGCTGGCGCGGCTGTTGCAGCCCGCTGACTTCGGCCTGATCAGCATCGCGATGAGCCTGATCTTCATCGTCGAGGCGGTGATGGAACTGCCGGTGTCGCAGGTGTTGCTCGTCGAGCGCGACATCACCCGGACGATGATGGACACCGCCTTCACGCTCAGCGTGCTGCGCGGCGTCGTCCTCGCGATCCTGATCGGCGCGGCGGCCTGGCCCTTCGCGATGGTCTATGGCGACGCACGATTGCTGCCGCTGATCGCCGCGCTGGCGCTGGCGCCGGCGTTCCGCGGCATCAGCAACCCGCGGCTGGCGCTGTACAATCGCGATCTCGACTTCCGCCGGACCGTCGCCACCGAATTGCTCGGCAAGGTCGTGTCGCTGTGCGTGTCGATCGGCGTCGCGGTGGCGACGGGCAGCTATTGGGCGCTGGCGCTCGGCACCATCCTGTCGCCGGTGACGGCGTCGCTGATGTCGTTCGTCCTCGCCCCCTATCGTCCCACCTTCTCGCTCAAGGACTGGCGGCTGTTCCGCAACTTCCTGAGCTGGCTGAGCGGCGCGCAATTGTTTTCCGCCTTCGCCTGGCAGATGGACCGGCTGGTGCTCGGCCGGCTCGCGCCGACCGCGACGGTCGGCCGCTTCACCATGGCGGACAGTCTGGCGTCGATCCCCGGCCAGGTGCTGCTGACGCCGATCCTCGGGCCGCTGTCGGCGGGGCTGGTCGCGGTGCGCGACGATCCCGAGCGGCTGCGCCAGGCCTATCTCAAGACCTTCGCGGCGGTCGCACTGCTCGGCTTTCCGATCCTCGCCGGCACCGCCCTGCTCGCCCATCCCGTCGTCAGCCTCGCGCTCGGCGCGAAATGGGACATGGTCGCGCCGATCCTGCAATGGCTGGCGCTCGCCGGCATCCCCGGCCTGTTGTGGACGCCGCTCAACGCGCTGGCGCTGGCGCTGCGCCGCTCGACGCTGATCTTCAACCGCCAGCTCACCGACTTCCTCGTCAAGGTGCCGTTGGTCATCGCCGGCGCCTGGTTCTTCCTGATCCCGGGGATCGCGGCCGCGCGGGCGGCCGCCGCGCTGGTGCTGGCCGGGATGGCGGTGCGCGCCGCGCGCGACGCGATCGACCTGCCGGTCTGGGCGCAGCTCAAGGCGATCCTGCGTCCGATCCTCGGTTGCCTGGTGATGGGCGCGGTCGTCTTCCCGGTGGCGCAGCTGCTCCCGACCGATCTGTCGCGGCCGTGGCTGACGGTGGCGCTCGCTGCGCTCGCCGCGCTCGGCGCACTGGCGTTCGGCGCGACGGTGCTGCTGCTCTGGCAGGTCGCCGGCCGGCCGCAAGGCGGTGAATCGATGGTGCTCGGCATCGCCGCCAAGCTGCGCCGTCGGCGTGGCGGTGCCGCGGCGGGCGACGGCGCCATGGTGTCGCCTGCGCAGGAGGCGGCACATGCCGATGCGCGCGACCAGATCTTCGCGCTCGCCACCGCCTCGACCAAGGTGAACGCCGAACCCGCCGCGGCGAGCGTCTATCGCATCCTCGATATCCTGATGCAGGCCAACCTCGTCCAGCCGACCGACAATCGGGCGATAGAAGGCGAGCAATATCAGCCGCGTATCACCCTGGTCTGCCAGAGGTGCGGGCAATCCACGCCGATCAGGGGCCATACCGCGGCGAATATCATCAGCGTTGCCGCCGGCGCCGCAGGGTTTCGCATGACCGCCAAGACGATCGAGGTCGACGGACATTGTGTACGCTGCCCGACCCCGTCGCGCCAAGTCGCCCGACCCTATCCGAAACGGCCATGATCCCTCGAAATGCCGCAGTGCCGTACATGAGCATTAATCCCGGATCGGGTCTGCCCATAGCCTGTCACCGCGAATATTGATCGTGCATTGCTCAAGGCGCGGATCGCGATCGCGCTATAATGGTCTCGACCGGCTCATGCTGTTTGAATGGCGTGGCGACCTTGATGCCCGCCTCGCGTTTATTTTGTATTTACCAAAACTGGCCTGGTCAAGTGTCGCTATTGGCCGTTATCAGGTCCAATGCTTTCCCATTGTTGAACACGGTGCGAGGCGATTTGGCGTTGCATATCGCAGCGCATCATTGTTAGATGCGGCAACGCGTTCACGAGGGAGCCTTTGATTAATCGTGAGCATGTCGGTTCCTACCCTCATCATAATCGCGGCGCTGGTCGGATTAAGTCTGATCGTGGTTTTGCTCAACCGACGGTCGCGGCGCAGAAGGCGGCGCGCGTATCGCAATTATTACAAGGACTGACGCTGCCCGGTAAAATTACCGAGGCGATCCCAGTCGCTTAACCGTTTATCGCGCCACCTTTCGCAAAAGCTTGCCGGTCCGTCGCCGGGTTATGCTAACCTTTGCCGCCAACCTGTTGGCAGTGCTTGGCATCTCCCCGTCCAGATCGTGCCGACACCCTGTCGGGCCGGTCCGGCCGCCGGTCGATGCGAGGCTTGAGCGGAAAGGGATCGGCCATCGCGACGGCAATCGACGCTTCCCCGGTGACGCCGCCAGACGGCACGATCCGCCTCGCCGGCATCGACCTGATGCGGCTGGTCGCCTTCGTCGCGGTGGTGCTGATCCATGCGGTGTCCAACGGCGCCCAGGACGCGCCGGTCGCAGCCGACGTGATCGCATTGCTGTCGCGCTTCGCCGTGCCCTTCTTCTTCGTCGCCTTCGGCTATTTCATGCCGCAGCGCTCGCCCGAGCGGACCGCATTGCGTCTGCTCGTCAGGCTCGCGCCGCCCTTCCTGGTGTGGGCGCTGGTCTACATCCTCTATTTCCAGGGCTCGCTCGCCGAATTGCGCGCGCCGGCGATGATCGTGCGGCTGCTGATCACCGGGCTCGACGGCCAGCATCTCTGGTTCCTGCCCGCGCTGGGCGTCGCCGGCGTGCTGTTCGCCGTCGTGCGCAGCCGGCTCGGCTGGGGCGCGGTGCTCGCGCTGGCGCTCGTCTTCTATGCGCTGGCGTTCGCCTTCGGGCCGTTGCGCCTGCTGCTCCATTTGCCGAAACCGCCGTTCAACACGCGCAACGGCCCCTTCTTCGGCCTGCTGTTCGTCACCGCGGGCGCGTGGCTGCGCGATCGCGGCCGTCATATTCCGCTCCGCATTGCGCTGGCGGTGTTCGCCGTCGCCGCGCTGCTGCAACTCGCCGAGGTCGCGGCGCTGGTCGCGGTCGGCACCATCCCCTTCCCGCGTTTCACCGACGACACGCTGATGACGATCCCTTATGGCATCGCCGCCTTCCTCGTCGCGCTGGCGATCCCGTCGACGTTCCGCCTGTCGCCGCTGTTCGCGCGGCTCGCGCGGCTCAGCCTCGGCCTCTATGTCGTGCACCTGCTGTTCCTCGACCTCGCGGCGCGCCTGCTGGGTCAGGCGACGCTCGCCGCCTGCCTCGGCAATGCGCTGCTCGCGGTGCTGGCGTCGGCGCTGTGCGTATTGATCCTCGACCGAATCCCGCCGATGCGTCGCCTGATCCGCTGATCCCTGCCCAAAATAGGACAGCAATCGCGCGTTCTCTAAGCTTTCCCCTTTTGTTAGAGGTCGTTGCACGCCGCATCGTTGCTGCGGCGGTCCCCCAGACGATGAGGCTCTATGCGTATTACCATGATCGGTTCGGGCTATGTCGGCCTCGTCTCGGGTGCCTGCCTGTCCAACTTCGGTCATGATGTGATCTGCGTCGACAAGGCGGCCGACAAGATCGCCGCGCTCGAGGCGGGGCGGATGCCGATCTTCGAGCCCGGACTGGACGCGCTGGTCGCCGCCAACGTCGCGGCCGGCCGGCTGCGCTTCACCACCGATCTCGCCGCGGCGGTGGCGGGCGCCGATGCGATCTTCATCGCGGTCGGCACGCCGGCGCGACACGGCGACGGCCATGCCGACCTTAGCTACGTCTTCGCCGCGACCGAGGAGATCGCCGCGGCGGTGACCGGTCCGACCGTCGTCGTGACCAAATCGACCGTGCCCGTCGGCACCGGCGACAAGGTCGAGGCGATCCTGCGCGAGAAGCGCCCCGACGTCGCGGTGGCGGTCGTCTCCAACCCCGAATTCCTGCGCGAGGGCGCCGCGATCGGCGATTTCACCCGCCCCGACCGGATCGTCATCGGCACCGACGACGAGGTCGCGCGCAAGGTGATGCGCGAGGTCTACCGCCCGCTCTACCTCAACGAGAGCCCGATCCTGTTCACCGGCCGACGCACGTCCGAACTGATCAAATATGCGGCGAATGCCTTCCTCGCGACCAAGATCACCTTCATCAACGAGATCGCCAATCTGTGCGAGGCGGTCGGTGCCGACGTCCAGGACGTCAGCCGCGGCATCGGCCTCGACAACCGCATCGGCAAGAAGTTCCTGCACGCCGGCCCCGGCTATGGCGGCTCGTGCTTCCCCAAGGACACGCTCGCGCTGCTCAAGACCGCCGAGGATCACGACAGCCCGATCCAGATCGTCGAGGCGGTGGTCAAGGTCAACGACAGCCGCAAGCGCGCGATGGGCCGCAAGGTGATCGCGATGCTCGGCGATGCACCGCGCGGCAAGACGGTCGCGCTGCTCGGCCTGACGTTCAAACCCAATACGGACGACATGCGCGATGCGCCGTCGATCGCGATCGTCCAGGCACTGCACGATGCCGGCGTGACGGTACGCGCCTACGATCCAGAGGGCATGGCCGCGGCACGCGCGACGCTGCCCGACATCACTTATTGCAGCGACGCCTATGACGCCGCGACGGGCAGCGACGCGGTGGTGATCGTCACCGAATGGGATGCGTTCCGCGCGCTCGACTTCGAGCGGCTGAAGCGGACGATGGCGGCCCCGGTGCTGGTCGACCTGCGCAACGTCTACCGCCCCGCCGAGATCGCCGCGCTCGGCTTCGCCTATAGCTCGATCGGGCGGTGATGCGCCGGAACGAGCCGTAAAGATCAGCGGGGCACCTGCGTAACCGCCGCCAAGCGGCAGTTACGGGGCGGCCTGCGCGGGCAGCGTCACCCGCCGCACCTTGGGCAATATCCTCTTCATCAGCCGCTCATAGGGCCTGCTGATGAGCAGCGACCCGAAGAAGAACGCGATCGCCAGCAGAACCGACAGGACCGCCACGACGGGTTCGGGCAGCGTGATATGGTGCCATAGCCCCTTGAAATGGGGATAGATGCCGCCCTGCAGAATGTAGGCGGGATAGGACGCCTCGCCGAGGATCAGCGACAGGCGGGTCAGCCGCGGCGCGTGACTGTTGATGCCGGCGACGAGCAGGATCGGGAATAGGACGACCACACAGAGGATATCGTAGAGTCCATTCCACCGGCCGAGCAACGGCATCACCAGAACGACGAGCGTTACGAAGGCGATGAGCGGAACCGGCAGGCGCCAGGTCAGCACCGGCCTGATCCGATAGAGCACGACGCCGAGCGTGAAGGAGAAGGTGACGCGAACCGCCCCCCCCCACCAGTTGGACCAGGTGAACCCCTGGGAGAGCTGACCATAATGCAAAGCCTGCACGCAGAGGCCAATGCCGCTGACCACCAGAATGAGCGTCAGCAGGCGCAGCGACCAGCGAACGGCCCATCGCGCGAATAGCGCGTTGATCGCCAATTCCCAGAACAGGCTCCAGCTCGGCGGGTTGATGCCCATCGCCGACGAGCCTTCTTCCTCGCTGGCGAACGGGCTGGGCAGCAGCAATAGGCCGAACAGCAGCAGAAGCATCAGGTCTTTCAGGCTGTACGCCCGAAAGTAACCGGCAAATCCGATCAGTGCACCCAGGACGATCAGCGGGTACAGCCGCTTTAAGCGGACCTGCATGAATTCCTTGAACGTCATCGTCGACAGCAATTTGGGCGTATAAGCCGAAGCGACGACGAAACCGCTGAGTGCGAAGAACAGATCGACCGCGAGATGGCCATGTGCAGCCAAGGAAACGAACGGGGGCGAACAATGCAGCAGCAATACCGACAGCGCTGCGATCCCGCGCATCAGATCGAGCGTTTCGAAGCGCGGGGCAGGATGGCTCGCTTGGCCAGGCATGCAGCTTTCCCCCGAAAAGAATAATCAAGCCTAGCTGACGTAATCTACCTTGAAAAGCCGTCCCCGGAGACGGCCCGTCATGGCGTTGGCGGCCGGTGATCAGGGCGCCGGCGGGATCGATCGGGTGGCGCGCCCGGTGGCGAGCAATCGGTCGAGCCGGTCGGATAACGGCACCCCCAATGTTTCCGCATAATGCGCCGTGATGTGATGTTCGTCGCGCCACACGACGATGTTGCCGATGACGTTGAGACATCGGCCATGCGGGCAGACGAGGTCGTCCATATCGAGCAACGTCACGCCGGGAACGGCAGCCGCCGCGCGCGCGACGATATCCGGGCCTCGCGCGCGCCTCGGCAGGGCGGCCGGTTGCCCGACGGCATCGTCCAGCGACGGGATCGGATCCGCGGCGAGATGCGGCGTATCGCGCAGCACGATCACGCGCGAGCCGAGCCGCGTCAGTTGCTCCAGCATCGGCTGCACCGCGGCGAGACGCCTCGCATCTGAGGGGAGTTGGGCGATCTCGCCGTCGAGATACAGCGTGTATACGATGATCTGCGGCGGAGCGGCGCGCAGCGACGCCATCACGTTCTGCGCCCATCGCGCGCAGGAGTCCGCGTCGCCGTGATTGAGCGTGATCGCGACCAGCGGGCAGGACGATTTGGTGAGCGGAACGATCTTCCAGCCGCGCTTCTGCCCGGCGACATCGAAGGCAGGCAGCCATTGGGCGGCGTGGGAATCCCCGACGACCGCCATCGTCACGGCACTGTCGAGCCGCCCCGATGGACAGGCGCGGATCGTACTGGCGCCGAACGGAAGACTGCAGTCGTTGGCGTAGACCTTGGGAATATCCAGGGGCGCGAGATGCGCGGCAGGAAAGAAGGGGCGCGCGGGCAACGCCGACGGTGCCCCGGCGAGCAGCGCCCTTGCCCCCGGATAGTCGCGCGGGTCGAGCCGCGCCGTTTCGAACCGGTGTTGGTCATAGGCGACGTAGCCGAGCAGGACGCCCGACAAGAGTAGCGGCACCGCGACCGCCACTGCGACGGGCGCGAAGGACCGCCAGCGCGACTTCCGAACCGTGCCCGCCCGGGCGCCACCGACCCGGAACCGGTCTTCGACGAAGATCTTGGTCAGATGCGCGAGCAGCAGGACCAGAACGATGATCCCGGCCGCGTCGAGCGTGCTAAGCGACCCGCCGCGGTGATCCTTGATGCAGACGATGATCGGCCAATGCCAAAGGTAGATCGAATAGGATATGTCGCCGATCCACCGCATCACTTTGTTGTCGAGGAATGCGTTGTGCCACCACGACGACGCTCTTCCCGCAACGAGGATGACGAGTGCGGTGCCGACGGTCGGCAAGAGCGCCGCATAGCCGGGAAAGGTCGTCTTGGCTGAATAGAGCAGGCTCGCGCCGATCAACATCGCGAGCCCGCTCCACTGGATCAGCGGGGCGAGACGGCCGGATACGAAGTGCAGCGAACGGGTGGACAGGCAGGCGATGAAACCGCCGAGCGCCAGCTCCCACACGCGCAGATGCGTATAGAAATAATGGCTCGGTTGCGGTGCGCGCGCCGCCATGATGGACAGGCCCAGCGATGCGACGAGGATGAGCGCGATCGCGACGAGGCAAATCCTGCGGACGGGCCAGTCGACGAGACGGCGGCATGCCGCCGCACCGATCAGGAAGACCGGCCAGAAGAAGTAGAATTGTTCCTCGACCGAGAGCGACCAATAATGCTGCACCGGACTGGCGACGCGGTCGAACGCCAGATAATCGACGGAATGGTGGGCGAGGAGCAAATTCTCGACATAGAGCGACGCGGCAGCGACCTCGCGGGCGATATGTGGCCATTGGTCGCGTGGAAACGCGGCGATGAAGACGAGCATCGCGGCGAGCACGAGTGTCGCTGCCGGCAGCAGTCGGCGAAAGCGCCGCTCGTAGAATGTGAGAAAGGCGATCCTGCCGGTCTTGTCGATCTCGGTGACCAGCGACGTGGTGATGAAATAGCCGGACAGCACGAAGAACGCATCGACGCCGACATATCCCCCGCTCAGGAAGCGGGCGTCGAGATGGAAGAACAGCACGAGCAGAACCGCGACCGCCCTCAGTCCTTGCAGTTCGGGCTTGAAACTCCGGGTATCCATGGCGGTATCCTTGCAGGAGAAGCCTGCGCCGGGCGCTGCTCGGCTGGACCGCGCGTGCAGCGGAGAATGTATATCGAACGGGGCGATCAAAACAAATTGGCCCGGGCGGGCCGATATCCGGATCTGACGGATAATGGGACAATCGCTTCAAGATGCATGTCGCGTGCCGAGGCGACAATATTGCCGGATTATTCGAACTTGCGGGTCAGCGACAGCATCGAGCGCCAGAACAGCGAGCGGTTGGTCTGGGTGCGCGCCTTGCGCACCTGGCGTTCGACCAGCCGGCGCGGCGCATAGCCGAGGAACGCCAGCCAGCCGAATCGCGCGACGCTGCCCGGCCAGCCGAACGGGTGGAGCTCGACCAGCCAGTGGACGGCGTCGGTCATCACCGTCTGGCGGCTGTCGGGCGGGCGCTTGTCCGGATCGGCGAAGCGCAGCGCCTGCATGCGATATTCGAGCGCCTGGAACGAGCGCAGCAGCGGCTGGCGGACCACGACGCCCTGCGTCTGCGCCGCGCTGACGAAGGCGCGTTCGAGCACCCGGTCGAACGCGAGCCAGCGCAGCGCGGTATCCGCGCTCCACGTCTTCTGCGAACTCGCCCAGGCGTTCTGGCCGTGGACGCGATAGCCGCCAAGCACTTCGCGCAGCGAGCGCACCGGCCCGTAGAGCGGCGCGAGCTTGCTGAGATAGCCGTCCGGCGACCGATAGACCGTCTTGGCATCGATCGGCATCACCCGGTCGAGGAAACCGCGGACGAAGACGTTGCCGGTCGACACCGTCCAGGGATACCAGCCCGAGCGCGCCGCGCCGCGCAACACGTCGTCGGCGGAGAAATTGGGCGGGAAATGCGGGAACGGCATGTTCTGGTCGGCGCCGGTGCGGTCCAGCGTCGCCAGCCGGAACTGCACCTTGGAATCGCCCGGCTGGAGCATCGCCAGCGCGCGGCGCAGGCAGTCGGGATGGATCAGGTCGTCGGCGTCGAGGAACAGCACCACCTCGCCAGACGAGGCGGCGTAGCCGGCGTTGACCGCCTCGACATGGCCGCCCTGTGCCTTCATCACCGCCCGGATGCGGTCGCTATAGCCCGCGATGATCGCGGCCGAATGGTCGGTGGAGCCGTCGTCGACCACGACCACTTCGACATCGGGATGATCCTGCGCCAGCGCGCTGTCGATCGCGGTGGCGAGGAATTCGCCGTAATTGTGGTTGATGACGACGACGCTGGCCCGGATCGACGGCATCCCCTCAGTCATGCCGGCGATCCCGTTCCTGACGGATATGTAGTCCCGCGTCATGCGGCCGGCACAATACATACTGGTCTATCGTGCGCACGCCCGTTTTGGTCCTAACCGTTTAGCTCGCTGGATCGCGGCAACTTGCTTGTTGTGGTAATGCTATGATTACCAACACCTTCAAATCGCCTGACTAAGCGATGATCCATGGCATGGCCGGCGCGGGATTTGCAAGCGTCACGCCGTCATGGCGACGGTGATTTCGTCCTATCATGGATCGGCCCGCTGGTGCTGGGCGTATCCGGCGAGCTGAGCGTCGAAATAGGCGATCGTCTTCTCGAGACCCTCGCGCAACTGGATCTTGGGTTCCCAGTCGAGCTGTTGGCGCGCCAGCGTGATGTCGGGGCGGCGCTGGCGCGGGTCGTCGGCGGGCAGCGGCATGTGGACGATCCTGGAGCGCGAGCCGGTCAGCTCGATCACCAGCGTCGCCAGCTCCAGCATCGTGAACTCGACCGGATTGCCGATGTTGATCGGGCCGGTGACGTCGTTCGGCGTGTCCATCAGCGTGACGAAGCCGGCGAGCAGGTCGCTGACATAGCAGAACGACCGGGTCTGCTCGCCCGAGCCGAAGATGGTGATGTCCTGCCCGCGCAGCGCCTGAACGATGAAGCTCGACACGACGCGCCCGTCATTGGGGTGCATGCGCGGCCCGTAGGTGTTGAAGATCCGCGCGACCTTGATCGCCAGGCCGTGCTGGCGGCGATAGTCGAAGAACAAGGTCTCGGCGCAGCGCTTGCCCTCGTCGTAGCAGGAGCGGATGCCGATCGGGTTGACGTTGCCCCAATAATCCTCGGTCTGCGGGTGGACGCTGGGGTCGCCATAGACTTCCGAGGTCGAGGCCTGGAAGATCTTGGCCTTGGTGCGCTTGGCGAGGCCGAGCATGTTGATCGCGCCGACGACGCTGACCTTGGTGGTCTGCACCGGATCGCGCTGATAGTGGATCGGACTGGCCGGGCAGGCGAGATTGTAGATCTCGTCGACCTCGACGAACAGCGGGAAGCTGACGTCGTGGCGCATCAGCTCGAAGCGCGAATTGTCGCGCAGATGGTCGACGTTGCGCTGCGTGCCGGTGAAGAAATTGTCGACGCACAGGACGCGATGGCCGCGGGCGAGCATCATGTCGCACAGATGCGAGCCTAGGAAGCCGGCGCCGCCCGTGATCAGGATGCGTTTCTCAAGATGCATGATCGGTCCCCGAGGAGCGGATGGAGGCGGCCGGCGTCAGGATGACACGGCCTCGCGATGGGTCTTTACGTGCCATTGCCAGGCCGAGGCGATGATGTCGCGCAAGGCCGAATGGCGCGCGGTGAAGCCGAGGTCGTCGCGCGCGACCGCGACGTCGGCGACGAGCTGCGGCGGGTCGCCGGGGCGGCGGTTGCCGGTCGGCGTGGCGAGCGGCCGGCCGGACACCGCGGCGATCGCGGCGAGCACCTCGGCGACCGAATGGCCGACGCCCGAGCCGAGATTGAAGATGCGCCGGCCGCCGGTGCCGGCGAGCAGCCGCTGCACCGCCAGCACGTGTGCGCGGGCGAGGTCGGCGACGTGGATATAGTCGCGGATCGCGGTGCCGTCGGGGGTCGGGAAGTCGCTGCCGAACACCTGGAAATCGGGGAGATGGCCGAGCAGGTGAAGGATCGCGCGCGGGATGAGATGCGGTTCGTACTCGCGGTCCTCGCCCAGCTCGCCGTCGAGGTCGGCGCCGCTCGCGTTGAAATAGCGCAACGCGACGAAGTCGAGCCCGTAGGCGGCGGCATAATCGGTGAGCATCCCTTCGCCGATGAGCTTGGTCCGGCCATAGGGATTGACCGGTGCCGGCACCGTGTCCTCGGAGATCGGCAGCGTCGTCGGGTCGCCATAGACCGCGCAGGTGCTCGAGAAGACGATCCGGCCGCATCCCGCCGTGCGCATGCCGGCGAGCAGGCCGATCATGCCGCCGACGTTATTGTCGTAATAGCGCGCGGGGTCGGCGACGGATTCACCGACATAGGCGTCCGCGGCGAAATGGATCACGCCCTCGGCGTCGTGATCGGCGATCGCACGCGCGACCGCAGCGGCATCGCGGACGTCGCCCTCGACCAACGGTCCCCAGCGCACGCGCGCCGGATCGCCCAGGCTGAGATTGTCGTAGGTGACCGGCAGGAACCCCTCCGCCGCGAGCGCCTTGCAGGTGTGGCTACCGATATATCCCGCCCCGCCGGTTACCAGAATGCGCCTGCTCATGCGTCCGATCGTCCTGTGTCACGCCCGTGGAATCAAAGGTAAATTACCCCAGATCCGCAAAAGGCTTAACCGCCAGGTATTGATAACAGGTATGCCGATGGGCCGAAGGCGCACCAGCATGATACAGCTGGCACGATACCGCGCGACGGCTACCGTCATGACGTCAGCGTTGTACGGCGAGCCTGGCTCGGCAGTCCGGCGGGGCGCCGTCGCCGTCGCGGTGCTACCGGGATCAGCGTCGGCAGCGCGGCGGTGATCGCGAACAGCGTCGCGTTGAAGGCGCCGAAGTCGACCAGCGTTCCTGCCACCGCGCCGGGAACGAGGCAGACCAGAAAGCTGTAGCGCGCGCCCGTCACCACGCGTCGGATCTCGTCACTGGCACCGCGCAGGCTCAGCGTCGAGATGCGCAGGAAGAACAGCACCATCAGCAGGCCGCCGATGACGCCGGTGCTGCTCAGCACCGCGACCGGCCAGCTCGATGCGCGGGTCGATCCGACGCCGACGCCATAGCCGCCGGTAGCGACCAGGCCTTCGAGACTGACGAGGTTCCAGCTGCTGCGTTCCGAATAGGAGCTGCTCGACGTCTTCTTGAAGATCAGGCTGTCGACCAGATCGATGACGCCGTTGAACAGGCTGGGCGTCACGACCACCAGCGCCGCAATGATCAGGATCGCCGCACCGATGACGAGCAGCTGGACCAGCGCGCGCTTCTCGTCGGCAGGGTGGCGCAGCGCCATGACGTTGGCGAAGACCGCGACGACGCCGAGGACGGCGATGCCAAGGAAGGCCGCCGAGGAGGTCGACAGGACGGTGAAAGCAACCAGCGCGAGCGCCAGGGGTGTCTGGAGCTTCGCATAGACGCCGCCCAATGCGTCGCCGATCCGCGTGAAATAGATGATCGCACCGAACGACAGCACCAATGTGCCATAGGCTGAGGCTTCGGTGTTGAAGCCGATGACGCGGCGCATGCCGCCGACGTCGTCGCCGTCCATGATGACATAGGTCGCGGTGCGCAGCGGCGCGAGCAGGCCGGAGCCTGCGGTCGCCATGTCGATCATCCCGGCGACCACGGCCATCACGCCACCGACGAAGATCGCCTGATAGACCATGCGCCGCGTGTCGGTCTGCAGCAGCAGCTGGTAGATGGAGATGGTGATCGCGAAGGCGGCGAGCAGGTAGAGCGGCTGGGTGATGTTGCCCGAACCGAAGCCCAGCGGGCTGCGCGTGATGTTGTTGAGCCCCATGATCGGCGCACCGTGGAACAGGAACGGCGCGGTATAGGTGACCATCAGCGCGTAGACGATGAAGGCGGTGAGCAGGCCGAGCTTGTTATAGTCGAGCAGCCCGTCGATCAGCAGGTGCGGTTTGCGGCAGGCGATGAACGAGCGGACGCAGAGCAACGCCGAACAGGCGGTGTGCGGCAGGAAGGTGGTGCCGCCGGTCAGGTTGACGGGCAGGATGGCGAGCGAGCCGAAGGCGAGGCTGACGAAGAACAGATACAGCGTCCAGCGGATACCCGACACCGCCGCAGCGAAGAACAACAGCCAGAAGATTGCTAGAACGACCATTACAGACCCTTATCGGGGCGCGTGTGACATCGCCTGCATCCCCCGGCCCCGAAAGGTGGCGGTGCAGTCTCGCGTGATGGGCACGCACCATCCGTCGACCTGATCCCAGGCATAACAAAAGCGTAGCATCGCCTGTCGCGCAACGCTATCCTTGCCCGCGTAACCCGTGCCAAAACGGACGGTTACTAAATATTGACCCGTGCTGGTCATAGGGGGACACGACCCCGGCGTACATCGGGACGCCTGTCGCGTGTGGTTATGGTCGCGACGTGGCCGCCGGCCAATGTCCGCCCAGATGCGCAGTCAGGAGTGTACCGGTGAACAAGCTAATCCTGGGGACACCCGAGTGTGACAGGCCGGGGATCACCCGGGTCATCACCTTCGTGAGCGACCGCGGCTATGTCGGCCAGGCGCTGATCGCGGCATCGCAGCTCGCCGCCCAGCCGGACGTCGTCGCGATCGCCGACATCATCATCTATCTGATCGACATTCCGGACGAGGAACAGGGCGCGATCCAGGCGGCACTCGGCGGGGCGCGGTTCAACTTCCGCTTCCTCGACAGCCGCCGCTTCATCCCCGACAGCGTCGACCGCCTGCCCGACCTGCACTGCCCGAGCTCGACATTGGGCCGGCTCGCGGTCGAGGCGGAGATCCCGGCGCAATATGAGACGGTCATCTATATCGACGGCGACGTCCAGATCGTCGGCCCGGTCGCGCCGCTGATCGCATACGACTGCCCGCCCGGCACGGTGCTGGCGGGAAGCGACCGGCTCGACAACGGTGGCCGCTACGCCAATCCGCAATCCTATCTGAAGGGCATCGGCATCGACCGGGTCGCGGATTATTTCAATGCCGGCGTGATGATGGCGCGGCGCGAGGCGTGGCGGACGTTCACCACCCGGGCGTTGCGCTTCCTCGCCGAGAACCCCGAACGCTGCAAGCATCACGACCAGAGCGCGCTCAACGCGGTGGTCGCAGCGCAGCGCCAGATGATGCATCCGCGCTACAATTACACGACCTGGTTCCGGCTCGCCGATCTCGATCGCTCGGTCGGCCCGCGGATCGTCCATTTCACCGGGCCGGTCAAACCGTGGAACACCACCAACGGACCGTGGGACCCGAGCCACCGTCAGGTCTACGTCGATTTCCTGAAAGCCTATCCGTATTTCTCCAAATACCTCAAGGTCGACGCCAGCCGGAACATCGATCCCAAATATCTCACCAACTCGCTGACGATGCGGGCGCGGCGAATGGCCAAGGCGGCCAAGGAGGCGGCCGAGCACCGCTGGCAGGCGGTGCTGCTCAAGCGCTTCCTGCACAGGACTTTTTTCGTGCCACGCGATTGAGTAGGGCATGGCGATGTGCGCCGCCCCGATCGCCGGGCGGTCGCCGGGGCTGCGGGGAGCGGGCCGGCACTGGATGATAAGGGTGGCATTGCGGCGATGACGGACAAGTCAGGGGGCGGTCCAGGGGCCGGACCAGAGGGTGGGCCGGGGGTCGGCAGCCGGACGGCGGGCAGCGTGGCGTGGCTGATGGCCTCGCGGCTGATGGCGCGCGGCATCGATTTCACCACGCTGATCGTGCTCGCGCGGACGCTGTCGCCGCAGGATTTCGGCCTGATCTCGGTCGCGATGACACTGATCTTCATCGTCGAGGCGGTGTCCGAACTGCCGATCGTCCAGTCCTTGGTCCGGCTCGACCAGATCGGCCGCAGCCATCTCGATACCGCCTTCACCATCGGCGTGCTCCGCGGCGCGATCCTCGCCATCGTCATCGCCGGCGCCGCCTTTCCCTTCTCCTGGGCCTATGCCGATCCGCGACTGGTGCCGCTGATCCTGTTCCTCGCGCTGTCGCCGATCGCGCGGGGGCTGCAAAGCCCGGCGATGGTGCAATATGCCCGCCGCATCGACTTCCGCCGCGATCTCGTGATCGAGATCGTCAGCAAGGTGTTCGGCTTCTCGGTCGCGGTCGTGCTCGCGATCACCACCCACAGCTATTGGGCGATCGCCGCGGGCACCGTCGTCACGCCGCTCGCCAGCATGGTGCAATCCTATTGCTTCGCGCCGTTCCGGCCGCGGCTCGGCCTGTCGCAATGGCGCAGCTTCGCCGGCTTCCTCGGCTGGGCGAGCCTCGCGCAGGCGCTCGCCGCGCTGAGCTGGCAGTCGGACAAGCTGATCCTCGGCCGCTTCATCAGCAAAGGCGACCTCGGCCATTTCTCGATGGCGGCGGATCTGTCGTCGGTGCCCGAACAGGTATTGGTAACGCCGGCGATGCGGCCGCTGATGGCCGGCTTCGTGACGCTCAAGGATTCGCGCGAGCGGATGGCGCGCGCCTATCTGCGCATCTCGCAGACGCTGCTGACCATCGCCGCGCCGGGCATGATCGGGCTCAGCCTCGTCGCCGACCAGGTCGTGCCGGTGGTGCTCGGCGGCAACTGGATCTCGTCGATCCCGATGCTGCGCTGGCTCGCGCTCGCGCCGGTGTTCGTCGTCTGGGTCTCGCCGCTCGATCCGATGGCGATGGCGATGGGCCGTACCTCGATCTTCCTGCGCCAGCGCCTCGTCGAGATCGTCATCAAGCTGCCGGTGCTGGTGGCGCTGATCTGGTATTATGGCGTGATGGGCGCGGTGATCGGCCGGGTCCTCACCAATGCGACGATGATGCTGGTGACGATGGGCTATGTCCGCAAGCTCGTCGGCCTCGGCATCGTCGCGCAAGTGCTCGCGCCGTGGCGGATCGCGCTCGCCACCGCCGGCATGGCCGCGGCGATCCTGCTGCTGCCCGACGCGATGCGCCAGTCGCTGTCGCTGGTCGCGGTGATCGGCACCGTCGTGCTCGGCGCATCGGTCTACGGCGCGATCCTGCTCGGCTCCTGGGCGGCGGTCGGCCGTCCCGAGGGGCCGGAGAGCATGGTGGTCGACCGGCTGTCGCAGATCGGGCGGCGGTTCGGGCGGCGCGGCCCCGCATAGGCCACCGGAGGCCTTTGCCATGAGCGCGAACGCAACGATGACGGCCTTTGCATTCCTTGCGGCAGCGCTCGCCGAAATCGCCGGATGCTTCGCCTTCTGGGCCTGGTTGCGCCTCGGCAAATCGATGTGGTGGGTCGTCCCGGGCCTGCTGTCGCTATGCCTGTTCGCCTCTCTGCTCACGCTGCCGGCCGTAGCGCAGGCGGGGCGCGCCTATGCTGCTTATGGCGGCGTCTACATCGCATTGGCGGTCGTCTGGCTATGGCTCGCCGAAGGTACGAAGCCGGATCGCTGGGACGTCCTGGGGGCCTGCGTGTGCCTTGCCGGCGCAGCGATCATCTATTGCGGACCGCGCGTCGCATCCGGGACCTGACCGCCGCCTTCTGCAAGGGGGCAAGGCCGGCGGTTCCAAGGCTTTGCCCGTCCGACTCCGTCTCGGTTGCTAAAGACCGGGAAAGACCGACTATGCGCCTCGACGAGGGTCTGCAAGACAGAACGGATGGATGGGACGATACGCGGCCGATCGCGGCTTGCGCGGCGGACAGGTGCGTTCCCCCGCTGGACGAGACCGCCGATGACGCCTCTCCACCGCGTACCGGAGCGGACCACGGCAAACATGGCTTCTCCTGCCACGCCTCTCCGATTAGACAGCGGCATCTTCCAACGCGGACGACCCGTCACACCATGCCGCCGAACGGCCTCGAAGCAGTCTATCTGGACAATCGTGACAAGCTGCTTCGTTTCCTCCGGGCACGTGGTGCGGGCGAGGCTGCCGAGGATCTCGTCCATGACCTCTGGCTCAAGGTGGCGGGGCGCAGCGACGGACCGATCGCCAATCCCGTCGCTTATCTCTATCGGGCCGCCGATCTGCTGATGATCGACCGCTATCGCTCGCTGCGGCAGGCGGAACGGCGCGACCAGGCGTGGCACGACGGACAGCAGGATCATCCCGCGACCGCCCCGACCCCGGAACGCGAGGTAGGCGCGCGGCAGGAGGCGGCGAAGGTCACGCAGCTCCTGCGCAGCCTCGGCGATCGCAAGACGACGATCTTCCATCGGGCGCGCGTCGAAGGGGTGCCGCAACGGGTGATCGCTGCGGAGCTGGGCATCAGCCTGAGTACGGTGGAGAGCGATTTGCGCGACGTGACCAGGGCCTTGGTCAAGCTGAAGGGTGAGATACGATGAGCGCGTTCGGACCGGGCGCCGCGGGACATGCCGTCGACGGCGTCGCCCTGGACTGGGCGCTGCGGATGGCCGAGCCCGATGCCGATTGGGACGCCTTCACGCACTGGCTCGAAGCGGATGCGGGGCATGCGGAGTTGTACGATCGCGCGGTCGTCGCTCTGACCGCCGCGACCGAAAGCGTCGCCCGGACCGTCCCGACGCCGCCACGCGCCGCGAATGATCCCGAGCCGGTCATTGCCGAGCCTGTGCAGCGGCCGGCGCGCGGCATCTGGCTCGCCGTCGCCGTCGTGCTGGTCGGCTTGTTCGGTTTCGGTCTTTGGCGCGAACAGGATCGATCCTATACGATCGCCACCATGGCGGGTGAACGGCGCAGCATCGCGCTTGCCGAAGGCAGCAGCATCGAACTGGCCGGCGGGTCGCGCGTCCGGCTCGATCGGGCCCGGCCGCGTCGCGCCACCGTCGAGGCGGGCGAGGCGCTGTTCCGGGTGCGCCACGACGCTGGCGCGCCGTTCCACGTCGATGTCGGCGGTCTTGCGCTGACCGATCTCGGCACCGTGTTCGACGTGCGGGTGCTGGGCGCGCGCAAGCAGGTCGCGGTCGGCGAAGGCGCGGTGATGGTCGACCCCAAAGGCGCTGCGCTCCGCCTCGACCCCGGTCAGGGGGTCGTCGCCGATGGCGACACGTTGCGGCGGACGCGGACGGACGTCGCCGATGTCGGCGCCTGGCGCGACGGCCGCCTCGCCTATGACGGCGCGACGATGGCGGAGGTCGCCGAAGACCTGTCGCGGCAGCTCGGCTGGCGCATCACCGCCGCCCCGGCGGTCGCCACCCGGATCTTCAACGGCACGCTGGAGACGCACGCGTTCCGCAACGACCCGATGCTGCTCGCGGCGCTTCTGGACGTCAGCGTGCGGCGCAACGGCGACGGTTGGACGCTGGATCTGCCTCGGTGAGGCGCGGGACGAGCGGCATCGCCGCCTGCGCGCTGCTCCTCGTCTCGCCCGCGGTTCGCGCCGAGACCCTGTCGATCAACCTGCCCGGCGGCACCGTCGGGCAACAGGTGACCGCGCTCGGCCGTCAGGCCCGGATCAGCATCGTCGTGCCCGACGCATCGCTCTGGTCGCGCGCGGTCCCCGCATTGCGCGGACGGCTGTCGGCCAAGGCGGCGCTCGCCGCGATCGCCGCGCGCGCGCATGCGCAGGTCGAGCCGATCGGCGCGCAGAGCTGGCGGCTGCGCCCCGCGCCGCCCGCCGCGCCCCGTCCGTTGCCCCGACTGAAGCCCCCGTCGCCGCCACCCCCCGCGCCGCAGCCCGACGGCGACATCGTCGTCACCGCCAGCAAGCGCGATACGACCCAGGACAATTTCGCCGGCCAGGTCTCGAGCATCCCGGGCGGCGAACTGGAGCGCGGCGGTGCCGGCGGCACGGATCGCCTCGTACAGCGGCTGACCAGCGTGACCTCGACCTATCTCGGCGCCGGCCGGAACAAGCTGTTCATCCGCGGCATCGCCGATTCGAGCTTCACCGGCCCGACCCAGGCGACGGTCGGCCAATATTACGGCGACCTGCGCCTCAGCTACAACGCACCCGACCCCGATCTGCGCCTCGCCGATCTTGCGGCGGTGGAGGTATTGGAAGGCCCGCAGGGCACGCTCTACGGCGCCGGATCGCTCGGTGGGCTCATCCGGCTGGTGCCCAATCCGGTCGCACTGGACCATGCCGCGGGATCGGTGGTGGTCGGCACGTCGGCGACGATGCATGGCGGTCCGGGGCTGGACGCACAGGCGGTGCTGAACGTGCCTATCGTCACCGACCGGCTGGGCGTGCGCCTCGTCGCCACCGACGCGATCGAGGGCGGCTATATCGACAAGCCGCTGCTCGGCCGCGCCGACGTCAATCGCACCCGCATCGAGGGCGGGCGGGCGACCGCGCACCTCGAGATCGGGTCCGGCTGGAGCGCCGAGCTGATCGGCATCGGCCAGCGGATCCATGGTGCGGACAGCCAATATGCCGATCGCGACGGCGCGCCGCTGACCCGCCTCGCCCCGGTGACTGAGGGCTTCCGCGCCGATTACGGTCAGGCACAGGCGGTGATCGCCGGTCAGATCGGCGCGGTCCGGTTCCGCTCGACCAGCGGCCTCACCGCGCACGACCTGCTCGAACGCTACGACGCGACGCCGCCCGGCGGCCCGCCCCGCCTGTTCGTCCAGGCCAATCGGACGCGGATGCAGGCGAACGAGACCCGCGCCTGGCAGAGCGCCCCGGACGGATCGGGCTGGCTCGCCGGCATCAGCTACGTCCACAATCAGACCCGGTTGCGCCGCCTGCTCGGCGCCCCCGACGCGCCCGCGCCGACCACCGGCGTCGTCAACAGCGTACGCGAATGGACCGCTTATGGCGAGGGCAGCATCCGTCCGCTGCCCGGCCTGCTGCTCACCGGCGGCCTGCGCGCGACGCGGTCGACGCTGGACGGCAGTCCCGAGGACGTCGCCACCACGGCGCGCGACGGCGAGACGGCGCAGCGGTCGCAGACGATCGTCCTGCCGGGGGCCTCGGCGCTCGTCGACGTCGCCCGGCGCACCAAGCTGTTCCTGCGCTACCAGCAGGGATTCCGTCCGGGCGGGCTGGCGATCGAAAGCGACTATGTGCGCCAGTTCCGCAACGACCGGGTGGCGACGATCGAGGCCGGGGTGCGCCATGGCTCGCCGCTCGCCGATCTCAGCGTGACGGTCGCGCGGGCGTCGTGGCGCGACATCCAGGCCGATTTCATCGACGGCCTCGGCCTGCCGAGTACCGCCAATATCGGCAACGGCCGGTTGTGGACGGTGGAGGCGACCGGCACGCTGCGCCCGGTCGGCGGCCTGCGCCTTGAAGGCGCGGTGTCGTACAACGACGGTCGCATCGAAGAGCCGTCGAGCCGGCTGCTCGCGCTGATCGCGACGCCGGAACTACCGCCGGGGGCGGCGGCCACGCGCGCGCAGGCCTCCGCCCGGCTCGAACAGATTCCCAATATCGCGAAGGTGACCGCGCGGGCCGGGGCCACCTACCATCATGATCTCGGCGCGGCGGGGCTGACGGTCGACGGCTGGCTGCGCTACGTCGGGTCATCGCGGCTCGGCGTCGGCCCGGTGCTCGGCCAGCGGCAGGGCAGCTATCTTGATACCGAGGTCACCGCGCGGCTTGCTTTCGCGCGCTTCGGCGTGACCGCGGGGGTGAGCAACCTGCTCGACACGCGCGGCAACCGCTTCGCGCTCGGCACGCCGTTCGCCACCGGCCGCGATCAGGTCACGCCGCTGCGGCCACGCACCTTCCGGATCGGCCTCGACACGCGTTTCTAGACCTGGCGTCACCGGCGCGGCCGGCATGCTCCGGAAAAATTCGCGGGGCCACCAAGGTCGGGACGCGGCGCCTCCGTCTGTCTCAGGATGAATGCGGTCACTCCAGGCTTCCCCAGCGCGGCGACAGGCGAGGCGCCCGTCCTGCTCGACGTGACGCGTCTGGTGGCGCTGCGCTGGACCGGGCGCCCGGCCAACGGGATCGACCGGATCTGCCTTGCCTATCTGCACTATTTCGCGCCGCAGGCCCGCGCGGTGGTGCAGCATCGCGGCGTCATCCGCGTGTTCGGCCGATCGGCGTCGCGCCGGCTGTTCGCGCTGCTGGCCGGCGGTCGTCGCCGCGGCATCCGGCATCGGCTGGCGCTGCATCTCGCCGCGGCACTGGCACGGCCGCGTCGGCCCCGTCCGGGCGGCCTCTACCTCAACGTCTCCCATACCGACTATGACCTGCCGGCGCATGTCCGCTGGATCGCGCGCCACGGCCTGCGCGCCGTCTACCTCGTCCACGACCTCATCCCGATCCTGCACCCGGACCATTGCCGGCCCCACGCCGTCAGGCGGCATACGGATCGCGTCGCCGCGGCGCTGCGCCACGGCGCCGGGATCATCGTCGGCAGCGCCGCGGTGGCGCGCGACCTGCACGCGCATGCGGCGCGGCTGCGCCTCCCCTGCCCGCCCGTCGCGCTCGCGCCGCTGGCGGGGGCCGCGCTGCCCCGCGATGCGCCGCCACCGGCCGACGGTGATTATTTCCTGTGCGTCGGCACGATCGAGAGCCGCAAGAACCACGATCTGCTGCGCAGGGTCTGGGACCGCATGCGCGCGACCGCCGGCAGCATGCCGCCACGGCTGGTCATCGTCGGGCGATGGGGCACCGGGGTCGCCGCACTGCGCGACGCCCTCGCCGCGTCGCAGATGGCCGGCGGCCTGATCGAGATCGTCGAGGATTGCGACGACGCCACGCTCGCCTCACTGATGCGCGGCGCGCGTGCGGTCCTGATGCCTTCGCTGGCGGAAGGGTTTGGCCTGCCGATGGCCGAGGCGCTGGCGATGGGCGTGCCGGTGATCGCCAGCGACCTGCCGTGTTTCCGCGAAGTCGGCCAGGGCATTCCGTGCCTGCTCGATCCGCACGATGTCGCCGGCTGGGCGGCGCGGATCGTCGCCTTCGATCGCGCCGCGGCGCAGCGGCAGCGCCGGATCGATGCGCTGCGCGGCTATTGCCCGCCGAGCTGGGACGATCATTTCGACCAGGTCGCGCCCTGGATGACGGCCCTCGCCCGCCCGGCCGCCGACCTTCGCCCCGGGACCGGCCGTCCGGTGCCCGCCGGCTGTCACATCAATCTGGGAACCGCCAACTAGTGTCGTCCACATTCACGCGCCCGTCGCCGTTGTTCCTCGCGCTGGTGGTGGTGCCGACGGTCCTGGCGACGCTGTACTTCGCGCTGTTCGCCAGCGACGTCTTCGTCTCGGAGGCGCGCTTTGTCGTGCGCAGCCCGAGCAAGGCGGCGGTCACCTCGCTCGGCCAGGTGCTCAGCGGCAGCGGCCTCAGCGGCGCCACCGAGGAAAGCAATGCGGTGGTGGAGTATCTGGAATCGCGCGGCGCGCTGGCCGATGCCGATCGCGACGGTCTGCTGACCCGCGCCTATACCGCGGGGTCGGTATTCCTGTTCGACCGGTTCGGCGGCCTGCTGCCCGCCAATCGCGAACGCTTCTTCGATTATTATCTCGGCAAGGTCGAGGTCGAGCCCGACACCACGACGCAGGTCCTCCACCTCAGCGTCAGCGCCTTCGATCCGGTCGCGGCGCGGGCGATCAACGAACGCCTGCTCGAACGCTCGGAGGCGTTGGTCAACCGCCTCTCCACCCGGGCGCGGTCCGACGCGCTGACCGTCGCCGAAACCGACGCGCGCGACGCGCAGGAGCGCGCGCGCACCGCCGCGGTGCGGCTCGCCGCCTATCGCAACCGCGCCGGCATCATCGATCCCGAGAAGGAGGCCGAGGCGCGGCTTCAGGGCATCGCCAAGCTCGACGACGAGCTCGTCTCCGCCCGCACGCAATTGCAGCAGATGGAGGCGTTCACCCCGGCCGCGCCGCAGATCCCCTATCTGCGCACCCAGATCGAAGGGTTGCAGAAGGAGATTGCGCAGCGCCGCTCGGGGGTCGCCGGCGGTCGCAATTCGCTGTCCGCCGCGGCCGCCCGTTACCAGGTGCTGCAGCTCGACAGCGAACTGGCCGCCAAACAGCTCGCCGCGACGCTGATCTCGTTGCAGGACGCGCATGCCGAGGCCCGCCGCAAACGCGCCTATGTCGAGCGGATCGCGCCGCCCAGCCTGCCCGATTATCCGATCCGGCCGCGGCGGCTGGGCGGAATTCTGGCGGTGCTGGTGCTCGGCCTGCTCGCCTGGGGCATCCTCACCATCCTGCTCGCCGGCGTGCGCGAGCATCGCGAGGGATGACCCCCGCCGCCCCTCTCGCCCGTCCGCCGCTGCGCGACAGCCTGCGCGTTCAGGGCCGCGTCCTCGTCGCGCTGCTGCTGCGCGAGATGCTGACCCGCTATGGCCGGCACAATATCGGCTTCCTGTGGCTGTTCGTCGAACCGATGCTGTTCACGCTCGGCGTCGCCGCCTTGTGGACCGCGGCCAAGGCCTATCACGGCAGCAACCTGCCGATCGTCGCCTTCGCGCTGACCGGCTATTCCAGCGTGCTCCTCTGGCGCAACATGCCGGGCCGCTGCATCGGCGCGCTGTGGAGCAATTTGTCGCTGCTCTACCACCGCAACATCCGCGTGCTCGACATCTATGTCGCGCGCGTCGCGCTCGAATTCGGCGGGGCGTCGATGTCCTTTGCCGGCTTGAGCGTATTGTTCATCGTGCTCGGCTGGATCGATCCGCCCAAGAACATCCTCGAGGTGGTCGGCGGCTGGCTGCTCATCGCCTGGTTCGGCGCGGCGCTGGCGATCACGCTGGGTGCGCTCAGCCACGAGAGCGAGCTCGTCGACAAGCTCTGGCACCCCGCCTCATATCTGATCTTCCCGTTGTCGGGTTCGGCGTTCCTCGTCGATGCCCTGCCCGCCGCGGCGCAGAAATACGTGCTCTACATTCCGATGGTGCACGGCACCGAGATCGTCCGCGAGGGCTATTTCGGGTCGCGCGTCCACGCCCATTACGACCTCGGCTACGTGCTGCCGTTCTGCCTGGTGCTGACCTTCGTCGCGCTGTTCACCACGCAATGGGTGGCGCGCCGCGTGGTGCCCGAATGATCCGGCTGACCGACGTCCGCAAGGTCTACCACACCCGCTCGGGCGACAATGTCGTGCTCGACGGCGTCGGCTTCGAGCTGGCGATGGGCGAACGGCTCGGCGTGCTGGGGCGCAACGGCGCGGGCAAGTCGACGATGGTCCGCCTCATCAGCGGCGCCGAGCGGCCGACCTCGGGGCGCGTCGAGCGTGGCATGTCGGTGTCGTGGCCGCTCGCCTTTGGCGGGGCGTTCCAGCCGACGCTGTCGGGGATCGACAACATCCGCTTTATCAGCCGCATCTACGCGCAGGATTTCCAGCGCAACCTCGCCTTCGTCGCCGATTTTTCGGAACTCGGCGCCTATCTGCACGAACCGGTGCGCAGCTATTCCTCGGGCATGCGGGCGCGGCTCGCCTTCGCCATCTCGATGATCATCGAGTTCGACTGTTTCCTGATCGACGAGATCGGCGCGGTCGGCGACGCGCGCTTCCACGATCGCTGCAACCACGAATTGTTCGGCAAGCGCGGCGATCGCGCGATGGTGCTGATCAGCCACGATCCCGGCTATCTGCGCGACCATTGCAACCGCTTCGCGCTGCTGCACGGCGGCCGGCTCGCGCTGTTCGACGATTTCGACGAGGCCTACGACCGGTTCCGCGAGGCGATCGGCCTCGTCGCCGCGCCGGCGATCGATCGCGCCGCGGCGGTCGACCGCACCGCGCTGATCGAGGTCGCGCAGCATCGCGCGCTCGCCGACGACCGTTTCCGGCTGCTCGTGCGCGAGGGCGACTGGCGCCGCGACGCGCGCGACTGGGCCGCGGCGGAGGAGCGTTATGCCGCCGCGCTCGCGCTCCATCCCTATCAGCGCTCCTATTGGGTGCAGCATGCGCATGTCGCCAAGGAGGGCGGGCATTTCGCGCGCGCCGAAGCCTCGTACCGCACCGCCTGCGCGCTCGGCGAACCCGCCGCGGACGTCGTCGAGCATCTCCGCTTCGTCGTCGCGCAGGGCGGCGCCGAGCCCGCCGCCTGGCCGATCCATCCCTATCGCAAGGGCGCGGCGGCTACGCAGGTGCCCGGCCGTCCCGACGTCGACGCATTGACATGGCTGCTGTGGCCCGGCGCGACGGTCGCGGACACCGAGATGGTCGCACTGCTGCGCCGTTACGCCAGCTGCGACGCGCTCGCCGCGGCGATGATCGCCGATCCGCGCTTCGCCGATGCCGCCGACGCCGTTCCGGATGCGGCCGATATCGACATCGAGACGATCCGCGTCCTCGCCTTCGCACATCTTTCCCCGGCCGACGGCGCGACCGTCGTCGCGACGCTGCCGACCGACGCGCCGTTATGGCCGGCCGCGGCCGCGGCGGGCGCGTTCCGCGACTGGCCCGCCACCCAACGGGCATTCGCATGAAACACGTCCTGATCGACGGCTACAATCTCGGGCTGGAGAAGGGCACCGGCGTCGCCACCTATGCGCGCAACCTCAGCTACGAGGTCGGGCGGCTCGGGCATCGCACCTCGGTGCTCTACGGCCATCAGGGGCTGGCGGCGCGCGAGCCCCTGCTGCGCGAGATCGGCTTCTTCGACAGCGGCACCGCCAAGCGGCAGGGCCGCCTGCGCGACCTTGCCGGCCTGTTGTCGCCGCTGGCCTCGCGCGCCGCGGCGGTGCCGGTGACCGGGCGGGTGGTGACGCGCCAGTTCGGCGCGCGGCTGCCGCATTACGACACGCTCTACAATGCCACCGACGTGTTCCGCCGCGCCAACGGGCGCTTCCACGCCTGGGGGCGGACCACCGCGGTCCGCCTGCCGGTGCAGCCCGACCTCGCGCATTGGACCTATCCCTTGCCGCTGCGCGTGCCGGGTGCGGCCAATCTGTTCACGCTGCACGATCTCGTGCCGCTGCGGCTGCCCTATACGACGCTCGACGACAAGCGCCGCTATCTCGCGCTGCTGCGGACGATCGCGCGCACCGCGGATCATCTCGTCACCGTTTCCGAATGCTCGCGCCGCGACATCATCGAGCTGACCGGCATCGCGCCCGAGCGGATCACCAACACCTATCAGGCGGTCGACATCCCCGCCCGCTATCTCGACACGCCGGAAGAGCAGGTCGCGCGCGAGGTCGAGGGCGCGATCGGCGCGGGCTACAAGGACTATTTCCTGTTCTGGGGCTCGATCGAGCCCAAGAAGAACATCGGCCGCATCGTCGAGGCCTATATGGCGAGCGGACTGACGACGCCGCTCGTCATCGTCGGTGCCCGCGCCTGGCGCGCCGAGGGCGAATTGCGCCTGCTCGACGCGCTCGCCAACGGCAGGCCCGCCAAGGGCGACGTGCGCCGCGGCCGCATCATCCAGCTTCCCTATGCGCCGTTCGGCCTGCTCGTCAGCCTGATCCGCGGCGCCAAGGCGGCGCTCTTCCCCTCGCTCTACGAAGGGTTCGGCCTGCCGGTGCTCGAGGCGATGCTGCTCGGCACGCCGGTGCTCTGCTCGAACACCTCGTCGCTGCCCGAGGTGGCGGGCGAGGCCGCGCTCGCGGTCGATCCCTATGACACCGCAGCGATCGGTGCCGGGCTGCGCGCGCTCGACGCCGATGCCGATCTGCGTGCCGATCTCGCGCGCCGCGGCCTCGTCCAGGCCGCGCTCTTCTCTCCCGACCGTTACCGGGCGCGCCTCGCCGCGCTCTACGAGAGGTTCCTCTGATGCCCATCACGCCGCGCCTGTCGGCCGCGTTCCTCCTGCTGCTCGCGACCGGCTGTTCGACGATCGGCGGCTCCGGCCCCTCCGCCAAGGCGATCGGCCGTGCCGCCCGGCCCGGCACCGCGGCGGACCGCGGCATCAGCGTCGTGCCGCTCGACGAGGCGACGGCGCGACGCGCGGCCGCCTTCGCCCGCGCGCAGCGGTTCGCCGACGTGTTCGGCGTGGTCGCGCCGACCAGCACGGTGATCGGCGTCGGCGACGTCCTCGACATCGCGATCTGGGAGGCGCCGCCCGCGGTGCTGTTCGGCGCGACGCCCCCCGGCGCCAATATCGGCAGCGCCATCGCGCAGAGCGCCGGCATCCCGCAACAGGTGGTCGGCGAGGACGGCACGATCACCATCCCGTTCGTCGGCAGCGTCGCGGTGCGCGGATCGACCCCGCAGGCGGTCGCGCGTACGATCGTCGCGCGGCTGGCGGGGCGCGCGCACAGCCCGCAGGCGATCGTGCGGCTGGCGCAGAACGACAGTCGTGCGGTGACGGTGATGGGCGAGGTCGGCGCGACCCGCCGCATGCCGCTGACCCCGCGCGGCGAACGCCTTCTCGACGCGCTCGCCGCCTCGGGCGGGTCGCGCCAGCCCGTCGCCAAGACGACCATCCAGCTCACCCGCGCCGGCCGCACCGCGGCGATGCCGCTCGACGCGATCGTCCGCGATCCGACGCAGAACGTCATGTTGCAGGCCGGCGACGTCATCACCGCGATCTTCCAGCCCTATAGTTTCATCGCGCTGGGGGCGGTCGGCCAGAATGCCGAAGTGCCGTTCGAGGGCGGCGGTATCTCGCTGGCGCAGGCGCTCGGCCGGATCGGCGGGCTGCGCGACGATCGCGCCGACGTGCGCAGCGTCTTCGTCTTCCGCCTCGAACATCCCGAGGTGCTCGATCCCGAGATGGCGCGGACGGCGCGGCGCACCGCCGAGGGGCTGGTGCCGGTCGTCTACCGGCTCGACCTCGGTCAGGGCGCGTCCTTCTTCACCGCGCAGGATTTCGGCATCCGCGACCGCGACGTGCTCTACGTCTCGAACGCGCCGATCGCCGATCTCCAGAAATTCCTCAACATCGTGTCGAGCGCCGCCTTCTCGGTCACCGGCATCAACAACGCGGTGCAATGAGCGCCGCCCCGTGCCGATGCCGACGATCTGTATCGACTGCCGCTATATCGGTCCCCGGCCGAGCGGCATCGCCGAGGTGGTGCGCGGCCTGATCGACCACGTGCCGGCGCTGGCGCCGGACCTGCGCTTCCTGCTGCTGCGCCACCCCGCGCATCGCGGCCGGCTGAGCGACGCGCCCAACGTGGTCGAGCAGCGGGTGTGGCAGGCGGCCAATGGTCCGGCGACGATGTGGTGGCTGCCCGAGGTGGTCGATCTGTCGCAGGTCGACCTGTTCCACGCCACCTTCAACATCATGCCGGCGGGCCTGCCGATGCCCTGCCTCGTGACGATCCACGACATCATGCGGCTGACGCATCCCGCCTGGTGCCGTACCGGCCTGCGCGGCGAAGTGGAGCGGCTCTTCTACGGCCACGGCCTGCGCCGCGCGATCCGCACTGCCGATGCGATCGCGGCGATCAGCACGGCGACCGCGACGCAGCTCGCCGCTTATGATCCGGACGTGGCGGCGCGAACGACGGTGACGCTGTCGGGCGTCTCCGATCATTTCCGGCCGGTCGCACCGGACCCTGCGGCGCTGGCGGCGCTGGGCTTGGTACCCGGGCGCCCCTTCGTGCTGACCGTCGGACAGGACGCGCCGTACAAGAACCACGAAGGCGCGATGCGCGGCTTTGCCGCCGCCTTCGCCGACGATCGCGGCATCGATCTTGTCATGGTGCAGCGGCGTGGTGCGGGGCGGGTACGGCTCGAAAGCCTGGCGCGGGCGCTCGGTATCGGCGAGCGGGTCCACTTCCTCCCCGTCGTCGACAGCGATGCGCTGGTGACGCTGTACGGCGCCGCACGGGTGCTGCTGCATCCCTCCTTCGCCGAAGGCTTCGGCAATCCCGTCGCCGAGGCGATGGCGAGCGGCTGCCCGGTCGTCACCAGCATGACTTCGTCGATGCCGGAGGTCGCGGGGGGTGCGGCGCTGCTTGCCGATCCGCACGACATCGGGTCGATCGCCGACCGGCTGCTGGCGGTGGTGCGTTCGCCCGCTCGCGCCGAACGGATGCGGGCCGCCGGCCTGACGCGGGCGCGGGCGCTGCGCTGGCGTAATTTCGCCGCGGCCAATCTGACGCTCTACCGCCAATTGCTGGCAGACGCCCCGGTCCGGCGCTTTTGACCAAGGTTTTGCTGCCGCCGTTCCGTCAACCCAGCGACGCACCAGCGGGAACGAGCGATTTGCCCCAGATCATCCTTGTCTTTTCGAGTGCGGCGACCGCGGAATATCGCGTCGCCGGCATTCCCGCCGCGGCCCGCGCCGCGCAGGCGATCGCCGGGATCGCGCAGCAGGACGGCATCCGCCGGTGTTCGATCGTCGTCGACGAACCATGGGTGCCCGGCGACGCGCTGCTGGCGGAATGCCGGCGTCTGGCGCCGGATCTCCGGCTCGGTTTCGCGATCGTACCTTCGGACGACGAGAGGCTGACGGTGCGCGGCGAGACGTTCGTCGCTGCATTGGCGCAACGGCATAGCGGTCCCGGGCGCGAGAACGTGCTCCCGGCGCTGTTCGACGCCTGCGTCAAGGACCGGGTATCGCTGTCGTCCGCGCTCCTGCCGCAGGCGGCGGCCTTCAGGCTGCTCCGCCGCGCGAGCCGCGACGTGCTCGCCGCGACCGGCAAGGGCGGCGACGGCATCGTGTCCCGCTACATCAACCGCCCGATCTCGCGGGCGATCAGTCATCAGTTACTGCGTATCCCGGCCGTCACCCCGTTCCATGCCAGCCTCGGCACCGCTCTGCTGGGTCTGGCGATGGCGTTCGCCCTGTTCCTCGGCGACGGTACCGGGCTGATCCTGGGGGCCTTGCTGTTCCAGGCCGCCTCGATCTTCGACGGCGTCGACGGCGAGATCGCGCGCGCGACCTATCGCACGTCGGAACTCGGCGCGACGCTGGACAGCGTCATCGATGCCTTCACCAACCTGGCGTTCATCACCGGCGTGACCGTCAATGTCGCCATGGCCGGCGACGTGACGAGCGCGGTTGCGGGCGGCATCGCACTGGTCACGCTGGCCGCCGGCCTCCTGCTGATCGGCAGACATGCGAGCGCGATGGGCGAGGCGATGAACTTCGACGTCATCAAACGCCAGCTGCGCAACGGCCGACGCACGTCGCGGCTTACCGAATTCTTCATTCATCTGACGATGCGGGATTTCTTCGCCGCGGCCTGTGCGCTGATGATCGTCGCGGGGCTCACCGACATCTTGCTCATCGCCTTCGCGGTGATCGCTCTGGGCTGGTTTTCGGTAACCGCGCTGGTCCTGTACAGGCTGAAGCGGACGACGCGGGGCGGCATGACCATGGTCGCGGCGGCACGACGCGCCGAGCCCTGCGCCCTCGCCCCGGCCAGCCTCGCTTTCCCGCAGAGCGGCACGGCCATCCGCAGCGACTGAGCCGCCGCTCGCCGTCCCTAGAAGTCGAGGATCCGGTCCGGGCGCAGCTTGCCGGTCAGCAGGTCCTTCACCGCGCGCCAATTGCCCGCGACGCGGCCCTTGCGATCGACCCACGGCTCGGGGGTGAACGCCTTGACGTGGTTGCTGCCGACGTTGCGCATCATCAGCCACAAGGCGTCGCTTGGCGCCATGGTCCCCTTGCGGATGAGATAGAGCGGGTTGGCGACCTGCGAATAGCCGAGGCGCATACCCGGGCTGCGACCGCCCTTGACCCCCTGGTGCACCCCGACGAAGCCATGCGTGCGTTCCACGCGGCCGCGGCTGCGCAACCGCCGTGAGAAGTCGACATCCTCCTGCCACGCATAGAGCGGCAGCTTCTCGTCGAAGCGGACGTCGCCGATCGCCGCGCAGCGGAACGCCATGTTGCAGCCATAGGTGCCCATGGCCTTGATCAGCGTGGTATCGATCGGCGGATTCTCGGCATCATAGGCCTCGACCATCGTCGTCGCCGTCTCGTAGTCGACGCCGGCGCTATGGATGCCGTCGGCGAGCAGCTGCCCGCTGGTGCCGACCAGATCGGGATGCGCCGTAAACACCGCGGCGATCCCCTCGATGCAGCGCCGGCTCGGCACGTAATCGTCGTCGAAGAAGGCGACCACGTCTGGCGCGCTGGTCAGCGCATCGAGCCCCGAATTGCGCTGGTGGCACGAGCCCTTCGGCCCGCGCAGCACCTTGACCGACGGATCGGCGAAGCCCGCCGGAATGTCGGCGTCCGAGGCGATCGAGAAGATGATCTCGCTCGGCGTCAGCGTCTGGCGGCGGGCGTGGTCGACCCAGCGGGCGAGCTCGACCGGGCGGCCGACGCTGGCGATGACGATGGCGACCTTCATCGGGCGTTCCTTGACTGGCCAAACAGGGTGTGCGGGCTCATGCGCGCTGCCCCGGCAGGCAGCGGCGCAGCGCGTCGACCAGCAGGTCGCCTGCGCGCGCCCAGGTGAAGGTGGCGGCCTGCGCCGCGCCGGCCTCGCTCATCCGCGCGCGCAACGCGGGATCGTCGCGCAGGCTGCGGATCTGCGTCCGCCATGCGTCGGGCTGGTCGGGGTCGGCGTAGAGCGCCCCCTCCCCGCAGGCCTCGGGCAGCGCGCCGCATGGCGCGACGACCGCCGGGGTGCCGAGGATCATCGCTTCGAGCGGCGGCAGGCCGAAGCCCTCGGTCGTCGAGGGCATCGCGAAGCACAAAGCGGTCTCGAGCAAGCCGCGCAGCTCGCCGTCGTCGATCATGCCGGTGAACAGCACGTCGTCGGGCAGGAAGGGATAGGCAGCGCGCATCTCGTCGGCGCTCGCCTTGCCGAGCAGCACCAGCCGGACGTCGCCCATCGCGCCGTCGGCGAAGGCGCGCAGCAGCACCGCGATGTTCTTGTGCGGCTGCGTCGTCGCCAGCGCGACGACATAGCGGCGCTCGGTGAGACCGAGGCGGCGGACGGCGCCGGCATCGCTGGCGAAGCCGAGGATATGGTCGACGCCGTTGGGGATCACCGTGATCGTCTCGGCGCGCGCGACCTTGTGATCGACGAGCTGCTGCTTGGAGAAATGCGAGACGGTCAGGATCTGCAGGTTGCGGCGGCCGAGCCGCGGCAGCAGGAAGCGATACCAGCGCACGAAGGCGGACGAATAGGATTGCGGCGCGGTATAGACCTGCGCGTCGTGGATCATCGTGATGCCGCGCGCCGCGGCGAGCGGCCCGACGTTGGAGAGCGACAGGATGACGTCGCCCCTCCCCTGCCGCGGCAGCGTGAACTGTTCCCAGATCTGGCCGCCGCGACGACCGGCCTGATGCACCGGCAGGCCCGCGATCGTCGCCGCGGCATCGCCGCGCGGCGCCTCGACCTGCACCCCGGCGGGGAACAGGCGCAGCAGCTCGTCGCGGCGCGCGCCCAATTGGTGGAGCAAGGCGGTGGCGACGCGCTGGACGCCGGTCGGCCGGGCATAGAGGAACCGCCCGTTGACGAGCAGCCGCCCCGCCCCCGCGGGTCCGCCGGTCATGTCCTTGCGCAATCCGTTCCCCCTTTTCGCGTCCGTCGCGGCTCTAGCGGCTGCCCTTGGCCGCCAGCACCGCAGGCACCGTCATCATCATGATCTTGATATTAAGCCCGAGCGAACGATGTTTCGAATAAGCGACGTCGAGCGCGACGCGGCGCCGGTAGGTCGTGTCGCTGCGCCCGCTGACCTGCCACAGGCCGGTGATGCCCGGCCGCACCCGGCAATAATCCTGGAAGCGGCGGCCGTAGCGGACCACTTCGGCGTTCACGATCGGCCGCGGTCCGACGATGCTCATCGTGCCGTTGATCAGGTTGAAGAACTGCGGCAGCTCGTCGAGGCTGCTCTTGCGCAGGAAGCGGCCGAGCGGGGTGATGCGCGGGTCGTTGCGCAATTTGTGGTCGCGCGCCCATTCGGCGCGCGCGGCGGGATCGTTGGCGAGCAATTGCTCGAGCCGGTCGGTCGCGTCGACCACCATGGTGCGGAACTTGAGGCAGCGGAATTCGCGCCCGTTCCGCCCGATCCGCGGCTGCGCGAAGATCAGCGGTCCGGGATCGCTAGCATAGATCGCGATCGCCAGACCGATCAGCAAAGGAGCGAAGACGATGATGGCGATGATGCCAACGACAAGATCCAGCAGACGCAGGATCAATTCGTTGACGTGATTTTCGGATGGGCGATCGGACACGCGCGGTTCACCGCCCCTTTCCTGGGTTAGATACATAACGACAACCCCTTCACCAGCCCAATCGCACCGCGCCCGTTGCGGTAAGGTTAATACCGCCGAAATAATTCGCGCGCCACTCGGCATCATGGCCGGTTTTGCCGGCGCTACATCATACCATCCTGATAACGGTAGATAATTCCATCACAAGTGTGCCCAGATCGGCACAGATGGCCGATGCGGCCCGTCTCATGTCGGGAAATGCGCGGTCCCGTGCCCAATCATGCGACCGCCGCTTGCCGACGCCCGGCAGGCGATCGAGTCTCACCGACAAGTGATTGGGAAATCTCGACATGGCGGCGTGCGAAGGCGTAGGAACTGAGCCCGTCCGGTCCCATCCGGCGCTGCGCGGCGACCGCCTGGGCGTAGCGCTTCTCGGGGTCCGACAAGAGCTTGTCGATCGCCTGCTCGAGCCCGTCGACATCGCCGCTGGCATAATAAGTGACCGCATCTGCATCGAAATAATCGCGCAGCCCGCCGACGTCGCTGGCGATCGCGGCGACGCCGTTGAGCGCCGCCTCCTGCAGGACGGTGATCCCCGAGGCATGGGCGTTGGGCGACAGCGGCACGATCGCGATCGTCGCCTGACGATACAGCGCCTTGAGGTCGTCGTTATTGTCGACCCCGGCGATCTCGACGTTGGCGATCCCCTCGGCGAGCGCCGCGGGACATTTGGTCGAGACGATGCGCAGCCGCCAGTCGGGATGGCGCGCCACCGCCTGGATCAGTGTCGGCCAGTCGCGATGCACGTCGTTGCCGACCGCGATGATCCGCTGCGGATCGCCCGCCTGACCGCGCACGGGCGGCGTCTGCTCGCTCGCGTTGATCCCGAACAGCACCAATTCGCTCGGCCGGTCGGCGAGGCGCTGGCGCGCCATTTCGAGATTTTCCTGCGAATGGAAGGTGAGCATGTCGGCACTGCGCATCAGCCGGCGGTAATAGGCACGGCGCAGACCCGACAACCGGTCCCAGCCATCCATCAGCCAGACGCTCTGCGCGAGCAGCTTGGGCCGCTCCGCCGGCGTGAGCCGCTGCAGCGCGAACACCTGGCTGACCGCGAGATGCTGCGATTCAGTGTGCGTCCAGACGACATCGGCCGCGCGCATCGCCCGGCGGTTGCGCCAGGCGTGCAGGATATCGAAGCCGAGCACGGCGCGCAGCCCGAGCCGCACCAGCCGGCCCAATCGGCCTTCGGGATGATCGACCGACTTGGTCATCGCCTCGACCATCGGCATGGCATGGCGATAGCCATAAGGGTCGCGTTCGTTGACGCCGATCAGCTCACCGCTGTCGAACCTGCGACCCCACCGATCCTCGCCGAAGCCATAGGCCAGGTGGACATGAACCTTCATGATCATCGTCCTATCTCAATCTCTTGGCAGCGAACTTACCATCGCGACATTGCAAATCACTGACGGAGCTCACGGGCGGGGGCGTTTGACGTAGGCGCGCACGTAATCGACCGTCATCGCGCGATCGTCGGGCATCTTGTCGATCGGCCAGCCGCCACCCGCGCCCAGGTTGAGGAGCAGCATCTTGGGTTTCAGATACTCGGGGGCCGACGCGAAACACGCGACCGAGCGGCCGTCGAGGAAGACGTTGATCGCATCCTTCTCGACGCTGACGCCATAGCGATGCATCCCCGTGGTCAGCGAATCCGGCGGCACCCGCACCACCTTGGGGCCCTGGTCGCGGCTCTTGCCGTCGGTCCACAGATGCGTGGTGGCGAGGAAGGTGGCGGGATCGCGGCCGTAATGTTCGAGCACGTCGATCTCCGGCGTCGTCTCGCCCTTCTTGCCGAGCGAGCCGAGCCAGAACGCCGGCCAGACTCCGTCGCCCTTGGGCAGGATCGCGCGCATCTCGAAATAGCCGGTGCGCTGCAGGAAGCCGCGGCCCTGTGCGTCGCTCGACGACAACAGTCCCGAATGCCATTTACCCTGCGCGTCGCGCTTCATGTGGATGGTCAGCAGACCGTCGCGGACCGAGAAGGGGAAGCCCGGCTGCGGGTCGACGAAGGTCGAGGAGCCGAAATCGCCGTTCCACGGCGTATGCGCGGTCCAGCGCGTGCCCGGGCCGCGCGCGGAGACGTCGAGCGTGTCGAACGGTTCGTCGAAGGTCTGGCGATACTGGCGCAAATCGATCGTCGCGGCGCATCTGGGCAGCGGCGTACAGGCGGCGGTGGTGGCCAGCGTCAGCGCCGCGCAGCCGGTCATGCCGGCCGACAGCAGGCGGCTGCGCTCGGCGTGCGTACGGACCGAACGCGTGCGGTCGATGCGGGTCCTGGGCAGGAATGGGATCATAGCCACCTTTGCCTTCCATCGTTGGGGAGCAGCGTGCCGGCCCTTTGCGGGCCATCGCCGGGTCTCTTGCCCGGCTGGCAACCTCGATACGCCGCATCGTCGTCGCGGTCGGCGCCACCGTCCGGTGCGCCGCGCGTCTACGCACCACCGCGCCAGTCGATCCGACGGTTAACGCAGCGGTCAGACTTTCTTTAAGCCAGTCCGCGGTCCGGCGCTACCCATCGCGCCCCGCGTCCGATTTTGGCACAGGAGAATTGACCTATCCGCTATCTCCCGCCGGCCGCGGAAAATAATACGCCAATATGATGGCTCGATGAGCCACGTCGTTCCCTTCCCTCCCTTACCGCGGGTCGCGACATCCGTTATGCCGGTTGCACTGAGGGAGGAGGCTAGCGTCTTGAGTGACTGCGAAAAATGTCACCAGCGGCGCGGCACGGACATCGGTTCCACGAACGTATTGACGGCGGTCGGTCGTCCGTCACACAGAGTGGCCGCAAAGGAATTTACGTGACTGTCAATTCTTCCCCGCCGCGATCGTGCATTTGCTACATAGCGAACCAGGGGTATCTGTTCCAATCGCTGGTCAGCGCAATACAGGCGCGGCAGTTTTCGCCGGCGCATTGGGACGTCATCGTCTACGATCTGACCCGCGAACCGGGTGAGGAAAGCCGCCGCATCGCGCATGTCTGCGCCGCCAAGGGGATTGCGTATCGCTGGGAGGACCCGGCCTTCCTCGGCGATCTGCACATCATGAACGCACGCCTGTTCCTCGATCAGCTGCTGCCGGCCGACTATGCGGAGATCCTCTATCTCGACGGCGATACGCAGGTCGTCGGCGACCTGACCCCGCTGCTCGACTTCCAGCCGCAGGACGGCGGGCTGTGCGCGGTGCGCGACCCGATGATCTATCTCAGCGGCATCGCCCGGCTGCGCGGCGATTTCGAGGATGAGATCACCGCATTTGGCGAGAATTACGTCAACAGCGGCGTGTTCCGGGTCAACCGGGCGAGCTGGGCGGCAATCTCGCGCGACGCGCTGGCGCAGATCGGTGAAGCGTCGAGCGCGCTGCACTTCGAGGATCAGACGATCATCAACCGGGTCACCGACGGGCGCCGTGATTACGCCTCGATCCGGTGGAATTTCCCGGGGTTCGTACTTGGTTACGGCATCGACACCATTGCGCCCCCGGCGATCGTCCATTTCATGTCTAATCCACGCCCGTGGCAGGGCGCTTATGCGCCGTGGGGACGGTCGTGGCACAAGCCCTATCTCGCCATCGCCCGCGAGTTCCCCGAGATCAGAGAATATTGTGCGGCGCTAGATCTGCGCCGGCGCGCCGCCTACAAAGTCAAGCAGATCGCCAAATCCTATCTCGAACGGCGGCTGTGGAACGAGCCTGAGTTGCTGGATCATATCCGCCGGCTGGAATTGCAGGCCGCGGTCTGATCGCCGCACCGGCAAGACGATGCGGCCATGGCGAAGACGCGACTGTTCAGCAATCATATCACACAATTCGCCGTGCAGTGTGGCAATGCGGCCATCGTCCCGCCGGAATGCTTAAGTGGGACGGTTGGCATGCGTCAGGATGCTGGATTGATACGATGAAATGCGCTACCCGACGCCGATAAAGCGCCCGACCCCGGCGGAATTGCCGCGACGTACGCCCTGCGGAGACACGGGAGCATCATGCATTCCAGGACTGCCCATTGATGCTTGGCCCGGCACATTCGAAAAATCTGGTCATCACGCGGGCGGGACCGAAAAGTCTGCACGAGCGCTGGCTCGCGCCGGCTTCCGCGCGCGACTTCGATCTGCTCGTCGCCTCCTTCGATCCCAACAGCCGCCCGCTCGACGCGGCGGGCACGTTCCACCGCTTCATCCCCGGCACCAAGGTCCAGGGCTGGCGTGCGACGCTGTCCGACAACAGCGATTTCATCGCCCAATATGACTATGTCGCGCTGATCGACGACGACATCGACACCGATGCCGACAGTCTCAGCCGGCTGTTCGCGCTCGGCGCGGCGGAAGGGTTCACGATCTTCCAGCCGAGCCTGACCTGGGACAGCTATTTCACCTATGCCGGCACCGCGCGCAATCCGTCCTTCACCTTCCGCGAGGTGAATTACATCGAGATGATGGCGCCCTTTTTCGCCGCGCGCGCGCTGCGTGAGGTCGCGCCGCTGTTCGACTACGGCTGGGAAAGCGGCATCGACCTGGTCTGGGGCAGCGCGCTGCCGCCCGAGGACCGGCGCTTCGCGATCGTCGACGCCATCCCGATCCGCCACACCCGCCCGGTCGGCGCGCTGAAGGAGGCGAACGGCTTCATCAACCGCGGCTATGAATCGGATATCGACGCGGCGCTGGGCCATTTCACGATGCCCTGGCCGAGCCTGGTCGCTACCTCGGGCGTGACCGCTGCGGGACAAAGGGTCGGCCGCTGGGGACTTGCCTGGCGCGTTTTGGCGCTGCTGACCTTGCCCTTCCGGACGCCGACGCCCAGGGCGTTCCGCCGCACCTTCGACCATATCCGCCATCAATGGATGCGTCGCCCGGCCTATGCCGAGGAGGTCCGCGGCCTGCTCGCGCACGATGCCGCCGGCCGGCTGCGCTGAACCGGCATCCCGCCGGCGCCGGGTCGCGACCGATCCGGTACGAATGGGTGGATGACTGTATTTCTTCTGTCTTCATAACATTCTAGACCCCCGGGCGACGGGTGGTCTCGACCGCCTCCACAGCAATCGATGGGACCAGTCATGACGATCAAGCGCGTACGCAAAGCGGTGTTTCCGGTAGCCGGGCTCGGCACGCGGTTCCTTCCCGCGACCAAGGCGATGCCCAAGGAGATGCTGACCGTCGTCGACAAGCCGCTGATCCAATATGCGGTCGAGGAAGCGCTCGAGGCGGGGATAGAGCAGATCATCTTCGTCACCGGCCGCGGCAAGGGCGCGCTCGAGGACCATTTCGACATTTCCTACGAGCTCGAGGACACGATGCGCGCGCGCGGCAAGTCGCTCAGCGTCATCGAGGGCATCCGCCAGAAGCCGGGCTCGCCGGTCTACGTCCGCCAGCAGGAGCCGCTCGGCCTCGGCCATGCAGTATGGTGCGCGCGCGAGATCGTCGGCGACGAGCCGTTCGCGGTGCTGCTCCCCGACGAGCTGATGGTCGGCAAGCCCGGCTTCATCGCGCAGATGGTCGAGGCCTATAATCAGGTCGGCGGCAATATCGTCGGTGCGCTCGAGGTCGCCGACAGCGAGACCGACAAATACGGCATCATCTCGCCCGGCGCGATCGATGGCCGCCTCACCGAGGTGAAGGCGCTGGTCGAGAAGCCCAAGCAGGGCAGCGCGCCGTCCAATCTGATGATCCCCGGCCGCTACATCCTCCAGCCCGAGGTGATGCGCATCCTCGAGAGCCAGGAAAAGGGTGCGGGCGGCGAGATCCAGCTCACCGACGCGATGGCGCAGCTGATCGGCCAGCAGCCGTTCCACGGCTTCACCTTCGACGGCGAGCGCTACGATTGCGGCGACAAGGCGGGCTATATCCAGGCCAATCTCGCCCTCGCCCTCGCCCGCGCTGACATCGGTCCGAGCGTGCGCAGCTTCGCCGAGGGTCTGCTCGCCAAGTAAGATGATCGACAGGCCGACGTGTAGACATGTCGGCCTGTCGATCATGTGTTTTCCGGCTTAGCCTCTGCGTCTGTCATCGGCGCGGCGTTCGCCAAACGGTAGCGGCGCGTACGCTTCCTCTTCGATCGCCGTCAGGATCGCGCGACCATAGGCTGTTTTGGCAAGCGCCCTGCCCTGTTCCGCGGCTGCCTCGGCCGTGATGAATCCTTGCAGGAAAGCGATCTCCTCCAAGCAGGCGATCTGGATGCCTTGGCGATGCTGAATGGTGCGGACGAATTCGGCCGCCTCCAGCAGGCTGTCGTGGGTGCCGGTGTCGAGCCAGGCGAAGCCTCTGCCCATCGGTTCGACATGGAGCGTGCCGGCCTCCATATAGCGACGCGCCAGATCGGTGATTTCCAGCTCCCCGCGTGGTGAAGGGGTTAGGCCGACGGTATGATCGCAAACTTGGGCATCAAAGACGTAAAGCCCGGTGATCGCATGGTTGGAGCGCGGGCGTTCCGGCTTCTCCTCGATGGAAACAGCGCGACCGTCCGCGTCGAAGGCGATGACGCCGTAGCGTTGGGGATCCTCCACCCGATACGAAAAGATCGTCGCACCGCCCTTGCCTGCCTCCGCACGGGCGACCGCCCGCCGCAGCATTGGTCCCAAACCATTGCCGAAGAAGATATTGTCGCCAAGAATCAGTGTAACCGGCTTGCCTGCAATCCACTCGCGGCCAATGGTAAACGCCTGGGGCAGGCCTTCGGGACGTTGCTGCTCGGCATAGGCAATCTGTAGGCCAAGCCGAGACCCATTACCGAACAGTGTTCGATAATGCGATAGATATTCGGGACTCGAGATGATCAAGATCTCGCGGATGCCCGCGAGCATCAGCGCAGATAGCGGGTAATAGATCATTGGCTTGTCGTAGACCGGCAGCAACTGCTTGTTGACGACCAACGTTGCGGGATGGAGCCGCGTGCCGGTGCCGCCGGCGAGAATGATGCCCTTCATGCCGAACGCTCCATTTGTCCATTCAGCCCGCGTCGCACGTCTGCCGCTTGCCTATCGACCAGTGGCTGCCACCAAGCTGCGTTGTCGAGATACCAGCGGATCGTCTTCTCCAGGCCGCTTTCGAAACTCTCCTGTGGCACCCAGCCCAGTTCAGCGTGGATGCGGGTAGCGTCGATCGCATAGCGCTGATCGTGACCCGGACGATCGGCGACGAAGCCGATCTGTTCGGCGTAGGAGCCCCCCTTCTCGCGCGGCCGCAGTCGATCAAGCGTCGCACAGAGTGTTTCGACCACGTCGATATTCCGTCGCTCGGCGCTGCCGCCGATATTGTAGCGGCGCCCCGGGACGCCACGTTCGAACACCGCTTGCAATGCGCGGACGTGATCCTCGACGAACAGCCAGTCGCGCACATTCTCGCCGCGCCCGTAGACGGGCAAGGTCTCTCCCGCCAAGGCCTTGACGATCATCAACGGGATCATCTTTTCGGGAAAATGATAGGGGCCGTAGTTGTTCGAGCAATTGGTGACGAGCACCGGCAGGTCATACGTATGGCCCCAGGCACTGACCAGATGATCGGATGCCGCCTTTGACGCCGAATAGGGCGAGCGCGGGTCATAGGGCGTCTCTTCGGTGAATGCGCCGCTAGGCCCCAACGAACCGAACACCTCGTCGGTCGAAATGTGATGAAAGCGGAACGCCGCGCGCTCGGTTTGTGACAGGTCCTGCCAATAGGCACGCGCGGCGGTAAGCATCGTGAAGGTGCCGACGACGTTGGTTTGTATGAAGGCGCCAGGGCCATCGATCGATCGGTCGACATGGCTCTCGGCGGCCAGATGGGTGATCACGTCCGGGCGGAAGTCGTGGATCGCGGTGCGGACCGCCGCCGCATCGCACACGTCGGCATGGACGAAACGATAGCGGGGATCGTCGGCGATCGGCGCGAGGGCGGTCAGCGTACCGGCATAGGTCAGCGCATCGAGGTTCAGCACCTCGTGCCCGGTGTTGCAGATCAGGTGGCGGACCAACGCCGAGCCGATGAAGCCGGCTCCCCCGGTGACGAGAATACGCATGGCTTGTGCCTAGCTGCAAAGGGTTAACAGGCATATCTAGGCTACGACATGTCGCCGTGTCGACATGTCGGATTGCATAGGAATCGACGATTAGGTTTGTCGATGTGCATTCTGCTCAAGTCGTGCCACGCTTGAATATAGGGCTGTCGACACGCCGACACCCCAACACCCCGACACGTCAACATTCCACCACGTTGACCGCCAGCCCGCCGAGGCTCGTCTCCTTGTATTTCGAGCGCATGTCCTCGCCGGTCTGGCGCATCGTCTCGATCACCGCGTCGAGGCTGACGACGTGGCTGCCGTCGCCGCGCAGCGCGAGATAGGCGGCGTTGATCGCCTTCACCGCGCCCATCGTGTTGCGCTCGATGCACGGGATCTGCACCAGGCCGCCGATCGGGTCGCAGGTGAGGCCGAGATTGTGCTCCATGCCGATCTCCGCGGCATTCTCGATCTGGCGGTTGCTGCCGCCGAGCACTGCGGCAAGCGCCCCCGCTGCCATCGAACAGGCGACCCCGACCTCCCCCTGGCACCCCATCTCCGCGGCCGAGATCGACGCGCGTTTCTTGTAGAGCATGCCGATCGCCGCGGCGGTGAGCAGGAAGCGGCGCGCGCCCTCGTCGTCGGCGCCCTCGATCAGCGTCTCGTAGAAGCGCAGCACCGCGGGCAGCACGCCGGCCGCGCCGTTGGTCGGCGCGGTGACCACCCGGCCACCGGCGGCATTCTCCTCGTTGACCGCGAGCGCCCACAGGCTGACCCATTCGAACACCTCGGCGGGGTTGCGGCCGGGCGCGTCGCCGGTGAGGCCCTGCTGGATCACGCGAGCGCGGCGCCGCACCTTGAGGCCGCCGGGCAATATGCCCTCCTGCGCGATGCCGCGGTCGATGCACGCGCTCATCGCGGCGCGGACCGCGTCGAGGAAGGCGTCGGTCTCCGCGGGGCTGCGCCACGCCTCCTCATTGGCGCGAACGAGCTCGGCGATCGACAGGCCGGTGGCATCGCCGAGCACGAGCAGATCGGCGCCCGAGCCGAACGGGTGGCGCACCGCGACATTGCCCGCGGCGAGCCGTTCGCCCTTGCGCAGGATCGCGCCGCCCCCGATCGAGAAATAGGTCTCGGCATAGGTCGCGCCATCAGCATAGCGGGCGGTGAAGGTCATGCCGTTGGGATGTTCGGGCAGGAAGTCGCGCGGGTGGAAGACGACGTCGTCGGGCGCGAAGACGATGGCGTGGCGGCCGGCGAGCGTCAGCCGCCGGTTGTCGCGGATATCGGCGAGGATCGCCGGCGCGGCATCGGGATCGAGCCGCTCGGGCTCCCAGCCGCCGAGGCCGAGGATCGTCGCGGTGTCGGTGGCGTGGCCGCGCCCGGTGAGCGCGAGGCTGCCGTAGAGATTACAGGTGACGCCGACCGGAGCCCCCTGCCCTATCCCCTGCCTTGCCCCCTGCCCGGCGCCCTGTCCGAGCGCGCGCTGCCCGAAGTCGAAGGCGGCGCGCATCGGGCCGACGGTATGCGAGCTCGACGGGCCGATGCCGATCGTGAACAATTCGGCGACGCTGATCGGGCGATCGAGGTTGCGGTCGAGCGGCGCGGTGACGGGATCGGTGTGCATGCGGTCCTTCCGCCGGTCGCTGCCGGCCTGCATGCCCCATCTGTCCCTTGCGCCTGAGATCATTATCCCGTCGGCGGGCACCGGCTGGCGCCACTCTCCAGATGTCGTCGTCGATCGGTCCTTCTGCCTGAGAGTTTCCGGGGCGGTTGCTCCTTCGGCGCCGGGGCCAGCCCGGTCTCTCCCTGATCGACGTCGCGGACGGTATCATCGCCCCGCTACCGGTCAAGGGCGCCGCACGCGCCCGTTCCATCCTGTCGAGCTATCGACATGTCGACAGATCGACCTCGTCGCGTCTGGCACTGCAGGGATTCGAACGACTTGGCACCATCGGGTCGAGGCATAGACATGTCGACAATCCGACTTGTCGTACGGCGGATGCCGGGCGCGGCGTCCGCGCCTGCCGGAGCCCGCCATGGGCCGGCGAGACCCGCCGCTCGCGCGCCATTTCCTACTCGAAAGCACGAATGGGGCGGCGTCCAAGCCCATTTTCCCTCGGGAATCCCGTGTGGGGTGCCAAAAGTTCGTGCTTTCGAGTAGGAAATGAACATGGCCCGTTCCCCTGCCCCGACCCGCCCGTCCGCCAGCGCCGGTACCGTGCCGCACCGCGACCTGTTCACGCTCGACAGCCCGCTGCACGGCGAGATCCGCGGCGAGCGGTCGCTGATGGCCTTTCCCTTCTTCGCGCTGTCCAAGAACGCCTGGATGAAGCCGCTGACCTACGATCACGCCACCGTGTCGATCGAGGTGCGCCCCTCGGCGAGCGGCGTCGCGACGATCTACGACAAGGAGATCGTCCTCTATATCGCCAGCCTGATGGCGGCGAAGCTCGAGGCGGGCGAGCATGTCGAGCAGGATTTCATCTTCACCGCGCACGATCTGTTCTCGGTCACCGGCTCCAACCACAGCGCGCGCTCCTACGGCCGGCTGTCGGAGGCGCTGGAACGGCTGCAGGGCACGCAGATCAAGACCAATATCGAAGCGGGCGGGGAGGGGGAGGAGGGCTTCTTCTCATGGCTTTCCGAAGCAAAACTCCATTATTCCAAGACGAAAAGTGGGGAGCGGCGGCTGAAGGCGGTCAAGGTGCGGCTGTGCGACTGGCTGTTCCGCGCGATCCTGCTCGATCGCCACGTGCTCGATTATGCCGCCGCTTACTTCCAGCTCGGGCCGATCGAGCGGCGCATCTACGAGGTGGCGCGCTCGACCTGCGAGGAGGGCGGGCTCGACCTCGATCTCGCCACCTTCCGCCTGCAGATCGGCTATCAGAACCCGCTGTCGAACTTCAAGGCGGCGCTCAAGCAGATCGTCGCGACCGACGGCATCCCCGATTACCATCTCGAACTGGTCGAGAGCGAGGCGGCCGAGGAGGAGGGCGCCGCCCCGCGTCGTGGCCGTAAGGCGCCGCAGAACCGGGTGGTGATCACGCCGCGGCCGCAGCCGGGGCAGGCGGTGCTGAGCGAGCATCGCACCATCGTCGAATCGGCCGCGGCAGAGGGAACCAATCCGGCCGGGTGATTCGCCGGCGGCTGCGAATTGTTACTCGAAAGCACGAATGAATGCGGTGCATTCCTACTCGAAAGCACGAATGGCAGCGCGCCATTGTTACTCGAAAGCACGAATAGAAACGCCTATTCTACTCGAAAGCACGAACTTTTTTCAGGTTAAATACTCGAAAGCACGAATCGTAAGCGCTTCCGCTGTTGGATCATTGCTGCAACAAGAATGACGCGCGGTCATGTCGACCGCGGCGATGTTCATGGAGTGGCCGTGACCACATAAAGGAAAGCCCGGCACGAAGGCCGGGCATCCCAAGGAAATATTCGAGAGACCGGCGTCGCCAAACGTCGATCGGTGACTTTTCAACAGCTCACGTCTCCCGAATAGCTCCGAACCCGTTCCGGTTCAAGGATGCGCGTTTCGCGCCACGGTCTTTTTTGTCCTCGGTCCCGGCCCCGCAAGGGGATGGAAGATGACGGCGTTTACCCTCGGGGAGGCGAGCGCCCGCGTGCTCGCGCGGGCGGGCGACGGGCTGCGTGCTGGATCGCGGGCCCCGGCACGTACTCGCGCACCCCACCGCACCGGTGCGCCGGTGCTGCGCGACAGTATCGAGGCGGGGACGTTCGAGGAGCTGTTCTTCGCGACGCCCGCCCCCGGCGAGACCGACCGGCTGCTGCGCGCCTGCCGCCGCACGCTCGACGCCGGTCGGCGCCTGCGCCGCGAGGAACGCGCCGGTACCCGCACGCTGAGCGCCACCGAGCGCAGCATCGCCGGGCTGACCGCGGCCGCGGTGCGCGTGTTCGAGGAATTGTGCACGCTCGCCCGGCTCAACCAGGGCCGCGTCTATCCGAGCTATGACTGGCTCGCCGAGGCGACCGCGCTCGGCCGGGCGACCGTCGCCCGCGCGCTGCACGCGCTCGAACGCTGCGGCTTCCTCGTCCGCCAGCGCCGGTTCAAGCGGGTGGAAGGGGAGGGGCCGCGCTATCGCCAGACCTCCAACGCCTATCGCCCGCTGCTGCCGGCGCGGGTGCTCGCCTATCTGCCGCGCTGGATGCGTCCGGCGCCGCTGCCGGTCGATCACGAGCAGCATCGCGCGGTCGAGGCGGAGGCACATGAGAGGATGCTGGCCAGCCTGTCCTGCCGGGAGCGCGCCACGGCCAGCGTCGGCGGCATGCTGGGCAAGGTGCTCGCCTCGCTCGGCGCGGCGATCGATCGGGATATGGCGTCAGCGTGCGAGTCTCAAAAACATCCGCAACCGCTCATGGATTCCATTTGAATGAGAACAAGAGGGTTGGCCTAGACGGCCAACACAGCCGTCTGACGACGAGGAAGGACAAACGACGAACCAAAACGACCCGACGATAAGACGAAAAGACCGGAGTGCCGGCTACGCCGTCACATGCTCCCTAGAAGGAGCAAGCGGTTCAGGGCGGTAATCCTCACCTTTGGCAGCGTGCGTCGATCTGTCGAGGTGTCGACGGATCGACGGCCGTATCGTGCTCGTCGATTCCGCTGATCGTCCGGTCGGGCAGGGGGCTCGACGCGTCTATATGTCTATACGTCGAGGACTTGCCACGTCGGCATGTAGACATGTAGGGAGGACGACATGGCGACCATCGCGATCATCAGTCAGAAGGGCGGCGCGGGCAAGACGACGCTCGCGCTCCACCTCGCCGCGGCCGCGCAGGATGCCGGCCGCGTCGCGCTCATCATCGATACCGACCCGCAGGCGACCGCCAGCCAATGGGCGGCCTGGCGTGGGGAGGCGCCGCCCGAGGTGATCGACAGCCCGCCGCCACGGCTCGCCGCCAAGGTCGAGGCAGCGCGCGGGCAGGGGGCCGAGCTGATCGTCATCGATACGCCGCCCCATGCCGACAGCGCCGCCCGCGCCGCGGTCGAGGTCGCCGATCTCGTGCTGATCCCATGCCGGCCGAGCGCCTTCGACCTGTCGGCGATCCAGACCACCGCCAAGCTGGTGCAGCTGCTGCGCAAGCCCGCCTATGTCGTCTTCACCGCCGGCGCCCCCAATGCGCCGCGCGTCTACCAGGAGGCGGGCGAACTGGTCGAAGGCTTCGGCACGCCGCCTTGCCCGGTGCAGATCCCCGACCGCGCCGCCTATCGCCACGCGAGCGGGGAGGGGCGCACCGTCATGGAATATGAGCCTGACGGCAAGGCTGCCGAGGATATTCGACAGCTCTACGCGTGGACATGTCGACAGGTCGGCATGCCGGTTGCTAAGATCAAGACCCGCAAGAAGGTACCTGCATGAGCCGCAAGCCGAGTTTCGCGAATCTGCGCACCGTCAGCGCGCCGCCTGCCACCGTCGCGGCGCCGGCACCGGTCGCCGCTCCCCCGCCGCCCGTCGGCGCGGCAGGGCAGGGGCCGGCAAGCCGCCAGGGCCGCAAGCAGATCGCCGGCTTCTTCAGCCCCGAGATGTCGTTCGCGATGCATACCCTGGCGCGGCGGCAGGGCCGCAGCCTGCAGGCGCTGATGGCCGAGGCGTTCAACGACGTGCTGCGCAAGCACGGTGAGAGCCCGATCGGGGATTGAGGCGGCGCCGGAGGCTGACCAGCACGCGAGGATGCTGATCTCCGTGCACGCTGTCGATGCTTGGTCATCTTCAGAATGGTCCATCCCAGCGGAAGATGGTCTGATACATCGCGTCGGCGCTTACGTAGCCATAGCGATCGACGTGGCATCAGCCTTCGCTAACGGGAAGCTGAGCATTGAAGGCTTCGCAACAGCGTTTGAGCGCCGCCAGATCGCCGGCTTTGCAGACTCAGCCTCTTTGTAATGCGCCAATGACCGGTCCGACATGGCGCGAGCGATGATGCTTAGCTCGGATCGAAATCCATGCCCAACGACCCGAAGCGCAAGCCCAGATCATTCTAGAGCAGTGTAGATCTCAAGGGGCTTCCCGCGCGCCAGATCGACTGGGATACGCGCTTAAAAATGCCCTGTCTGTCACACTGCAGGCAAACCCCTCGCTCCACGTTGATCGGACTCGTCGAGCTTGTAAAAGATAAAGGGTCAATGTATAAATTATAGGATCGGAGCTATGGCAGGATATGCCATCTGGCACCGTTGTATACACCGGTACGATGGCGCCGCTGCACGGGGCTGGATCATTGATCGTGACTGCTCGGGTATCTGATGACGTTGCGGCCGAGATCGACCGCCTCGCTACCGCCAACGGCCAGAGCCGTTCGGCGTGGATGTCCCACACGCTGACGCGTCTCGTTCTTGCCGAAGGTGGCGAGGATCTTCCGCTGGTGCCGGTTGCAAGGCGCGGTCACCCGGACGATGCCGTCCGGGTCACGCTGCGCCTGCACCGCCGCGAGATCGAGGCGATCGATGCGGCCGGTGCGCCGCTCGGGCTAAGCCGAAACGAATGGCTCAAGCGCGCCATTCGCTGGCAGCTCTGGGACAGGGCAGGGGTGTTGCGGCTCGCCCCCGCCACGCAATCCGAGATCGGCAAGCTGCGCAAACAGGTCCTCGCGATCGGGCGCAACATCAACCAGGCGGTCCACGCGATGAACGCGGCGAACCTGCCCGGCAGCACGTTGGAAATCGCGCGCATCGCGACGCCATTCATCGACACGTGCGCCGATTTGAAGGCGCTGCTGTTCGACGTGCGCCGGACGTTGAGCAGCTATGTCAGCGGCGAGGTCGCCTACTGGACCGGTGCGCCGGAGAGGGAGGCGGAATGAGTTTCCACCTCTCGGCGGGGACGCTGGACTCGATAGCGGGCGTGTTCGCGCCGCCCGGGAAACGTGCGTCGCGTCCGGGGGGCGGGAAGGGTGCGCGTCGCAAGGATGACGGCACGATGCTGGCCGTCGCTATCGCCTCGATGCTCGCCCGACCGGCAGCGAAACCGGCCGCGACGGGCGGGGCGTATCGACCAAGCCCGCAGGTCAGGAAGGCGTTCGGCGGTGGGTCGCATACTGCGATCAGCAACCGGGCGATCATGACGATGGAGCGCACCGCGCGCGGCGTTCCCGAGGTCATGGTGCGCGTGACTGGGCGTCAGCATGGCAGCGGTCACGTGCTGGCCAACATGACCTATATCAGCCGGCTCGGGCATGATCCGGAGAAGCAGGTCGACCTTCATACGAGCGAGGGCGAGGTGCTGCGCGAGGGACGCGACATGCAGGAGCTGGCGCGCGACTGGCAGCAATGGGAGACCGGCGACGAGGCACGCCGGCAGGGCGCCACATCGCTGTCGATGATCCTTTCGATGCCGGCGAACACCGATCCCGAGCGGCTGAAAGAGGCGGCGCTGGCGTTCGCACGCGAGGAGTTCGCCAACCGCTCCTGGGTCGCGGCGCTGCACGTCGATCGCGATCATCCGCACGTGCATCTGACCGTCGCCCGGCGCGATCATGACGGCCGCCGCTTCCATCCCGATCGCGATGACCTGTTCCGATACCGCCAGCGCTTTGCGCAGAAACTGCGCGAGCGTGGCATCGAGGCGAACGCGACGCCGGCGCGCGCGCGTGGCATCGATCCGAAGCATGAACCGATCGCGGCGCGGAAGATCCGCGAGCAGGGCGCGGTCCCGCAGATCGACAAAAGCCGTGCGGATCGCGTGCGCAGGCTGCGCGAGACGGACCGCGGCGACCCTGTCGAGGCCGTGCTGGCGAAGCGTCAGGCGATCGTCCGCGATACGTTCCAGCGATCGATCGACGAGCTGTCGGCGTCGCGCTCGCTTGTCGATCAGGTCACCGCGCAAACCCTCAGCAAATTCGTCGTCGCGATGCCGAAACCGGTTCCGAATTCGGTCCGGGCAATGCAGATCAATCGTGATGCGAATGCGTCTGCGCCAGCCCTCGGCCGGGGCGTTGATACACGGGACCCGATTGCTGCGGCGCTGGCTCGGACACAGGCGACGAATGCCCGGATCAGCGCCAGGAGGGCGGATGTTGCGGAACGCAACCGCACCAACCCGATCGCTGCGGCGCTCGCCCGAACGCAGGCTGCAAACGCCCGGATCGATGCCAGGAGAGGTGGTATCGCGTCTCGCGATCGTTCCGGACTGGATAACGGCGCTGATACTTCTGATCCGATCGCTGCGGCGCTTGCCCGGAGTGATGCTGCAAATGCCCGGATCAACGCACGGCGAGCAGCGGTGGAGCGGCCCGATCGTCCGGGGCATGGCCCGATCGGCGATCGCTCCACCTCGCCGGTGTCAGAGCGGATCGGGTCGCTCCTGGCGCAGGCGAACCGACCATTGCCGGCAGCTCCGCCCGACCGGGCCGGGGAGATCATGCGAAAGACGCTCTCGCTCGACCACGAGAATAGAGAGCGTGATCGGTCGCGGGATAGGAGTGGGCCACGCCGATGACGACCGATATCGACTATCGCGTTCGCAGGTGGATCACGGCCATAGTGGCACATTGGGGAGTAGCGGACCTCTAAGAGATTTCCCCTTCCGAACAAAAATGGGCAACGCTGAGCGTTGCCCCTCATGGTCTGGCGATACCGTTCGCCGTATGGGCGGGGCGTCAGAAGCGCAGTCTGACGCCGGTGGTCACGCTTTCCTGGTGATCGTCGCGGCCGGTCTGCGAGGCGACCGAGCTGAACAGATCGAGCCCCGTCGTCAGACGATAGGCGAGGCCCGCTGCGGCGGTGCCGACCAGATCGGCCCGCGCCGCGCCCAGTGCGGTCAGGCCGAGCCCGCCATCGGCATAGCCGGCGACCGCGTCGGTACGACTGCCCTTGATCTGGTAGCGCAGACCGAGCGACACGAACGGCCGTAACTGTGCTGCCGAGCTGTCGCTGCGTGCGAAGGACAGGCCGGCATCGGCGAAGCCGGCGACGTGGCGATCGCGCGCGACGGTCAGCGCGAAGGCACTGCCGCCGGCCTCGCCGACCCCCTCACGCGTGGTCCGGACCAAAGTGAGCCCGGCGCGCGGCCGCAGCGTCCATTCGGTCGATAGGCCGAGATCGTAACTCACCGACAGATCGCTGACCCAGCTATGCAGATCGTAGCGCGCATTGGCCGACGTCGCGCCGGGCAGTACGCGCGCGGTATGCGCTTCTCCACCGTCATACAGGATGGAAGCGGTCGCCCCAAACCCGCCCGGCGTCAGATAGCGGCCATGGATGCCCGCGACGAAGCCGTCGAGCTTGGTCCGCGCCGCCAAGGCGTCGATCTGCTGGCGATCATTGAGATAGCCGGCGAATCCACCGACGCTCCACGTCGCATCGCCGATGCCGATGCCGCCGAGGAAGCCGTAGCTCTGGCTGCGAGCCGATGCCGTGCCCGCCTTGGCATCGGCCCCCAGCCGGTGCCAGCCGCCCAGCATCTGCGCGAAGGTATAGGGATGCACCTCGTCGCCGCCCGTCGCGAAACCGGGGCCGCGCGCAGTGGCCGACAGCGCCAGCGCATTATCGACGCCGATCTGGCTCGCCGAAGCATAGGCCTCCGGCGTGATCCGCGCAAAGGCCGTCGGATTGGACGTGCCGTTGGCGGTCAGCAGCGACGGCAGTGCCGCAATCAGTGTGCTGCCCGGCCCCTGTGCCACCAGGGCGCTGTTGGCATAAGCGATGCTGCGGCTGACCTGCGGTGCGAAGGCGGCATTGTCCAGGAACTGGCCGAGCAACTGGATGCGGTCCCCGCGCTGAACGATGAAGCCGAACAGTGAATCCGGCTTGAGGATCGTCGTATAGCTGCCGGTGATCCCGCCGCTCGCGGTGATCAGATCGTAGGAGGTGCCGGGGCGCAGCGTGCCGCTCGGGGCGAGCTGCAGCGTCGCGCCGGGTGCGATGGCGACCTGGCCGTTGACGACGAGCTTGTCCGACACGGTTGGCGTGATCTCGAACAGCGACAGCGATCCGCTCTGGATCGCGACATTGCCGTTGACCGTCATCGTCCCCGGCGAGGCGCCGGGGCTGAGGATGCCGGCGACGGTGACGTTGCCGTTGACCGTCCCTGCCGAACCGAAGGTCGCGCCCTGACGGACCAGGAACTGCGTCGCCGACAGCGTCGATCCCGACAGGCCGACAAGTCGACCGCCCGACATGTCGACAGCACCGAAAGCGGCGGTGCCCGACACGGTGGCGAAGCCGCCGCTCATCGTCAGCGCTTCGACGTTGGCGACCGAGCCGAACGCCACCGGTGCCGCCTCGCTGCCGCCCGAGACGGCGATCGTGTCGCGACCGGCGCCGCCATCCACCGAACCGGCGAAACGGCCGGCGATGGTCAGGCGATTGTCTCCTCCGCCGAACTGGATCTGGCCGGCGGTCAGCGTGCTGCCCGCCAAAACGGCGAGGTTGCCGCTGCCGCTCACCCGGTCGAAGGCATAGGTGCCGGCGAGCGCCAGCGTGCCGGAGCCTTCCGTGGTCAGCGTCTCGAAACCGGTGAGCGCATTGGTCAGCGTCCGGTCGCCGGCGAGCTCGATCGTGGCGCTGTCGCTGCCCGCGCCACCGGCTACGGTGCCGAGGAGTGTGCCGCCCGCGGCAAGGCGGAAGCTGTCGTTGCCCGCCCCCAGGTCGATGACGCCGGCGAGCGTGCCGCCGTTGCCGACGGTGAGCTGCTGGTCGCTGGTACCGAAGGCGAGGGGGGCACCCGCCGTGCCGAGCGTGCCGGTCACGGTCAGCGCCCCGCCGGTCAGCGACACCTGTTCGAACCCGGTCGCGATGCCGGCGAGCGTCACCGGCGCGGCATTGGTGAAGGCCAGCGTATCATTGCCGGCGCCGCCATCGTAGCGGCCGCTCGCGCGGGTGGTGCCAAGCGCGAGCGTGTCGTCGCCGCCACCGAGCGTCACCGTCGCGATGTCGCCGTCGACGCGCAGCGTCTCGGCGGCATCGGATCCGCTCGCGCTGCCGATACCGTGGCCGGCGAGCGTGAGATCGATGCCGGTGCCGATCAGCGCCAGGCTGGTGAAATCCTGGTCGAGCGTCAGGCGCAACGTGCCCGTACCGGTGACGCCGAGCCGTTCAAAGCCGGTGCGCGCGCCGATGCCGCTGCGGTCGCCGGCGAGCGCGACGGTATAGAGATCGTCACCGCTGCCGCCGTCGACGATGCCGGTGACGCGGCTGCCCGCGCCTTCGACGAATGCGTCATTGCCCCCGCCGAGTGCGACCGAACCGAGGATCGTGCCGTTGTTGACCACCGTCTCGCCGGCATCTGTGCCGGTCAGCGCGATCGGGCCGCTGGTGGCGAGCGTCTGGCCTGCTTCGACGGTGACCGTGCCGCCGCTGACGCCGATCGTGTCGAACTTGAAGCTGCCGAGATAGCTGACGTTGCCTTGGCCGATCTGGCTGAGGCTCTCGAAATTGACGAACTGGTCGGCGTTGACCGTCCCGCCCCCGGTCGCGTCAACGATCAGGCCGTCGATGCCTGCGCCGCCATCGACGGTGCCGATCAGCGTCGCGCTTGCGAGTTGGAGGAACGTGTCGTTGCCGGCGCCGAGGAAGACGTCGCCCTCGATGCGGCCACGATTCTCGATCCGGTCGTTGCCGCCGCCCAGCGCAATCGAGCCGGTGATCGTGCCGGTGTTGACGATGCGGTTGTCGGCATTGCCGAGCGTCTGGATCGCGCCGGCGAGATAGGGCGTGCCGAGATAGATAGAGAGCGAGTCGGAGGAGGCGAGGGTCGTGCCCGCCCCGCCGCGGATCGTGCCGGCATTATCGAGGTCGAGCCCACCACGACCAAGGATCGCGGTGGATAGCGTACCGGTCGCCTCGATCACGCCTCCGCTGGCGTTGGTGATCCTCGCCGTGTCGGTGATGCCGGTCGCGTAGCGGACCGCGACGGCCGGAATGCTGCCACCGAATATCATGTCGGCTGCGGCTGCCACACCGCCCGCATTGGCACGGATCGTCCCGCTGTTGGTGAGCGTGACGGCCTGTTGGTTGGGTAGATCGCCGAAAGCGTTCAGCGTCACGGCGTGGCCGCCCAAGGCGCTTGCCTCGATCGTGCCGCTGTTATCTAGCATGACGGTCGCGGCGCCATCCTTGGCAGAGGTATAAGCCGACAGGGTAACCCCGTAATCATATCCGGTGATCGTGCCGCTGTTGGTGATCGCCAGCGTCAGCGGTGCGGGCGGCGATCCGGTATCGACCGGAGCATAGGGATCATAAGGCTGGTAAGCCTGGAGCGAGGCATAAAGGCCGCCGCCCGTGATCGTGCCGCTGTTGGCGATCGTCGTCGCTTGATAGCCGGACAGGGACACCGTGCTCCGCGCCGGACCGTTGGTGATCGTACCGCTGTTGACGAAGGACGGCGTCGCATAAAGCGACAGCGCTGGTCCCGTCAGCGTCTCCGAACCCAGCGTGCCGGTGTTGATGAAGCGGCCGACGGTGCCGGAGAACCCGCCGCCGATCGTGCCGGCGTTGGTGAAGGCGGCGAGCGTCGCATCGCTGTAGCTGGGATCCTGGGTATAATAATCCGTACCGGTGAGGACCGCACCGGTCAGCGTCGCGCCGTTGACGATCGCGCCGTCGCCCGAGATCCGCAGATAGTCGGCGAACGGCGCCGCGGCACCGATCGTCACGACGGTGTCGGCACCGAGCGCGCGCACGCCTTCATGCTCGAAGTTGATCGCGGTCAGTGCGCCGATCGCCACGCTGCCACTGGTCGAGCGAGCGTGGATATAGATGTCGTTGCCATCGCCGCCATCGATCGTGCCGCTGACCCCGGCAATGTCCTCCATGGCGACGAACAGATCGTCGCTGCGACCGAAGCGCAGGTCGCCGGCGATCGTGCCGCCGCGCGCGATATAGACGGCGGACGCATAGGCCCGCCCGCCGCCAGACGCATAGCCGAGATCAACCGAGCCAGTGATCGTGCCGGCATTGTCGATCGTGCCGCCCGCCAACTGGATCGCCTGGCCCGCACCGCCGACGATGGTCCCGCCGGCGAGGTTGGTGACGGTGGTGCCGTAGGAGCTATAGTCGGACAGGCCGATCGCGGCGGTCGCCGAGCTCGCAAGGCGGCCGGAATTGATGATCTTGGTGCTATAATACCCGATCTGCACCGCATTGCCGGCGACGTCGATCGTGCCGCTGTTGGTCAGGGTCGTGGCATTGGTCACGCCCGTCGCGGGCGCGCCGCTGGCGGCCTGGAGGATCGATCCGGTGTTGGTGACGCTGTCCGCACCCGACACGCCGGTTGCAGCATCGAGCGTGATCGTGCCGCTGTTGGTGATGCTCTTGCCGCCCCCGATCGCCGCAATGCGGCTGTAGATCGTGCTTGACCGATCGCGAACGGTGATCGTGCCCGCGTTGGTGAAACTGTCATTGCTGCCCAGCGCTACCGCAGCATACGGATAGGAGCCGGTGTCGGGGTGATCGAGCGTCAGCGCGCCACGGCTGGTGATGGTCAGGCCCTGGGTGGTCGGCGTGGTCTCGCCCGGTGCGATGGCGAGGGACGTTACCTGGATCGCCGGCTGGCTGCTCGTGGTGATGACGGCGTCGAGATCGACGGTGCCACGTCCGCCAAGGCTCAGCGGCGCGGTGTAGAGAGCGGCGGGTGACTGGGTGGCGGCACCCGTCAGGGTCAGCGTCACGCCATCGTACAGGTCGTAGCCGATACCGGCGAAGCCGGACGGCATTGCCAGCGTCGTCGTGGTGTCGGCACGGACGCGATAGCGCAATAGCGAATTCGCCCCGGTCACCGTGCCGGTGATGCCGGTGATCCGGCCGCCGCTGCTGCCGGCGAGTTCCGCGACCAGCATATCGCTGCCGCCGAGTGTCAGATCGCCGTTCACCACGCCGCCCGCCAGCGCGAAGAAGCGGTTGGCATTGTAGCTGCCGTTGGACGACGAGCCGGTCAGCCGGACGTTGCCGTTGATCGTACCGGCATTGGCGATCGTGGCGTTGAACAGCGACGTCGAGGCGCTCGCGACCCCGCCGTCGATCGTCCCGCCGGCACGATTGTCGAGCACGCCATAATAATCGACCAGCACGCCGGTGCCTGTCGAACTGATCGTGCCGGTGTTGACCAAGGTCGACGATATCCGCGCACCGGCGGTCGCGCCCTCGATCCGGCCGCTGTTGGTCCAGTTCGATCCCGACGAGCCCGACAGGATCACGCCGGTGCCGCCGGTCGAGCGGATCGTCCCGGCGTTGGTGAAGTCCGGCCCGGACAGCGACACTGCGGTCCCCGTCGCAATGATCGTGCCGCTGGCGGTGTTGACGAAGCTGCCCTGCGTCCTCGACGACACGCCGTCGCCGGTCGCGGTGATCGTGCCGCTGTTCTCGAACCGGGTGACGTAGGATCCGATGGCAACCGCTGCAATGCCGGTGACGCCCGCGGTCGTGCGGATAGATCCGGCGTTGACGAAGGTCGAATAATCCGATGACGAGAAATCCGAACCGACGAGCACGGCCTGCGCCGTCCCCGACAGGCCGGTGCGGTTGATCACCGTACCGCTGCCGTTGACCGCCAGGATGCCGGGAACGGCAAAGCCGTCCGCCAGCGTGGCCGTCGTCTTGGCATCGGGGGCAAGGCCCAACTGCTCGAAATTGGTCGGCAGGGGAATGGCCGCCGACAGCGTCGTATCGCTTGTCAGGCGGAGGCGGACCGTATCGGTACCCGTTCCTCCGTCGATTGCGCCGGTGATCCCGGTGACCAGCCGCGACCCGTTCCAGCCCGCGACAAGCGTATCGTTGCCGGCCCCGAAGGTCACCGCACCGTTGATCGTGCCGGCACTCGAATCGATCGTGCTGCTACCCGCGTAGTTGGAGTTTGCGGCAATGACGACGTTGCCGGTGATCGTGCCGGCATTGGTGAGGTTCAGATAGGTCGTGGCGCTGATCGCCGTCGTGCCTGCGGTGATGATGCGGCCGGTCGCGGCATTGGCGATCGACAGCGTGTCGCCGCTGATCGCCGCACCTGTGCCGCTATTCTCGATCAGGCCCGTGTTGGACAAAGCGTCGCTCGTCCGCAGATTGGCGAGCGTTGCGGCACTGCTCGCAGCGGTGATCGTGCCGCTGTTGCTGACCGTGGCATAGGAGACGGCGCCATTGCCCCAGTCGACCGCGCTGCGCGTGCCGCCATCGATCGTGCCGGCATTGGTGAGCGTTCTCACCGGTGCGCTGATCGCGCCGATCAAGCCGGTCGCGCGATTGGTGATTGCGGAGAAGACCGCATAGCCGGGCGCGGTCGACAGCAATGCGATGCTGCTCGTCCCGGTCAGCGTGCCGCTGTTGTCTATCGTCGCATAGGCATAGCCATAGCCCGATCCGGACTGGCCGACGACGACGGCGTTGCGACCAGTGACGGTACCGTCCTGCGCGACCGTCAGTGCGAGATTGGCGGTCGTATAGCCATAGCCGGTTACGGGGGCCTGCCACAGTAGGCTGATGCCCGGTTGCGCATTGCCGTCGACCCGCCCGCCGACCTTTACGTTAACCGCCGAGCCGGAGGTGGTCGACGGCAGCGCCACCGCGATGCCGCCCTGCACCACCGCGCCGACGGGAACGAGGACGGTAGTGCCGTAGGTGGCCACCTTGAGACCGCTGGTGACCGTGCCGGTGCAGGTTGTGGTGGCGTCGGTTTGGGTCGGATCGGGTGCGCATTGCGCAAAGGCCGGCGTTCCCACCACCATCGACAGCGCCATTCCACTGGTCTGCAAAGCACGCACCCGCACCCGCTGCGCCGACGCCATCTTCCCGATCATGTAGAACCCCCCGGTATTTACGGGGTTTGCTACGATGCAAGACAGAATTTGTCTAGAAGATAATGAGGCTGATCCTTTAACCTTACCTTCATACTTGCTGCGTCAAATATATTCTTTCTCGGTTAGCCTCGTCATAAGCTGCGTTATGAACAGGTTGCAACGCCGTATTCTTCAATGATTAAGTATGTCTGATGATACATTAATCAACCGGCGTAGTGTGCTCGGGATGTAGGCATATGGATGCTGGCGGGCCCGACACATTCATATTTTGCCCAAACATATCGATGCGGGTGCGATACCGGTTCAACGGATCGGTGAAGGCGACTACGTGATAGGTCGTCTTGCCTTCTGTGGATGGGGTAATCGAATAGCCATCCGTTTCCTGCACCGCGGTCGTCTTCAAAAGACGGGCCATGCACTCGGCAACCGCAGCGGTATCCGCATCCGTCAACATGAGGCTCGTCGCATTCTTCGGTTGGGTGACCTTCTCGACACTGCCATCGGAGCTGGCGCATGCGGACAGGATCAACGCCATGATCAGGGGTAGTGCGGTTTTCATCATATCTCTTTCACACGCTGCGCAATGAGCCTGGGTCGAGGCTGCTGGAAGCAATGATTGCATTATCAGGTGATAGCGGGGTGCGTCACAGAATATCCAAAGGCTCGGCAAGGCTGCCAATTTCGGGGCCATGTTTGCGATACTCTATCCGGTCACGCGTCGAGCGAACCAATCAATTCGTCATCTAGATAGAATTGCGCAGTCGCCGATAACCCACGATCAAGCGAAACCCGTTCTTGGAATCCCGTGAGCGCCATCAGCTTGTCGACCTTTGGTGCTCGACGCTTTACGCTTCCTGCGGGCGAGTCATGCAGGATAATTTCATCCGAGATATTGCGCCCGGCCATCATGGCCTTTCCCAGTTCAAGCATCGTGATCTCTCGGGTACCGCCGATATTTACGATCTCATTGGCACAGGCTTCCGCCTCCGCCACCATGATCGTCGCGCGCACGGCATCATCGACGTACAGGAACGATCGGGTGTCTTCATAACCGAAGAGTTCGTATCGTCCTTCCCTCATACGGGCGTAGAAATCCGGCACAACATGCTTGTCGCCCATCCGCGGGCCATAGGCATTATGATAGCGGATGATCGAAAAGGGCATGGCATGGACACGGCCGGCCTGTGCAGTCACTACCTCGCCGTGCATTTTTGAAATCGCGTACGACCAGCGCGGATTGGTCACATCGTCGATCGATAAGGGAACGTCTTCCGCAGTAGGAACTGGCCAGTCGAAGCGAGTGACCGTCGACGCGTAGGATTCGCTGGTACCGGCGTATAAAAAACGCCGTACACCGGACTGACCGTATTTTTCTGCGAGCAACATTGTCGGCAGGGTGCAACAACGAATGACATCGAGCGGCCGTTCATAGAAATTTTGCGTGCCGTTCAGTGCGGCAAGGTGAAAAACAGTGTCCACATCGTCCGGGAGTCGGTCTACCTGATCGGCTGCAGATAAATCAGCCTCGATAAACCTGACGTTCGGACGGGCGACCAGTTGTTCGAAATGGGCGTCACGTTCGCCACGGACAAATGAATCGACGGCAATAATTTCGGCATCGTCACGTCCGGCGAGCGCCCGTACCAGATGGAAACCAAGAAATCCTGCTGCACCGGTGACCAGATAGCGCGTCATGCGGACATTTCCTTGACGTTGAAAGCACCGAAGGCTCGGTAGGCAATATGTTCGGCGAGCTCTTCGGAAGCGAGCGTCGATTGCTGGTTCCACAGGTCGTGGATGATACCTGGAGCGCGCATCACTTGCGAAAGGGGGGCGAGCGGCAGCCTAGCAAAGGCTTCGTGATTGTTCTGCATCACGACCAAGGATGCGCCGGCGAAAGCATCCTCGACCGACGTCGCCGCCGCAACACCCATGTCGGTTATGGCATCCGGCGTAACGATCGGATCCCAACCTATGATCTGCGAGTCCGGGAAGCACCTGCGCAATGCCGACACCAGCGGCAGAAATAGGGATCCTCGCGTATCGTCGGTCTCCGGGCGTCCTTTGAACGCCGCGCCCAGGACGGCGATCTTCTCCGGCAACTGACCAAGATCTTCGAACGCGCGTTTGACCTGTTGGGCAACGCGAGCCGGCATGGCTTCGTTGAATTGACGCCCGGCTATTGCGAGCTTCGGGGTGTAGCCGCGCTGGGCCAGCCCCTCGGCGAGGATCCATGGATCCTTTTCCAGGCAAGGTCCGCCGACCGTCCCCGGCAACGGCAAATTAGCCCGGGCATAGCCCAGATTGCCGCTGGCAATCACTTCCTGTGCGGAAATTCCAACGGCGTCGCACATTTCGGCGACTTCATTGGCGAAGGCAAAGATGTAATCGCGTTGCGTGTTGTTGATCAATTTCACCATTTCGGCGGCTTCCGCGCTCGACACGCGTACGATCGATGGCGTGAGAAACGAAAAAAGCTGCGCCGCGCGGAAGGTCGCCTGATCGGTCATGCCGCCGACGACCTGGGGTAGGGTCCGCAATTCCAGAAGGGCGCGCCCTTCGAGGGTGCGTTCGGGGCAAAATGCGAGATCGTAGCGCTTGCCTGTGTCGTCAAGTATCGGCGCGACGACGTCACGCGTTGTTCCTACCCGGACGGTGGAACGCAGAACAATTAGATCGTCGTCCTTCAACTGGCTGCAAATCGCGTCCATCACGGCACGGATTGCGTCGAACTTGGTGCGCTTGTCTTCGCCAACAGGTGTGCCGACCGTGACGATATAGGCCGTCGAGCGTTCGCCGTCGGCCAAGTTATCTGAGAAGGTCAGCCGTCCCTTTTCAATCTGCAAGGCCAATCGCGCATTGAGTCCTACTTCCGAAAAATGGGCGCGCTTAGTGTTCAGGCACGCCAACACCTCCGGATTGCGTTCGACGCCATGCACGCGATATCCAGCATCGGCCATCGCTACCGCGAGAGTTAAACCAACATAGCCAAGCCCAATGATGGTAACGTTGGTATCCGGAAAATTCTTTGGAAGCACGTACGGCCTTGCCTCATAATGGCCCCGTCACATGACCTGATCAGATGGTGCATGACCGCTGCAGCTGCACATCGACGGGTGCATAAGCGAGGAGCATGGCCCGTTGTACCCAGGTAGCGACCGAAGCATGTTTAGTCGTCTTGCGTCGAGCCAGCGCCCTAATCGGTTCCCATCCCGGTCGCAAGCGCTTCGGGCATGTCGGTCGTCACTCTGATTGATGCGGCGCATCATGCGCGATAGTCACGCGGCCGATCAAAGGGAAATCCATGGCAGTTTTTGGAATCAGGTTTGCGCATGGCGATACGGCCCAACTCGCGCAGCAGCTCGCGACGGCGGAGGTCGAACCCGGCCAAGGCGTACGCAACCTCATCACGCCTAACCTCGAGCATATAGTCCAAATGGTGCGTGACCCGGCGTTGAAGGCGGCCTATGACCATGCGTGGCTAGCGATCGCGGATGGCGTACCTGTCTATGCTTATGCCAGGTTACGCGGCGAGCCGTTGGCCGAGCGCGTTGCCGGATCGACATTGTTCGATCGCCTGCTGCCATTGCTACAGTCCGGGCGTCATCGCTGCATTTTTATTTGCCCGACCGACGACGTTGCCGATTTCTACCGCCGTTTCATGGTGGAAAAGGGGTTCGCCGGCGACGCCTATCGAACCATTGTACCTCCGTTCGGCTTCGATCGCGATGCTGCGCTGACGTTGCATCTGGCCGATCAGATTCGCGAGTTTTCGCCTACCCACGTTTTCTTCGGAGTAAGTTCGGTCCGATCGGAAATATGGGTTCATGCCAACCGTCGCCAAATGGGCGATTGCTATGTTCTGTGCGTCGGTGCCGCGCTGGAATTCACCGCCGGCATCAAAAGCCGTGCCCCGGTTCTCGTGCAGAAGACGGGCTTCGAATGGGCGTGGCGCTTTGCGCAAGAGCCAAAGCGCCTGTTCAGACGCTATTTCGTCGATTCATGGACGTTCCTTCGTGCCGTCCGTGACGACCTGAAGACCACCAAACGCTAAAGTACCGGGGGTCGACAGCGATAGCGTTTTGGCCCCCGGACGATCGGACGGCACCGTCGCGCGATCTAGCAGGTCAGGCTGTTGCTATGACGCCCGGCACTTGGGGATGTGGTACCGCCCGTTCCGTTCCTTGGCCGTTCTCCGGCAGAGCGAGGAAGGAACGTTTGCTGGCAAAGCCTGCGAGGAACCATGCGAACCAGCTCGATGTCGTAGCGAAGAAGACGCTTGAGATCACCGACAAGGTCAAGATCGCGATCAGCATGATTACCGATAGGTACGGTGTCAGCGATCCTTCCGCCGCGTTTCGAAGGTATATGCCGCGTACGAAGCTAAGAAAGAGGGCGAACGGCAGGAAGCCATAGGTGAACAAGATGTTTAAGAGTCCTGGCTCAAATTCAGGCATTTTTCCGCTGACCAAGGCTCCTACAAAAAATGACTGTGGATTGAGAAAATTAAAAATATCTGAGACAGATAGAACATGAGCCGCTGCCGAGCTATTTTCGGTTAGCGAAAAGACGTTTTCACCCACTGCGGCTACTATGAATACTAGCAGCATAGAAAATGCCAGTGTGACATCAAATCCTCGCTTACCGAAGAACCAGAATATGAAGGCAGCAATAGGCAAGGTGAGTAAAACGGCGCGTGTCAGGGACGCCATGATAATAATAAATAGTGCAGAGCAAAACACGATACGATGGCGCGGCCATGCAAAATAGGCTGCAGCTAATAATACTACACCAGCATAAGAAATAGATAGCGGATCACCGTACGATCCCACAAAACGAGGCACGGGTCTGCCGGAAATATAATAGTAAAAGTTACCATGGAGGCCGTCAATTATGGCGTCGCTGAATCCCTTTGCGTCAAGAATAAACGAAGCATAGGCAAGGTTGTCTCGCCACAGCTGAACCGGACCAATAATAATATTTAGAATTGCAAATATAAGAGCAGCAAACAAGTAGAACATTGTTGAAGTTTTAATTACGTATGCTACCGTAAAGTTTGATCTTCGACCGAAAAAACACCCGGAAAAGTATATAATAGGCGGAAAGTAATACATATAAAGGCGATTTGCGCTACTATAATCTGAATGAGTAGTCATGATGGCGATGCTGATAACTAGAACGGAGCCAAGGTAGACCAGTCCGCTCCATTCATAGCGACGAAGTTTAGCTCCAAATCCGATGTCGACAATAAACCCAAGGAAAAAAACTCCAAAGACGGCATACTTTATATAAATTATCTTCAGAGCTAGGTCTGGATCTGCTAAATTCTTGTGAAGCCAAGATGCAATAACATTATCGGCTAGGTTCAATATTATTAAGAACGCCAGTGCGAATTTTAAGAAGATGTCAGAGCGCATGGGTAATTATGGCCGCAAGGGTTTAAGCGACCGAATGCCGGTCTGTGGAACTAGACGCAGGTCTGTCAACCATTGCTGACCAGTTACCTCGTCGACGGGATTGCCGGCTTGAACGACAAGCCATTGTGCGGGGCAACCTTGCGACGGAACGGCAAAACCGAAGGTCACGGCATGACCGGCGTCGGTGATTTCTGGCCAGCGCAAGGACGCCATTGTATTGTCGGCTCCAAGACATTGCAGCACGAAACTCGGCCGATCGGGTTCAGCACCTCGCACGTTCCCGATCATTGCGGTAATCCGGTAGGATCCCGGCCTTAGCATGAGAAGCTGTCGCGCCAGCGGCCCGGCCCGGCCGCCACGATTGACTAGCAGCAGCGCCGTTTGACCGGCGGGGTTGCTACCGATCTCGGCGGACAATTCGTCACTCTGCGTCAGGTCCCAATCGAATGGAGGCAGCCCGTCAGATCGCGCGAAGCTTCCGTTGCGTAGCAGGGGGGAGGGCGTCCGTCGATCGCCTACCGCATCGCGATACAGCGTAAACGCAAGGTCTGGACGGCGTGCCGCTACCAACCGGTCAAGCGCCAGCTTGATAAGCGGCGCTTCTTCCGTGTTGGCGAGATTGAAGTGCATTGCACGGACTAGAACCGCAAAGTTTTCTGGGCCGGGAAAGTTGGCGAGAAGGCCACCGTAATATTCCTTCTGCCATGGTGGCCGGGTTTCCAGCAAGCGGGCTACCGCCTTTGCCACCGCCGGCTGCGCGCTTGCAGCGAGCAATACGGGGAGAAATTGTACCCGATAGGCATCATTAACACGAAATAGATGATCGTAGGAGCGCAGCGCGCGAGGGATATCGCCCGCTGCTACCCAATGTTCAATTAAATACATTTCCGTGAGCGGATTGCGTCTCGAAAGAAATTCGCTGTAAGCAACGGCAGGCATGACGTTGATGCCAGGAGCAAGCACCTCGCGGGCTGACGCCAGCGTGATCGCCGCGTCGCTGCTAAGCGGACTGATCCGTAGCGCGCGTATTGATAATGCCTGCGTCCGTTGCGCCGAAACGCGATCGAGCTTGGTCACGGAAGCCAACGCCTGCGCCTCGATTGCGCGATTGTTGCGGCTATCAAGCCGGGCGGCCAGCACCGGATCGATACTGGTTAGCACTGTCGAGGCCGTGATCGTCAGGGTGAACCACGATGCGACCACCGTGGCTGCGACGATAAACGCCACACGCCACTTAGTAGTGAGGCGAAACGCGGACGGCTGGTCAGCCGACATGGCGTCATCCTTTCTTGCCGGCGGTGTCACCATAGGCGTAGCCGTAACTATAAGAATAGCCGTAATCGGCACGACGATGATCAAATTTAGTCAGCACTGCGCCGAGCAGATTGACCTTGGCAGAACGCAGTCGGTTAATGGCGGCATGGGCCATGCCCTTCTGACTGCTGTGCGCCTGAACTACAAAGACAACCCCTTCGACATGGCTGCCAATCAAGGCAGCGTCTGCCAGGCCAAGCAGCGGCGGGGCATCGATCACGATGTAATCGAAATGGTGACGGGTTTCGGCTAGTAGATGGGTCAGGCGTCCATTTTCCAGCAATTCTGGCGTGCTGGGCGGATTAGGGCCGGCGGTCATGAACGACAGACCAGTCGCCGCCGAATCCCGCAGCAACGGCGCGTGATCCTCGCCAGCCAGATAATTGCTGAGGCCTTTCCCGTTTTCTACACCGAACATGCGGTGCAGCGCCGGCCGCCGCATGTCTGCATCGATCAGCAGAACGCGATTGTTCGACCGGGCCAGTAGATTAGCGAGCGCATAGGACGTCGTCGTCTTGCCCTCCGACGCCCTAGTGCTCGTCACCGCGATAACCCGGGGGAAACCATGGTCGGTCGCCAGCGACAGTGTCATGCGCGTCGAATTATAGGCTTCGGTGAGCATCGATTTGGGATCGCGCAATGCCTCGGCGATATCGCCACCGTTGTAGGTCGGGATTGCCCCCAAGAGCGGCACGCCGAGCTCGTCGGGGATCTGCTGCGGATCGGAGATCGCCTTGTCGAGCTGTTCTTGGAGCAGCGCGATGCCGAAGCCCAGCGCGGCGCCACCGATAATGGCGCCGAGCAGGATCAGGAACCCTTTCGGCCACGACGGCTTGATCGGTAATTCCGCATCGTCGACAATCGAAATGTTGTTGGCGCCGACGCCGCCCGCGACGCCGATTTCCTTGAAACGCTGCAGCAAGGCATCGTACAATTGGCGGTTGGTGTCCACGTCGCGTAGATAGATATTATATTGGATACTGCGCCGGCGCGTATCGAGCACGCCTGACTTCAGGGCGTTTACCCGCTGCGTTAGCAAGCTCTCCCGCTCCGCCGCAGCTTGATATGCTTGTCGCAGAGTGCCGCCGACGCGGGATTCTTCGGCACCAATCGAGCGATCAAGTTGATCGATCTGCGCCTTGATTTGACGCGCCGGTGGATAATCCGGTTCGAATTGCGTCATCAGTTTGGCATAGTCCGCGGCTTTGCTGGCACGTTCTTGGCGCAGCGACGAAATCGCCTGATTGTTCAGCCCTTCGGTTGCCTGACTGGCAGGAACGGCCAGACGGCTCTGTGCTGAGATCCGCGCTGCGGTGGCTGTTGCCAATTCTGTATTGAGCGTTTCCAGATTGGTGTCTGCAAGCGAACGCTCGCTGGTCATTTGCCCGTCGCGCGCGCCGTTCGATCCTGGGAGGTTTACGATACCCTGTTCACCGGCGTAGCGGACCAAGTCGCGCTCGGACTCATTGATACGCTGGCGCAGTTGCGTCAGTCGGCTCTGCAGGAAGTTGCGTGCATAGGCCGTCGCGCCATAGCGGCGTTCCAGTGTCGCGCGGATGAACCCTTGCGACCAAGCGTCGGCAACGCTTTTCGACAGTTTCGGGTCGGGGCTGACGAAGCTGATGCGCACCAGCCTCGACTGGCGATCACCGCTGACTGACACATGCTTGAGCAGGATCGCGCCCGCTGACCGGATACGCAGCGTACGTGATGCCGGGGTAAAACGATCACCCTGCAGCCATTCGGGGCTGGCTCCACCCATCTTTTCAAAAAAGTCGCGACTGTCAAAGAGGCGGAGGCTGGTGGCCACCCGCTCAGCAAGCGATTGTGCTCGCAACAGGCCGTATTGCGTTTCGTAAAACTCCTGGTCGACCATCATCTGCTGCGCCTGCGAGCTGATGGACACGAGATTTTCATTCTCGCGTTTGATCTCGATGAGCGATTCTGCTGTGTATTGCTTGGTCGCGAGCAATGTGTAGGTCAGGCTGATCAGGACGATAATGCCGATCACCGCCAAAATGGTCAAATACCGGCGCCTCAGAAGCGACAGTAGTTGGAACAAAAGATTGGCCTTAGAGGTCGCGGCGGTCGCATGAACCGTACCCGCACTAGGCGCCAGCGTAAGGGCCCCTTCGGGCCGATCAGTGATATACATATATGCTCGCCTTAGCGCTGGATCAGGGCAACCAGCGGGGCAACCAGTAAGCCGGAACCTTGCAGGAAGGTGCGGAAGGTGCGTGCGCCACGGTCTTCACTGACGAGAACAAAGTCATTCGCGTAAACCTCGGGATCGGCATACATGCCTTGGCGGATAGCCCTCACGTCATACAATGCGGCCATTTGTTTATTGTCCACCTGCCGGAATACGGTGACGTAACTCAAATTTGCAAATTCGCCCGCCCCTTGTGCTTGCGCGATGGCACGCATCAAAGTCAGTCTGCCGTTAACTGGATAGAGTCCTGGCTTGGTGACTTCGCCATCAACGGTGATCGTCTGGTTTACAGTATCAACACTGACCGTGACCTGCGGATCGCGGACATAGCGCCCCCGAAGGCGTGACGCAATTTCCTGAGCCAGCTGATTGGACGAGCGGCCCATAGCCGACATGGTCCCTATCAGCGGCAGCGCAAGCGTCCCATCAGCTTCGATCTGCGTCGTGCGGCTCAATTCGGCCACGCCGTAAACGTCGATCGTCACCTTATCGAGCGGGCCGATGAGATACGAGCGTTGCTGAAGTAGCAGGTCCTGGCGTGCGGGCGGCGGGAGTTCGCCGGTCGACACAAGCTCCAGCCCTGGACGACCTACAAACTTCGGGCCGGCACAGCCTGCGAGAGTGGCCATCATCAGTGGCACTATCAACGCAAGAACTCGCATGAATTTGAATTTCCTGAGGACAGATTCTGAATTAGCCCGTTGGAGCCGGACTGCATTCCGGTCGCTCAAGCCACGCGGCGGCCTTATGCCCCGAGGCATCGCCGTAAAGCAAGGCATCAATGGACGGCATGACATCAGCTTGGCAAGGGATCGTTGTGGACGCCGTATAGTAGGAAACAAGACATGTGGACCCGCCGTCGAACCCTTGCCGGGCTGATCTGCGTCAGCGCCAATCCGCTCGTCGGGTGCGGTGAGCAGAGGGCGCAGGCGAATGTGAGTGGATTGCCTTCGCTCATCGATACGCTCCCATCCCGTATCCAGGCCGAAGTGCGTGCCGGCCGTTATAGCGGCGATTTGTCGGCCGCACTGCGCGAGGCGATCGAAAGTGGCCAAAATTTTGTCATTCCACCGGGTGTCTTCCCATTCGCAGGCGACATGGTGGAACTTCGTACGACCGGGCAGCATATCGTTGGCACCGGGGGTATATTGCAGCGGCTTGCCAAACATGATGGGCTTGGCTTGTTGGTATCAGCGGACGGTGTCCGTCTCGATGGCTTGCGGCTGAACGGCGAAGCGCCGGCGACGCTGCCGAGCCATCATAGCGATATGGTCAAGGTCACCGGTGCCGGTTGTGCAATCAGCGATCTCACTATTGTCGGTTCGCAAGGCAGCAACCTACGCATCGATCGCGCCAAGCAATGTACGGTTATCAAGGCAAGGCTGACCAACGCGTATCAAAATAATATTATTATTTGCAATGGCGGCACGCAGGACGTGCGTATCGTGGATGCCTATTGCGATGGAACTACAACTCAGAACAATATATATGTCACGGCGAGCGAAGGTGGAGTAGAAAATGGTGAGCATGTATCTAACATTCAAATAGTTAATGCACAATGTTTGAATTCTGCAGATACGGGAATTGAACTGGGATATCATTGCTTCGACAGCAAGGTCTTGGGGGGGAGGGTGGTCAATAGCGTCAGTCCGGGGCTTTTGCAGCGGGACGGCCGGCGCAATTTGTGGAAATCAGTGACGGTTCAGAACCGTCCCCTCCGCCTGCAGCATGCCAATTACGATGGCGTGGCGGTAATGCCGCAATGGGAGCCGGCTACGTGGGACAGCGATAGCCGTTTCGAAGCCATCGTCGTCCAAGGCCATACTACGCGGAGCGCTTTCTACTGGGGGCAGAGCGGTATTCAAAAACTAGACTGCCGAGCTGATGCCTTCGCGCTCGGCGAGCAGCCGCGACCCGCCGATCGTGAACGTTATGGCAGCGGGGACATGAAGGCTGGCGACGTTTCCCACATCAGGATTTCCGGGGGCAGCATCAAGGGGTATATCGTTGGAGACAACTGGAATTTTGATGCGAAATTTTACAATCGGATAGGTTGTTCCACAAAATCAGTGGAAATTAGCAACTGTAAGACAGTATTCAACCTGTATAACGTGGCAACGACTGCATGCGCCATTGTAGACAACGACGGTGAGGGCAATTTTGGGGAGGAAATAATCCTAGTAAAGGCGATGCTCGTTCCTGACGGCGCGCATCCGGATATCGGGCTGATCTATGATGGCAACAAATTCGGTAAGACGACAGGACATCCTGCGCTCAAAATTCTATTGCCAGAGGGCGTGCGGTCGGCCGATGCCGTGCTTTTGTCGCGCAACAGTCGCTTCGTCGGCGTTCCGGCGGATGGCATGACGCGCCTCGCCGTCGGAAGCGCCGCTACGGATGCTTACCGTCTCCAAGCCGAAGGCGGGGCGATCGACATTTCGGTCACGGCCGGGCGGTGGATGGCTCTGGCAGGCAGTCCGTCACGACTTCGTGCGTCACGCGGACGGCTTGAGGTAGCTGTTGAAAACGGCATGTTGGTGCTGCATCAGCAGGGTGCATTGGGCCAGTCCCTGTGGGTCAAGGTGTCCGGTCCGGGAATAAGGCCGGCTCAGCCGGCCTGAGCAATGTTGCTGCGTACGGCAGAAAGGCCGAATATTGTCTGCGATCATGAGGCGAAACAGTCGCCGCCGTTCCAGGCCCCGCGGGATATCCTTGCCTTGGGGTAGTCAATGGCTTGCCGACCTTCGATCGCATCCGAGGTTGGCGATCCTGCTGGTCTTTGTGATACTATGCGCTCTTGGTGGCGGGGTCGCGCGATGGGACGCAATGTCCCTGCTCTATGTGCGCCCCGCGGCCGTTCTCGCGATCGGACTATGTGCCTTGGTACCGGGTGAATGGGATTGGCGCGGCCTGCGGGCATTGCTCCTGTTGCTATCGCTTTTCGCTGCCACGATTTTATTGCAGCTCGTCCCGTTGCCGCCCGCTTTATGGGCGGGATTGAGCGGTCGCTCCGACTACATTCAAGCCGCGGCGATCGCAGGCATTCCCCAGCCGTGGCGTCCCATCAGCCTGATGCCGTCGCGGACCGTCAACAGCCTGCTGGCGACGCTGCCTGCATTTGCAGCGCTCGTCGCGATGGCCGGTATCCCGCGGGCTAAATGGCAAGTGATCGCGGATACAGTGCTGATCATCTGTTCTGCGAGCGCGATTTTGGGGACGTTACAGTTTGCTAGCGGCGGCCTGTATCCTTATTCGCCGTCGGATACTGGCCTGCCGATCGGATTGCTGGCCAATCGCAATCATCAAGCCTTGTTGTTGGTGATCGGCATCTTGTTGCTGGCGCAATGGGGGGTGCGGCATGGTTGGGCGCATCGTGCCGCCTATATCCGGCTCGGTATCGCGCTGGTCGGAATCCTGTATTTTGCTACCGCGGTCTTGTTGACGGGGTCGCGCACCGGTCTGATCCTGGCCATGATTGCGGTGATTGGCATCATCGGTATCGCCCTGATCCACATTTTGCGTGGTCGCCAGCGCCGTCGGGCGCGGGTGCTTCCTTTGCTGTTGCTGACCGTATCACCGCTCGTGATGATCGGGTTTGCAGCATATATGGCGCAGGACTCGGGTTTCATGCGGTTGAGCCGATCGGCAGGCCAGATCGGCGAGGACATGCGTTTCCTAGCTTTGCCGACGATGCGCGATATGGCCTGGCATTATTTCCCTTGGGGAACAGGATTTGGCAGCTTCGATCGCGTCTTCATGCAATTCGAACCCGAATCCCTTGTCAAGCGCGGCTTCTTCAACCGGGCGCATAGTGATCCACTTGAAATTCTGATCACCGGTGGCTTGCCGGCGTTGTTGGTAGTGGGCGCATTCCTGCTGTGGTTCGGCCGTACTGCGATAGCTGCTTTCAAGGAGGAGCGGCACGAGCGGATGTTCCTGCGGCGGACGGCGACTTTCGCTCTGGTGCTATGTTTGTTGGCCAGCATCGTTGATTACCCCTTACGCACGCCGCTCCTCACCGTCGTTGCAGTTATCTTGCTCGCGTTGGGCCGCGATGCCACGTCCCCCGGCAGGGCGGTCGCCGGCAAGATTGCCCGGACCGACCGTCGGAAGCGCAACACCGCACTGGGAGTGGGCGCTTGATCGTTCATGATCTGATCCTGGCCACCCGTCGGGCCAAGCTTACCGGTATCGAACGTTTCGCGATCAACGTCTTCGAGGCCGCCCGAGCGCGGTCCGACGATGTCGTTGCACTGGTGTCGCCCGGTTCTGCGCTGTCGGGTTCGGCCGATGTCATCACGGTAAGCTCCGCTTTGCGTGGTTGGATGGCGACGGCGCGCTACCTTCGTCACATCAAGAATTGCCAGGGGCTGGTGTGCGCAGCCTTCCCCGCTGGACCGTCGATGCTCACCTCTCGTACGCCGATCGTACGCGTGATTCACGACGCTTTCGCCTGGAGCCATCCCGAAAACATCACTTTGCAGGGAAAGATGATGTTTGCGCATTGGGAACGCTTGATGCTGCGCCGCTATGATCAGGTTTTTGCGCCGACGGTAATCGCGCAGGAAGACCTCCATCGAACCTTCCCCCATGCGACATTTCGAGTGTGCGGTAACGCGCCCGGGCTTGATTGGGCGATGGAAGCCGCTGCTCCCGTTGCCGGGCTGGTAGAGGGTGGCTTCCTACTGGCCGTTGGGACGATTGAACCGCGCAAAAACTACGAGCGGTTGATCGCGTTATCCCAGCACCCAGATTGTAAAATTCCGATCGTCGTCGTTGGCCGTGCCGGCTGGGGGGAATCGGCAGATCGATTGCGCGCTGCCCAAAGCCAGCCGGACGCACGTATCTGCTGGCTGGATGACGTCGGCGATGCGGAACTGCGATGGCTGTACCGTCATTGCGCTGTCTTTGTGTCGCTCTCGCATGCGGAAGGATTTAATATGCCTTTGGTGGAGGCAGGGGTTTCCGGTTGTCGAGTCATTTGCTCGGATCTGCCCATCCATCGTACAGTAGCGCCATCGTGGGCGAACTTCATCAAACCCACTGCGTCCGATGCCGACATCGTCGCGACGGCCGTCGCGTCGGCAGCGCCCGGTGCGTCCCCGCTAGCGGACTATCGACAGCAGTTCGACTGGGCGGCGGTTGCGCAGAGGATCGAGGCACCGTTGCGAACCAGAATCCTCATTTAAGCAGCGTTGGCTTAGCATATATAGCTGGTATGAATGCATGCGCGATGCGAGAGCGCATGTTGCATGCGGCCGGCCGGTTGCGGCAGTCTAGCGATTTTTAGCAACATGCTAGACTGATCGTCATTATTCTCTATCAGGCGTCACGCTTATGCCTAGTGTCACGCTCAACACCGGCCGTGCGTTTCCCGCCGACCCAGCCGTCTCAATTCTGGACGCTGCGCGCCATGCGGGTATCGTACTGGAATATAGCTGCCGCACTGGTCGTTGTGGAATATGCAAAGCGCTTGTCAGTGCAGGTGAAACCGCCGTGTTGCGGCCCGAAGGTGAAAGTCTGGATGCAGAGGAAGCGGCAAGCGGGCTGATTCTGACCTGCTGCCGCAGTGCGGTTGGTAACGTCACGCTCGACATTGAACCGCTCGATCGGCTTGCCGGTCTTGAGGTCAAGACTATGCCGGCACGCATCCTTTCGATCGACAGGTTGGCGCCGGAAATCGTGAAGGTCGTTCTCAAGACTCCTCCGGCAACTCCGATGCGCTTTCTCGCCGGACAATATGTCGATGTGATCGTCGAAGGTGTTCGCCGAAGCTATTCGCTCGCGAATGCGCCGCAGTCTAACGGCTTTCTAGAGCTAATCATCAAGCGTTATCCCAACGGCCAGTTGAGCCATTATTGGTTCGAACGTGCCCAGGTCAACGACCTGTTGCGAATCGAGGGGCCGTTCGGGACCTTCTTTTTGCGGGAGGAGCGGCCGCATGACCTGTTGTTCCTTGCGACGGGTACCGGTATCGCGCCGGTGAAGGCGCTGCTGGAGGAAATCGCGACTGACCCGGAGGCTGCCGCGCAGCATCGTATCCGTGTCTTCTGGGGTAATCGCGAGGCGGAGAATTTCTGCTGGGATCCTGTCAGCTTGGGGCTTGATATCGGTTTTCACCATCTCCTTTCCGGAATCGATGACGGATGGAACGGCAAGCGCGGCTATGTGCATGACGCAGCCGTTGCCGACGGGTTTGATCCCACCGACACCGTCGTCTATGCGTGCGGCTCCAACGGCATGATCGCTTCTGCCCGTGATCTGCTTACATCCCGGGGACTTCCGTCCCGCCGCTTCTTCTCCGATGCATTCGTCAGTTCGAATTGAGGTGTAACCCCATGAAGGCAGTCATCTTGGCCGGCGGCCTTGGCACGCGCTTTGCCGAGGAAACCAGTCTCCGCCCCAAACCGATGATCGAGGTCGGCGGCCGCCCCATCCTTTGGCACATCATGAAGATCTATTCGGCGCATGGGGTCAACGATTTCGTCATCTGCTGTGGCTACAAGGGCTATGTGATCAAAGAGTATTTTGCCAATTACTTCTTGCATATGTCCGATGTTACCTTCGACATGCGCGGCAACGAGATGATCGTGCACGAGAAACGTGCCGAGCCGTGGAAGGTGACGCTGGTCGATACCGGCGACGACAGCATGACCGGCGGGCGGCTCAAGCGGATTGCGGACCACGTCAAGGATGAGGAATTCTTCTTCTTCACGTATGGCGATGGGGTCGGCGACATCGACATCGCCAAGTCGATCGAATTCCACCGCGCTCATGGCAAGCTCGCGACGATGACCGCCACCTATCCGCCCGGTCGCTTTGGGGCACTCGAGATCGACAATGGGCAGGTCACGCATTTCCTCGAGAAGCCCCAGGGCGATGGCGGCATGATCAATGGGGGCTATTTCGTGCTCAGCCCGAAAGTAATTGATTATGTCACGGATGACGACACCATCTGGGAGCAGGAGCCGTTGCGTGCGCTGGCCGCCGATGGCGAATTGATGGCATTCGAGCATCACGGTTTCTGGCAGCCGATGGATACGCTGCGCGAGAAGCAATTGCTCAACACTCTGTGGGACAGCGGCAAGGCGCCATGGCGGACGTGGTGAAATCCTCGGCTGTTCTGGTTGGCGATGTCAATCCCGCTTTTTGGGCGGGTAAGCGGGTGTTCCTGACCGGTCATACCGGGTTCAAGGGCAGCTGGCTGTCACTCTGGCTGCAACGGATGGGCGCGGACCTTACCGGCTTCGCGCTTGCGCCGCCTACCAGCCCGTCGCTGTTCGCCGAGGCGCGCATTGCCGACGGCATGACCTCGATCGTCGGTGATATCCGCGACCAGTTGGCGCTTGAGCGCGCATTGCTCGCGGCCGATCCCGAGATTGTCATCCACATGGCCGCGCAGCCGCTGGTCCGTGCCTCCTATGACGATCCGGTCGGCACCTATGCCACCAACGTCATGGGTACAGTGCATCTACTCGACGCGGTACGACGCGCGACCGCCGTACGCGCGGTGTGCGTTGTCACCACCGACAAATGCTATGAAAACCGCGAATGGGTTTGGGGTTATCGCGAGGACGAGGCGATGGGGGGATATGACCCCTATAGCAACTCCAAGGGCTGCGCTGAGCTCGTCACCTCCGCCTATCGCCGCTCCTTCTTCGGCGAAACCAGCCTCGTCGCGCTCGCCTCGGGCCGGGCTGGCAACGTCATCGGCGGGGGCGACTGGGCGGTCGACCGACTGATCCCCGACATTCTGCGCGCGGTCGCCGACGGCCAGCCGGTAGTGATCCGCAATCCGCTCGCTATTCGTCCGTGGCAGCATGTGCTCGAGCCGCTGTCGGGCTATCTGACGTTGTGCCAGACTTTGTGGCACGATCCGAGCCGCGCCGCGGACGCTTGGAATTTCGGCCCGCGCGACGATGATGCGTGGCCGGTCCAGCGGATTGTCGAGCGGATGTGCGCCTTGTGGGGCGACGAGGCGGGCTGGGTCCGCGACGAAAGCGTCCAGCCGCACGAGGCGAATTACCTCAAGCTCGATATCTCCAAAGCCCGCGCCGGGCTGCGCTGGCAGCCGCGCTGGTCGCTCGGCATGGCGTTGGACAGCATCGTCGCTTGGCACCGCGCTTGGCTGGCCGGCACTGACATGTACGAATATTGCAACGCCGAGCTGGAGCGCTTCGCTGGCGCCCGTCTCGCTTCCGACGCATAGGACTTGATTTCAATGACCGCTGACGACCTTCGCAAGCAAATCCGCCAGCTTGTCGGGCAATATGCTGAAGCGCAATTCGCGCCGAAGCCGTTCGTCCCCGGCGAGACGGTGATTCCGCCCGCCGGCAAGGTGATCGGCGCGCCCGAGATCGAGCTGATGGTCGAGGCCTCACTCGACGGCTGGCTGACTACCGGTCGGTTCAACACCGAATTCGAGGCCGGGCTTGCCAAGCTGCTCGGCGCGCCGTTCGTCCTCACCACCACCTCGGGCTCGTCGGCGAACCTGCTCGCGCTATCGTGCCTGACCAGCCACAAGCTTGGCGATCGTCGTCTCAAGCCCGGGGACGAGGTGATCACCGTCGCGGCCGGCTTCCCGACCACAGTCAACCCGTCAATCCAGCACGGTTTGGTACCTGTGTTCGTCGACGTTGATGTGCCGACCTATAATATCGACGCCAGCCTGATTGAGGCGGCGATCACCGACAAGACCGGCGCGATCATGATCGCCCATACGCTCGGCAACCCGTTCAACCTCGCCGAAGTGCGCCGCATCTGCGACGAGCACGATCTCTGGCTGGTCGAGGATTGCTGCGATGCCTTGGGCGCGACCTATCTCGATGCCAAGACCGGCGCACACAAGAACGTCGGCCTGTGGGGCGACGTCGCTACGGTTAGCTTCTACCCCGCCCATCACATTACGATGGGCGAAGGCGGCGCGGTCTTCACCCAGTCGCTGGAACTGAAGCCGATCATCGAGAGCATCCGTGACTGGGGTCGCGATTGCTATTGCGCTCCGGGCTGCGACAACACCTGTGGCTCGCGCTTCGGCCAGCAGCACGGCACGCTGCCGTTCGGCTACGACCACAAATATGTCTACAGCCACCTGGGCTATAATCTCAAAATTACCGACATGCAGGCGGCTTGCGGCCTTGCCCAGCTCGATCGTGCCGACGGCTTTGTCGCGGCGCGCCGGCGCAATTTCGACCTGCTGACGGAGCGCCTCAAGGGGATGGAAGAGATCTTCATCCTGCCCGAGGCGACGCCGGATTCGAACCCGTCCTGGTTCGGCTATCCGCTGATGCTGCGCGACGGCGTCGATGCCAAGCGCGTCGACCTCACCCGTTTCCTTGATCAAAACAAGATTGGCACGCGGCTGCTGTTTGCGGGCAATCTCACCCGTCAGCCATATTTCGAACACGTCAACTATCGCGTCGTTGGCGATCTGACCCGTACCGACCAAGTGATGAACAACACCTTTTGGCTGGGGCTCTTCCCGGCGCTGGGCCAGACGCAGTTCGACTATGTCGGTGAGAAGCTCGAAGAATTCTTCGGGCTAAATTTCTAAACTATATCATGTCAACAGTTCTTGTCACCGGTGCTTCAGGCTTTCTGGGGGCACACGTCGCCGCGGGTGCGGCTGCCCGAGGATATGACGTGCGTGCGGCGTTGCGTGGCTCGAGCAATCGCCGACGGCTCAATTGCCTCGCGCCAAATGTCGCTACGCTTGAGCTCGACCTCGCTGATCGCAGCGGCGATCTTGCCTCGGTATTAACTGGCGTTGATGCAATTATCCATTGCGCTGCCTATGGCGTCGATTACCGCCAGTCCGACTTCGCCACGGCGCTCGACCTCAATGTTACGGCGTCGATGCGTCTTGCAGAGGCAGCAGCCACATCGGGGTGTCGCTTCATTCACATCGGCACTTCCTATGAATATGGCACGGAAGATGGCACGCTTGCCGAAGATCGCCGGCTCGTCCCCACCGGTGTATATGGCGTCACCAAGGCTGCCGCGTCGCTGGCGCTTCAGGATCTTGCTCGGCGTACTGGCGCGCCGGTAGCCGTTGTCCGCCCGTTCAGCATGTACGGACCTCTTGAAGGGGATCACAAGTTCGTCCCCATGGTCATGGCGGCCAGTCGCCAGGGCCGACTGGTTGACCTAACACCAGGCGATCAAGAACGTGACTACCTCTATGTGGGCGATGTCGTGACGGCCTGTCTAGATCTTGCTACCGCCCAGGTTTTTCCGAATGGTGAGATTTTTAATATTTGCTCAGGATACGGCATCAGCCTGCGTACGCTAGCTGCGGCTGCAGTGATTGCAGTGGACGGAGATCCAACCGTGCTGCGTTGGGGAGCGAAACCATATCGGCCGGCGGAAAGTATGCGGGTCGTCGGTGATCCTACGAAGATCAACGCAGCAATCGGCTGGCAGGCGACTACCCCGCTGACTTGCGGTATGGCGCAGACGGCTGCAGCCGTAAGCCTGTAGATATCCAAGGAGACGGACAGTGAGACTTCTAGTGACTGGCGGCTGCGGCTTTCTTGGCAGCAACCTGTCGGCAGCCGCAATGGAGCGCGGCATCGAGTTGATGGTGTTCGATAATCTTTCCCGCACCGGGTCGGCACAAAATCTTGACTGGCTACGAAGTCAGGGCAGCGTCACGCACGTGCACGGCGATATCCGCAATGTTAACGACGTAACACGAACGATCCGAGAATTCAAGCCAGACGCCGTGTTTCATGTCGCTGGCCAAGTCGCCATGACGACATCGATCGCCAACCCGCGTCTTGATTTTGAAATTAACGCCATGGGAGCGCTTAATGTTCTTGAGGCCGTGCGTGATCATGTTCCGGATGCCGCCGTTCTTTTCAGTTCATCCAACAAAGTGTATGGGGATTTAGAGTATATTCGCTATCAAGAGACTGATACGCGCTATGTCGATCCCGATCATCCCAACGGTTTAGACGAACGAACCCTACTCGACTTCCAGTCGCCTTATGGCTGCTCGAAGGGCACTGCCGACCAATATATGCAAGACTTTGCGCGTGTTTATGGGCTTAAGACGCTCGTGTTCCGTCATTCTTCTATGTATGGATCGCGTCAATTCGGCACTGCCGACCAAGGCTGGATCGCTTGGTTCTGTTCGCAGGCAGTCAAGATTAGTCAGGGCCTGCTAGACAAGCCATTCACCATCGCTGGTAATGGCAAGCAGGTTCGCGACGTGCTTGAGGCGCGCGACATGGCGCGTCTCTATTTTGCAGGACTGGAACATATAGAGCGCGCCAAGGGAGAGGTTCTTAATGTCGGGGGCGGTATGGAGAACAGCCTGTCGTTGCTTGAGCTATTTGCGCTGCTCGAGGAATTGACCGGTGCTAAAATGGAATATGAGCAACTGCCAGCCCGATTTAGTGATCAACGCGTTTTCGTGGCTGATCTTGCCAAGGCTAGGACATTGCTCGATTGGGTGCCGCAGGTCAGTGCGCGCGAGGGGATCGGCAACGCCGTATCCTGGGCGCGACAGGTCATGATGTCGAACCGCTGAGCGACACCGGCCGGACGATGATACGCGTTCCGCATGTCTGGATTGTGGCCGGTGGTGGCTGGGTAGGGCGCGGCCTACAGGTCGCGGCACAACTCGCGGCAGTGCGCATCCTGACCGATAGCCTTGGTACGACTGGCTATGGCGCATTCGCGGTTCTCGGCAGCCTAGTCGGCTGGTTTGCCCTTAGCGATTTTAGCATCGCGATCAGCTTGCAGAACCACATTTCGGAACGACGAGCAAGCGAGAACGAAGTAGAGGACATCATCTTTACTGCGACGCTATTGTCCGGCGGAGCGGCATCATTTGTTGTATTGAGTATGATCATCGCAGGCCCTTGGCTCGCCAGGATGCTGCTTGGGGAGTTTGGCGAACTATCAGATGTCGACCGTACTCTCGCATTCTATGCGATGGCCTTTCCAGGTATCGGTACCGCCCTAGGGGGCGTGATCTACAAGGTATGGTTTGCACAACATCGCGGGTATCTGTCTAACCTGGTACCAGCGATGGGAACGGTTCTTGGCACGCTTGCGGTATGGGGAGTAGCGCATCTTTCCGTCAAATCGCAGCTGCCGTGGAGCATCTTTCTCTACTACGCCCCGGTCGCTGTGCTTCCTATAATTGCGCTCGTTCGAACTGCGTGGCGTACCAAGCATCACCAATTTCGAAACGATTTGGTCATGCCTTTGCTGCAGCGAGCGGCACGCTTCTGGATTTTTGGTCTGCTTGCCGCTGCCGTTCTGCAAGTCGATTATATCATTATGGCGCGGGTCTTACCCGCTCGAGATATCGTCATCTACAATGTCGCAACGAAGCTATTTCAACTGGTGTTTTTCGTCTACAATGCTTTGCTCCTTGCACTGTGGCCGGTGTGTAGCGAAGCGATCGTGCATGGTGATTGGCATCGTGTCTTATCGATGGTTAAGCGTTACATTGCAATTGGGATTGGGTTTGTTATAGCCTGTGGGTTGGCTGTTGCTGTATTTAATCCTTTTATCGTTCATATTATTGCACCAACTTTGTCTAGTTCATTACCTATACTTCTTATAGTGCTACTTACTATTTATATAGGGGTGCGTGTATGGACAGACACATTTGCGATGGTGCTTCAAAGTATGAATGATCTCAGTATATTTTGGTTGGCTGTGCCCTTTCAGTCGATCCTTAGCATAGTACTCCAAGTATTTGGAGCTCATTTCTTTGGCCTTGAAGGAATGGTTGCTGGCCTGATTGCTTGTTTTTTGCTGACCGTCGCATGGATATTGCCGATTCGCTGTCTATCACATGCGCGCCGTAGTATTGTGGCGACGTAAAGGGAACATTATGCGCCTTTCAATTTGCATACCAACTTTTAATAGGGCTGAACAGCTTCCGATGCTGCTGGACAGCATAGCGGCCCAAAGCGGTCATGGCTTCGATGTGGAAGTCGTAATTAGCGATAATGCCTCCACAGATGAAACGGATACTGTGGTCGATCGGTACCGAGAAACATTCCCTAATCTGACCTTCTCAAGGTCAGAGACGAATCAGGGGCCCGACAGGAACTTTCTACGCGCGGTCGAATTGGCATCGGGTGATTTTTGTTGGTTGTTTGGTAGCGATGACAAGCTCGAGCCGGGTGCCTTTGCTCATATCGAGAAAGCCTTGGCCCGGCACCCTGACATCGCGGGCATCAGCGTCGCAGCCCAGGGATATAATGATGATCTGCTGACACCGTTGACTATTCCTGACCCGATTGCGCTTGGTTTTGCAGAGGATACGTTGCTCGAAGGACGCAACATCATTGCTAGTAAGATCGGAGCGTCGTTCGGATATCTATCAAGTCTGATCGTGCGACGCGACCTATGGATGGCCGTCGTTCGGGAACAGCCGGTTGATCAATACCTCAACAGCTATGTCCATATTTATGTCATCCTCAAGATGCTCGCGGCCTTACCTATGTGGCTTTGCATTCCGATACGATTGATCGGCTGGCGCAGCGGCAATGACTCTTTCCTGAAGCTTGGTCAATTCAATCGAATGAGAATTGATGTCTTTGGATATGATCAAGTTTTTGGTGATGTCATTGGCCGAAACAATCTAGCGTATCACCGGGTGATGGAGAAAGTTTCCTCCGTACATGTCCATATGCATTTACGGGCAGCGCGTTTACGCGGCGAAAAGCGTGAATATTGGCAAAAGGCATTGCCGTTGACGGTCCGTCACTATTGGCGATACCCGAATTTCTGGTTGAAATCGTTCCCGCTCTTCCTGGTTCCCTCAATCGCGGTGCGAGCCGCTCGCTGGGGATATCAACGTACGCTAAAACCGGCCTCACAGAAATCCCAGTAGGAATATCATGAGCATCGCCTCGGAAGCCCTTTCGCAATTTGCCGGCCGGCGCATTTTGGTGCTCGGCGACATCATGCTGGATACCTTCGTCTATGGTCACTGCGCACGGATCTCGCCCGAGGCGCCTATACCAATTGTGCGGATCGAGCGTGAGAATGTTATGCTGGGCGGGGCGGGCAACGTCGCGCGCAATGTCGCCGCCTTGGGCGGCTCGGCGGTCTTGATCGGCCTGATTGGCGACGATGCCGCGGGCACATCCCTGCGGGCGCAGGTTGCGGCGGATCCGGGGATTGAAGCCGATTTGATCACCGACGGGCGGCCTACGACCCAGAAAATCCGGTATATCGCCGCTCAGCAGCAGATGTTGCGCGCGGATATCGAGCAAGCGGATGCCGCTGATCACGGGCCGCTGCTGGCCGCGGTCGAACGGCATCTGGTCGACGTCGATGCGGTGGTGCTGTCCGACTATGCCAAGGGCGTGCTGACCCCGCCACTGCTAACCGCGGTGATCGCCGCGGCGCGAGCGGCCGGCAAGCCGATAGTGGCGGACCCCAAGAGCGCGGATGTCGCCCGCTATGATGGTGTTACGCTGATGACCCCCAACGTCAGCGAGGCAACTGCGGCGGCCGGGATTGCTTGCGACGGTGCCGATGACGAGGTCGAGATCGCGGCGGATCGCCTCTTGGCCCGGATGCCGGGATCGCCTGCGCTGTTGATCACCCGCGGTGCCAAGGGCATGACGCTGGTGGAGCGCGGAAGCACGCCACAACATCTTCCGGCGCTGGCCCGGGCGGTATTCGATGTATCCGGTGCGGGCGATACCGTCATTGCGACGCTGGCGCTGGGACTCGCCAGCGGCTTATCAGTGGTCGCAGCGACCGAACTTGCCAATGTCGCGGCGGGCATGGCGGTGAGCAAACCGGGCACTGCGGTGGTCACCACCGATGAACTTTCGCATGAGCTGCGTCAGGAACGTGTCCAATCGACCGACCGCAAGATCGTATCGCTCGACGAGGCCATCAGTATCGTCACGGGTTGGCGAGAGGAGGGAAAACGGGTTGGCTTCACCAATGGATGTTTCGATCTTATCCATCCCGGTCATGTCTCTCAACTCGCCCAGGCGCGTGCGGCATGCGACCATCTGATTGTCGGCCTGAACACTGATGCGTCGATCCAGCGCTTGAAGGGGCCAAGCCGGCCGGTGCAGCGCGAAGACGCGCGCGCCATCGTGCTTGCCAGCCTCGCCCCCGTTGATCTTGTCATCCTGTTTGACGACGATACGCCGCTCGAACTTATCGCAGCGATCCGACCCGATCTGTTGATCAAGGGCAAGGATTATACCGTCGAGCAGGTGGTGGGGTCTGATCTGGTACTTGGCTATGGCGGCAAGGTCCTGCTGGCCGATCTGTCTCCGGGTCACAGCACCAGTGATATCATTGCCCGTCTTACGCAAAAGGTCGCCTAGCCATGTTTCTTGTTACGGGCGGGGCCGGGATGATCGGCTCCAACATCGTCGCCGAATTGACCGCGGCTGGTCATGAGACGGTGATATGCGACTGGCTGCGTCAGGACGAGCGCTGGCGTAATCTCGTCCACCACGACGTTGCCGATGTCATCCCACCGGAAGCGCTGTCGGGCTGGCTAGCAGCCCATGGCGGCCGACTACGCGGGATCGTCCATATGGGAGCGATCAGTGCGACCACCGAGACTGATGTCGATGCCATCGTGCGCAATAACATCCGATTGACGCTGGATCTTTGGGATTGGTGTGTCGAGCACCGCGTACCGTTCGTCTATGCGTCGTCCGCCGCGACCTATGGTAATGGCAGCGCCGGGTTCGACGATGCGTTTTCCCGCACTGCACTGGCCAGATTGGTGCCGCTCAACGCTTATGGCTGGAGCAAGCATTTTGTTGATCGGCGGATCGCCGCGATCGTCGAAGCGGGCGGCCCGACGCCGCCTCATTGGGCGGGGCTGAAGTTCTTCAATGTCTATGGTCCCAATGAATATCACAAGGGCTCGATGCAGAGCGTCGTTGCACACAATACCCGGCGTATTGCTGATGGTGAGCCGTTGCGGCTGTTTCGCAGTTACAATCCGAAATTTACTGATGGCGGGCAGGTTCGCGATTTCATCTATGTCAAAGATGCTGCCCGTGTGGCCATATGGCTGCTGACGCAGCCGGACGTATCAGGTTTGTTCAATCTCGGTACGGGACAGGCGCGCTCTTGGCTCGATCTCGGGCGTAGCGTGTTTGCAGCGCTGGACCTGCCCGAACGGATCGAATTCATCGCGATGCCGGATCAGTTGAGGGGAAAGTATCAATATTTTACGCAGGCGGCGATGGGGCGGCTGCGTGCCGCCGGCTATAGCGTACCGTTCACGTCGCTGGAGGACGGTGTCGCTGACTATGTCCAGAATTATCTATGCGTCGACGATCCCTACCGATGATCGCTGGGCGGTAGGACGTTTACCACGGTCGCCATGACGTCGTCGGCCGTAGTCTGTCGGAGGCAAGCCATTGCTTCGCATCCTGAGCGGTTGCAGGGTGAGCAAAGTACCGGCTGGACCAGAACCGTCGCCTGATCGCTGTACGGCCGCCATTGTGCCACCTTGTTAGTACCGGTGAAGAGACTGATCGTCGGGACATCGAACAGCGCCGCGACGTGGCCGGTTGCGGTATCCGGGCAGATGACCAGTGCGGCATGCGCGACGATACTGACGAATCCCTCCCAATCGACCCGCCCCGCCATGTCGATCGTGCCAGGGCGGTCCTTAGCCAAAGCAGCCGTCATGGCCAATTCTGTCTGACCGGCCCCAGTGAACACCAGGATGAGGTCTGGTCGGTCGTGACGCAGACGATCCGCCAGTTCGTGCCAGCGGGACAGGCCCCAATCCTTGAAGTCAGCGCCGGCGCCGGGATGGAGTACAACATAAGGGCCGACGTGCGCCAGTTCCGGCGGCAGGCCGCTTACCGCCGCTTTTGCGCGACGGGGCTGCACCGCATCGGGGGCAAACGGCCGAGCCGGATCAATCGCGTCAAGAAGGTCACGATAATGATCCGCCATCGCGCGGTCATCATCCTGCCACTCGATTGGCCGAGACAGCAAGGGGCCAAAGCCACCACTTGTATAGCCAATTCTCAACGGGATTCCCGCCCGAAAGAAGAGGGGGTGAGCGGGAGGATAAAGGTTTAAAAGGTCAATGCCCACGTCGTACGACAGATGACGGATTTCGGCCAAGGTACGCTTACGACTACGGCGATAGCGTCGCTTTTTTTCGGCGATGGGCGTCGATGACCGGTCGAGGCGCCATTGATCGATAACATGAAGATGATCGATCAGACCGGTGTGTTCGATCGCCGCCTTAGCCCAGGGACCGACGATCATGCCAATTTCTGCCGTTGGATAGCGCTGTCGTAATGCCCGCAACACGCCGGTAGAAATGATCACGTCGCCCAGATGCGCCCAGTTGGCGACCAATATCCGCTGCGGATCAATTACGCCTTGCCGTCGTCTTACCGGGACGAGCCGAAGGCTGGCGTCGATGATCATCATCGCAATCGCGTTGCGCCAATGGCGCATGAAATAGCGACCGCGCATTTTGGGTTGAGGGACTGCGTAGCACTGAAGATCAGAAATCGGATGATCAGTCATCGGACTGTACCCGCAGATATTCGGAAAATGCCAGAAATATGTGATAGAAGGTACTTGCCGGAATGGTGTGTACCAATGGCTCACCACGATCATCTACCCAATCGACCCACGTGCCTGGGATGGGGCGATCCAGATAGGTTGCGAACAGACTTTCGACGATTGCGTCAGCACGGGGGTCAAGTGGGGTGTCGCGCGCCTCGGCCAAGGCGATCTGTGCCTTCAGCGCTTCAGCCTGCGGCCACGATCGAGTGGTCGATCGCCGCATCCTGCCTTGCGTGTCGACTTCATCACAGACGCGACCGCTCAGCGGTGCAAACCCGTAGCGCTGTGTAAAGGCGTCCAGCGCATAAGCCTCCGCGGACAGGGGCTGCCCTATACGGTCGGCGTACCATTTCAGCAGCCAGATCCATTCACAATGATGTCCCGGCTCGACGATTTGACCCTCGTCGCCTGACGCAGGACACCAATTGCCGTCGTAGTATTCCCGCAATGCTCCTGCTTCATGTTCGAACATATGATTGCGGAAGATCGAGAAAATTTCGTTCGCGCGATCAAGAAAGCGAGCATCGCCGGTTGCATCGAACGCGGCGAGGACTGCTTCAAACAGATGCATATGGGGATTCTGGTGAAGCGCGAGACTGCCTTGGTCGTCCAGCAGATACCCCGGGCCATTCGGATGACGGAGCAGGCGCTGAATTGCCGCATCAAGGTCTAGAATGACGGCTTTTACATCCCTGCGGTGGCTTGCCCGATAATACCAGCTAAACGCAAAGAGCAAAAACGCATGATCGTAGCTGTCACGGCGTGAATCTATCACCATGCCCACCCGCGAGACGGAATGGACGAAACCGGCGTCAATTCCTTGTGGACAGGCATGCCGCAAAAGAAATTCATAGGCTTGTGATGCGATAGCATCGGCGCCGGGCATCATCCCCAAAACGTGTGCGTGAGAATAGACGTAGAGTTGGCGGGCCTGAACACGGACGCGTTTTGGAGCAGCCCAGTCAGGGCTGCCGTTCGGGAGAAGCCGCTCGACAAAGCCGCCTTGCTCGCGATCAACGCCGATATCAGCCCAGAGCGGCAAAGCTGATTGGGTTAGCCAGTGATGCACGCGATCTGGTAGGATCATTGCAAATGGTCCTTCTGATTATCCATATCCACTTGATGTAACTGGTTCAGGATCGATTGCGTAAAGGCGGCAAGATCCTGGCCGCCGAACAGATGGCCGCGTAATCCGGCGGCTGCCGCCGCCTCGATATCGCCGGGCTTGTCGCCGATGAGAAACGACGACTCCAGATTGATCTGCCATGACTGCGCCAAATCCAAAATCATACCAGGCGCCGGCTTGCGGCATACGCAGACCTGTCGATAGCGGGGCAATATGGCATCCGGATGATGTGGGCAGAAGCGAATATCGTCGATGATTGCGCCTTGTGCGGCCAACACGCCGATCATATAAGCATGGATATCGAGCAACGTTGACTCGTTAAAATAATTTCGAGCAATACCGGACTGATTTGTTACAATAAAAACAAAGAATCCCGCATCGTGGCAGGCGCGGATCGCCAAGGCTGCGCCTGGCATCAATTCAAATCGGGCTATACTGTCGATATAGCCGTGATCGACATTTATGACGCCATCTCTGTCGAAAAATACGGCTTTACGCAATCGGTTCGGGTGTGGCGGCACATTCGAGGGCGGAAGGGCATTGCAGGCAACCATTCGGCTCCCATAGGGGAACCCGAACAGGGCGGCTAGCGGCCACACGGATCTCCGCCGTTGCCTTGACTTGCCAGGGGATTACTACGATGGCCGCCGGGAAGCCTAAACCGTAGGGAAGACATCGATGGGAGCGCTGAAAAACTTAGTCCAGCGAGCGACGGATTATGAAAATCCATCGTCCTTGGGCTTCAAGCTACGCCAGCGTCGATCAGCGATCATCCGTGAATTGATCGAAGAAATTTATCAGCAAAAGGGTTCGGTTAGCATCCTCGATAGTGGCGGGCGCCGTCACTACTGGAAGATATTCGGCGACGAATACCTCACGTCGCGGAACGTGCGGATCCATATGGTAAATATGGAGAACCCCGAGGCAGAAGACGAAATTTTTCAGTCGAGCCTGGCTGATGCCTGTGCGCTTCCTTTCCCTGATAACAGCTTTGACATGGTTCATTCCAATTCCGTCGTAGAGCATGTCGGACGATGGGGCAGTATGAAGGCATTTGCTGGCGAGGTAAGGCGACTGGCGCCAAGCTACTACGTGCAAACACCCAATTTTTGGTTTCCGATCGAACCGCATTATGGCGTTCCGTTCATTCATTGGTTGCCGCAACAGGCCCGTGCGTCGCTGCTTACCAAGATGTCGCTAGGCCGCTTCGGGCGTACCAATGACATTGGTCAAGCGCTCGATATCGTTCAGGAAAATGACCTTTTGACGGTGCCACAGATTAAAGCGCTTTTCCCAGATGCCGAAGTGCGTATCGAACGTCTGGCCGGCATGCCAAAATCGCTGATCGCCATCCGTCGCAGCCGTTAAGGAATGTCTGCTGGGGATCGTGTGCCGGGATAGAGTGATGGTGGATTGATCCGGCTACCGACGTCGAGCATGCCAGACTCTGTGTCTCGACACAGGGTGCCGACTTGTGTGCCGTGGTCAACGCCTTGGGGCGAATCAGACACGTTTGGACTGTCAGAGGTGGGTTTGCGGAGGCGGCGCGATGGCGCTGATTGAGGTTGCCGATCAAATTGGCTATTGCCCAATGGATTTTGTCAAAGCCAATGATACGTAAATAAGGTAATGCGTTCGCATGTTGGACAATATGGATCCGCATAATCAAAGGTGCGATATCCAGTCTGAGCAGCAACCGGCATCCAGCATGCATCCTTCCGGGGCACATTGGCGGCCTCGAAGCGCATTGCTGCAGTTTAGAGCGGTATTCTATCTCTTCTGCGTCGATGCCGCAGCTATTTTGACTGGATTCATGCTAGCTGCGATTCCTCGGTATGCGTTGTCGCTTGATACGGGATGGCTGGTATTTGCGCTGGTACTAATCCCACTTCACGCTCTCATTGCGTCTAATATGGACGCTTACGATGCTGCCAATTTGCAGGATCCGTTTCGCGCTATCCGGCGGGGTTTGCAAGCCGTTGTGCTTGCAGCCGGTTGCGTCCTTCTTGCAATCTTCTTTCTCAAATCTGGAACGACTTTCTCTCGGTTGAGTATTGGTTTTGGTTGCGTCCTAACTATATCTTTACTCGGCATCGGCCGATACTTCTTTGTGCGGCACCTTGAAGACATTGTTGGAGGTAATCCGTTTAGTTCGATCCTATTGTGCGATCGAGGCGCACCAATCCCGCCGGGTGAATTTTCGATGGTGATGGCCGCGGAATCATATTTCGATCCTGAAGAACATGATCCACACATGTACGACCGGTTGGCGACGCTGATTGCAAGCGCTGATCGCGTCGTTGTGACTTGTGTACCTCAGCGTCGGCAGGCATGGGCGCAAGCTTTGCGTGGTGCCAATATTCAAAGCGAGATTGTCATACCTGAATTGACTACACTTGCGCCGCTTGGCTTAGGTCTAAACCGTGATGTACCGACAATCATCGTGGCTGCTGGTCCGCTTGATTTAATGGATCGTATTGTCAAGCGGACATTCGACCTGATTGCGGCAATATTGTCTATTATGTGCCTTTTGCCTATATTTATGTTAACGGCAATTGCTATTCGGCTTGATAGTGCTGGGGCAATTTTGTTTAGACAAGTGCGTATTGGTCGCGGCAATCAAATGTTCCGAATGTATAAATTTCGCTCTATGTACGTCCGCGAGCTCGACAGCGAGGGGCATCGATCGACGTCTCGTGGTGACGACCGTGTGACGAAAGTGGGGCGCTTCATCCGTCGAACAAGTATCGACGAATTACCTCAGCTTATCAATGTGCTGAAGGGGGATATGAGCATTGTTGGGCCACGGCCCCATGCCTTGGGCTCGCGAGCAGCGGACAAACTATTCTGGGAAGTAGATCAGCGTTATTGGGGTCGGCATGCGACCAAACCGGGTCTTACCGGCCTAGCCCAGATTCGTGGTTATCGAGGCGCAACTTTAGTCGAAGATGATTTGAAGAATCGTCTGCATGCCGATCTCGAATATTTAGAAAACTGGTCGATATGGCGTGATCTTAAGATCATTTTCCTTACAGTTCGGGTCATCCTGCATCGGAACGCATTCTAGCGCCGGTTGACCCAAATGCATGTGGCATCCAGCGATTGGCCCCGGCCGTATCGTCTGACGCCTTGCACTGTGTCCGATAACCGTGATTCTCGGACACAGCGCTGGCGCTCACTGATCCGCCATGGCACAGCCATGTTATGGCTCCTCCCCGCCGCCCTGCCGCGCCCCCGATCGATCCCGCCGCGCTGACGCTCCCCACATTCGCGCCCGAGCAACCCGCGCTTCCCGCGATCCTCAACGACAAGATCGAGCAGGCGGCGGCCTATGCCCGCGCCGCCCGCGCCGGGGCGACGCGGCGCGCGTATGAATCGGATTGGGCGATCTTCAGCGCCTGGTGTGCGGCGCATCAGCTCGTCGCGTTGCCGGCGACGCCCGAGGTGGTGGCGGTGTTCGCCAGCGACCAGGCGGTCGGCGGGCTCAACCCGGCGACGATCGGGCGGCGGATCGCGGCGATCGGTCATTACCACCGCGCCGGCGGCCACCCCGCGCCGACCGCCCTGCCCACCGCCGGGCGGCTGGCGGAGGTGCTCGCTGGCATCCGCGCCGAACATGGTGGGGCGAAGCGCCGCAAGCAGCCCGCCGATGCCGCGGCGCTGCGCAACATGCTCGCGGGGATCGAGGGCGACGGGCTCCGGGCGGTGCGCGATCGCGCGATCCTGGCGGTGGGCATGGCCGCGGCGCTGCGCCGTTCGGAGATCGTCGCGCTCGGCGTCGAACATGTCGGGCTGGTTCCCGAGGGATTGCGGCTGACCATCGCGCGCTCGAAGACCGACCGGATCGGTGCCGGTGCGGTGATCGCCATTCCGGAGGGCTCGCGGATCCGCCCCAAGGCGCTGCTGCTCGCCTGGATGGCCGCGGCGGGGCACGATTCCGGCCCCCTGTTCCGCCGGCTGTCGCGCAGCGATGCGCTGACCGGGGATGCGATGTCCGATCGGGCGATCGCCCGGCTGGTCCAGCAGCATGCCGCCGCAGCGGGCTATGACCCGACGCAATTCGCCGGTCATTCGCTGCGCGCCGGCTTCCTGACCGAAGGCGCGGCGCAGGGGGCGACGATCTTCAAGCTGCAGGAGGTCAGCCGCCACAAATCGGTGCAGGTCCTGTCCGATTACGTGCGCAATGCCGAGCTGTTCCGCGATCACGCCGGCCAGCGGTTCCTCTAGTCTAGCGCTCGCGCAGCGCCGACAGCGAGAAGCTGACCGGCACGGTCAGTTCGATGCGCTCGGCGCGCGTCGGCGGGATCGGCGGGAACGGTACGGCATGCGCGACCGCGGCGGTCGCGGCATGGTCGAGCAGCGCCGAGCCGGACGACGCGACCAGCACCACGCCGAGCAGGCCACCGTTGCGGGTGACGGTGAAGCGGACCAGCGCGGTGCCCTCGATCCCGGCGCTGCGGGCCGCTTCGGGATAGGCCTTTCGCTTCGCCAGCCGCGCCAGAACCTGCCCTTCCCAGCTCGTCTCGCTCGCCCCGGCCGGGGCGACGGCGGGCGGTGCATCGGGGGTCGGCGGTGCGGCGGGAGGGGGCGCGGGATGCGGCAGGGCGGGCGCAGGCGGTGTCGGCGCGCTGGCGGCGGCCGACGCGGGCAGGCTGCGGACGATCGGCACCGGCGCCTGCAGCGGCGCGGGCACGGGGGGCGGCACCGGCACGCTCGCCTGATGCTGCGGCGTCACTTGTCGTGCGACGTGCGGCTGCACCGGGACCGGGGGAGAGGCCGGTGGGGCGGCGTCGATGTCGAACAGCATCAGCGATGGCGGGGGCGGAGCCGGCACGACGGCGTCGTGCAGGTGGACGCCGGCCGCCGCGATCGCGACGACCAGCATCGCTGCCGTACAGAGACGTCCCGCCCACCGGCACCGCGGGCAGCCGCGATAGCCGCCGGACGGGCCGGCGATCGTCACGCGCGAGGCCGCGACCGGGACGGGCACCGTAACGGCGCCCGCCGGTCTGCTGCGCGGCTCACAACCGCTGGGTGAGCGTCAGCCGCACCGTCCGCCCGGAGGCGGGCACCCAGGTGGTCGACATGACGTCATAATAGAAGCGATCGCCGATATTCTCGGCGCTGAGGTCGAGCCGGGTCGACGCCCAGGGCTGGAACTGGACGAAGCCGCCCCAGATCGTCTCGTTGTTGAAGGTCTGCGCCGCCTCGGTGGTGACGCGGGCACCGAAGACGTTCACCCGGGCGCCGAGGGTCAGCGCGCGATCGAACAGGCGCACGCCGAGCGTGCCGCTGCCCGAATAGCGCGGCGGGACATAGACGCGCTGGTAATCGGAGACGAACGGCGTCTCGTCACACTGATCCTGCGTCATGCAATATTCGACGTGATCGTAGCGCGTATAGGCGCCCTCGGCGAACAGGCGGCCGATGTCGTAGCTGCCGCTCACCTCGTAGCCGCGGAAGTCAGCGTGATCGATGTTGTACGGCGTGCGCCACCATTTGTAGCCGCCCTCGGTGCAATATCGCTTCTGGTTGCACTGGCGGCGGATGACATAGTCCTGATTGTGGTTGTCGAACCGCGACACCTTCAGCCGGAGCCGATCGCCAGCGAAGAGCAGACCGTCGCGCAACACGTTGACGCCGAATTCGATGTTGTGCGCTCGCTCGGGACGCAGATTGGGGTTGGGCACCAGATAGGTCCAAGCCATCGCCATCGTCCATTCGCGCAGGCTGACCGGGCGATAGCCCTCGGCATAAGAGGCGTAGACGCCGATGCCCCGGAACGGCGACAGCGTGATGCCGCCGGAGACCGTCGTGCCGCTGCCGCTGTCGATCTTGGACACCGCCCGCAACTCCTTGGTGCTGCGCGGATCGTCGTCGGCGAGATCACGGCGCAGACGATAATATACGTAGCGGGCGCTGCCGTTGAGCGTCAGCCAGTCGGCGACGTCGATGCGGTTGTCGGTGAACAGGCTGGTGATCTGCCGCTCGCCGTTGGCGTTGAGCAGCATGGCCGGTTCCTGCATGTCATCGCGCGCCTTTTCCAGCGCGAGCGAAATGCCGTTGCTGCTGGTCAGCACCGCGTCGCCGGGCAATTCCGCCACCGAACGATTGACCAGCGACGCGCCGGTGTTGCGGGTGTGGAACGGCGCGTCGGACGCGATGCTGCTCTCGACCTTGTCGACCACCGCGCCCTGCACGGTCAGATCGATCAGCGACTGCCCCGCCGGCTTGAACCCGTATTTCGCGGTATAGGTATCGGTCTTGGCGAATTGTTCGGGCTTCTGGTTCTTGCCCTGCGCCCAGAACAACTCGCTCTCCCAGGACTCACCGTAGCGGCTGTCGTAACGGATATAGCCGAGTTCCAGGCTGTGCTCCGGCGCGACGTGCCACGTCGCCTTGAGCAGGCCGGAGGTGGTGTGCTGGCTGGTGTTGAGCACCTCCTCGCCGCGGTCATATTCACCGACCGGCTCGCCACCCTGGCGGCCGGCGAAGTAATTGCCCTGGTCGCGTCGCGACACCGCCGCGACGAGATCGACGCGGGCGAAGCGCGCGCCGAGCGCGACGCTGCCGAAATGGTTGCGGAGCGCCGGCCAGTCGCCGTCGCGGAACCGCGGATGGAAATCCTCGTCCTTGTCGCCGAACCGGCCGCCCGATGCGCCGATCTCGGGCGGCGACACGGTGTTGCTGCCGATGCTGCCGCGCAGGCGCAGCGCGTAGTGCTCGCCTTCGGGCACCAGGTCGCCGACCCGCAGGGTCGAGATGTTGACCACGCCCCCGGTATAGCCCGCCCCGGCTGGCCCGCCGGTCGGTCCTTTGTCGATCTCGATGCCGCCGATCAGTTCGGGGTCGATCGACAGGCGGTTGTTGCTGCCGGTGTAGCCGCGATAGTCGGAGCTGGCCGATTGCGCGCCGTCGACCAGCATCGCGACGCGGCTGGCGCCCTGCAGCCCACGGATGTTGACGTCGAGCGTGTTGCCGATGTTGGCGCCGCTCGAGATCACCCCGGGTGCGGTCTTCAGGATGTCGCCGATCGCGGTCGGCGGGATCCGGTCGATCGCGGCGCGCGTGACATAGGCCGATGAGCCGGCGGTGCGGAACGGCCGGTCGGCCTCGTCGCGGCGGGTGCCGCCGGCGCCGCGGCCGGCCGCATCGTCGCCCGCGCCGGCGACGTGGAGCGTGGCGAGCGCGACATGCTCGCCTTCGCCGTCGGCCTTTGCCGCGGTGTCGGGCAGCAGGGTCAGCGATCGCCCTTCCAGCCGCCCGTGCAGACCGGTGCCGGCGAGCAGCCGGGCCAGTGCCGCCTCACGCGACAGCGTGCCGCTGACCCCGGCGGTCTGCTTGTCGCGGGCGAGTTCGGCCGGATAGGACAATTGCAGATCGGCCTGTTCGGCGAACCGCCGCATCGCCTGTGCCAGCGGTCCCGCCGCGACGTTGAAGCTGCGCGGCTGTTCCGCCGCCTGCTGCGCGCGCGCCACGCCGACCGCCATCGTCGCCGATGCCGCCAGCATCGCCGGCACCATCGCGCCGCGGATCACCCTGCCGAACCGTATCATGAAGCCCCCCAAACGCTAATGATTGTCATTACCGTTACGGAAGACGAACGATCGACGGGATACCCGACCCGGCATCCAAAATAATCAGCCGGCGTAGAGGATCGTCACCCCGCCGAGATCGAGACGGCGCAGGCCGAGCGACGACGCGATCAGCGCCAGCGCCGCTTCGGGACGATCGAGATCGTAGACGCCATCGACGTGGCGCTGCGCCGCGCGCGGCGACAGGAGGATGCGGCCATGGCGATAGGGCTGCAACGCCGCGATCACATCGCCCAGCGGCTGATCGTCGGCGATCAGCCGGCCGCGGAGCAGCGCGACGGCGGCATCGCGATCGAAGCGGCGGTCGGGTGCCAATATACCGTCGGCGGTATAACGGACCTGCCAGCCTTCGCGCAGCGACGTCCCGCCGCGACCGGTGCGCACCTCGACGCGATGCTGGAGGACATCGACCTCGGTCGCGCCGGCGTCGCGCCGTACGATGAAGGCGGTGCCGCGGGCGATTGCCTGGCCGTCGCCGCTGGCGACCGCGAACGGGCGGGCGGGATCGCGGCGGACCGCGAAGGCGGCGGTGCCGCGCAACAGGCGCAGGTCGCGGCGGTTGGCGTGCATGTGCCACGCCAGCGCGCTCTGCGGTCCGAGCCACGCCTGCGAGCCGTCGGGCAGGCGGATCAGCCGGCGCTCGCCGATGCCGGTGATCGCATCCGCCTGCCACCGCAGCCGTAGCGCGTCGCCGGCCGGGATCAGCACGGCGAGCGTCGCGGCCGCGGCGCTCGCCGCGAGTGCAAGCCGCGGTCGCGTCCCTATCGCGTTGCCGACGCGGCGACGCGGCCGGCGCGGCGGCACGCGCATTGACGTCGGCGGCAGCAGGATCGTCGCGAGCCGGTCGTAGGCGGCGGCATGCGCCGGGTCCGCCGCCAGCCATGCGGCGAAGGCGCGCGTCTCGCGGCGCGACAGCGGCCCCGCGTCGAGGCGGACGACCCAATGCGCCGCTTCCTCTTCCGGCGGTGCGTCGCGTGGCGGCTGGCGCGTCATGATCCCGGTCCTTCCGATCCTGCTCCCTGCAAGACCAGACGGCCGGGCGCGGCGAAACCCGACCTCGTCCCGGCAGTCACGGGTCGGGTTCGTCGAGCGTGCGGGCGATCTGGGCGAGCGCGAGGCGCAGATGCTTTTCGACCATGCCGCGGCTGATGTTCATCCGCTCGGCGATCGTCGCCTGGTCGAGATCCTCGAAGCGGCGCATCAGGAACGCCTCGCGTGCCCGCGGCGGCAGCGTGTCGGCGAGGCGGCGGATGCGGGCGAGCCGGTCGCGGGCCAGCGCCTGCGTCTCGGGCGAGGCGGCGCGGTCGGCGACATCCTCGACGCGATCGCCCGCGTCGACCAGCACCTGCGCGGCGCGGCGATGCCTGGCGCCGCGGTCGATGACGACGCTGCGCACGACGCGGAACAGATAGGCGGCGGGGTCGAGGACATGGCCCTGGCGCAGGCCGGGGAGCGCGCGCAGCCAGGCTTCCTGAACGATGTCGCCCGATTCCTCGCGCGGCGCCAGCCGGCCGACGAAACGACGCAACCGGCGATCGAGATCTGCAATGTCACGCACGATCACGGGCGACTATCAATAATGATAATCACCCGCAACAAGGAATCGTATACTCAGATTATGTGCGTCGACGCCTCGACGTGTCGACACCGCGACGGGTCGATAGATGCATCAGCCGCCGACGGGTGAGCGGCGGATCCTCGAACAGGTCGCGGATGGCGCGCCGGCGGAAGGCGTTCCACCAGCGTTGCCAGCGATGTTCGGCGGCATCGTGGAGCATGTGGCAGCGCTGGCACAGAGCGGCGAGATTGGCGGCGGCATTGTTGCCGGGATCGTGGTCGAGATGCGCGCAGGCGAGCACGACATAAGTGGTGCGCACGCCGGCGAGCGGCACCGCACCGCGCCGCATCGCGATGCGGCGGCCGTCGCCGTCGCGCCAGCCGGTCGCGGCGCCGTCCCACCAGCGACCGTCGCCGAGATGCGCGACATGGCGGCGATGCGGCCGGCGGCAGCGCTCGCAGCGCGCGCCGGCGCGTACGAAGCGGATGGCGCTCGACACCTGCGGCCAGTCGATCGGGTAGAGCCAGCGGTTTTCGGCGCGGATCGGCATCGCGATTCTATGAATCATCGCCGAGTCGCCGCCAAGCGTTATGTGAACAGATCGTGACGAAACCAAAATGCGTGAGGAAACGTTTCGAACCTACAATAACTTGGGGGTCGTTTGTTCATCCTGCATCTGGCCCTCGGCGGTTGTCTGAAGTCGCCGCCCGTCGCTTATGGGATCACCGCGGATACCGGTGGGCATATCGCTTACGTGCTCGAGGCGGCGCGGGCGCAGGCACGGCGTGACGATGTCGACCAGGTTTCGATCGTCACCCGCCGGTTCGCCGATGCGCGGCTCGACCCCTGCCATGCGCGCGCGCGCGAGACGCTCGACGCCAAGGTGACGATCGACCGGATCGCGACCGGGTCGGCGGCCTATCTGGAGAAGGAGGCGCTCGACGCCGAGCTGCCCGCGTTCACCGCGGCATTCTCCGCGCATCTGGCGGCGCTGCCGCGACTGCCCGACGTGATCCATGCGCATTTCGCCGATGCCGCCGCGGTCGCGCGCGCCGCGCACGCGCGGTTCGGCATCCCCTTCGCCTATACGCCGCACGCGCTCGGCATCGACAAGCGCGCGGCCGGTCTGGAGGGCGAGGGGCTCGACGCGCGGATCGGCGCCGAGCGTGCCGCGATCGCCGGCGCCGCGGCGATCCTGGTGTCGACCCGCGACGAGGCGGAGCGGCAGATCGGCGGCTATGACGTGGCGGTGACGGGGCGTATCCACTGTCTGCCGCCCGGTGTGCCGCAGCGCGACGCGGCCGGCGCCAACGATGCCGACACGCTCGCCGACCGGCTCGGCGACTGGCTCGACCGGCCCGACCTGCCGATCCTGTTCGCAGTGGCGCGGCCGGTCGCCAAGAAGAACCTCGCCGCGCTGGTCCGCGCCTATGCCGGCGATCCGGCGCTGCGGGCGCAGGCCAATCTGGTCATCCTCGCCGGGCGTCACGACCATGCCGTCGGCGAGGAAGCCGCGGTGCTTGCCGAACTGCATCGCCTCGCGGCGGACCCGGCGCTCGCCGGGCGGATCGCGCTGCCGCCGCGGCATGACGCGGCCGATGTCGCCGCGCTCTACGACCGCGCCGCGCACGGCGGGGTGTTCGTCAATCCGGCGTTGCACGAGCCGTTCGGGCTGACGCTGATCGAGGCGGCCGCGGCGGGCGTGCCGGTGGTGGCGACGCGCAACGGTGGCCCCGCCGAGATCGTCGCGCGGTTGCACCATGGCGTGCTGATCGATCCGCGCGACGATGCCGGCATCGCCCGCGCCTGCCGCGCGATCATCGGCGATCCCGTCCGCCACGCCGCGCTCGCGCAGGCCGGCCGCACGCGGGTGGGCGCCTATTGCTGGACGGACTATGCCGCCGCCTCGGTCGCGATCTATCGCGACATCGCCGCGCCGCGGCTGCTCGCCTGCGATATCGACCATACGCTGACCGGCGACAGTGACGGCGCCGCGGCCTTCGCCGCATGGCGCGGCGCGTCGCCGCTCGGTTTCGTCGTCGCCACCGGGCGCGGGATCGAGGCGGCGCAGGCGATCCTGGCGCGCTGGGACCTGCCCGAGCCCGATGCCTATATCGTCGATGTCGGGACGCGGCTGCTGCTGTCCGATGGTGTCGGCGGCTGGCGCGGCTGCGCCGATTATGCGCGCGCGCTCGACGCCGGATGGGACCGCGCCGCGGTGGTGCGCGCGCTGGCGCCGCTCGGCGTGACGCCGCAGCCGGTCGCGACCGAAGGGCCGCACAAACTGAGCTTCTTTGGCACCGCGGCGGATGCCGCGGCGATCCGCGGCACGCTCGCTGCGGCGGGGCTCGGCGCGCGGGTGATCTTCTCGCATGGCGAACTGATCGACGTGCTCGCACCGGCGGGCGGCAAGGCCGCGGCGATCGCTTTCTATGCCGCGCGCCACGGCTGGTCGCCCGGCCAGTGTATCGCGGCGGGCGACAGCGGCAACGACGCCGACATGCTCGCCGCCTGCGGCCAGGCGATCGTCGTCGGCAACGCCGGCGACGAGCTCGCCGATCTGCCCGCGCGCGCCGGCCTGTACCGGGCTAGCGCGCATCATGCGGCGGGGATCGTCGAGGGGCTCGACCGGCTCGGCCTCGTCGCGTCCGCCACCCCGCCGCTGGCGCAGGCGGCGTGAGGCCGTTCGGCTATTTCGTCCACCATCAGGGACGCGGCCATGCCGAACGCTGCGCGGCGATCGCCAACGCCTTGCCGCCGACCCGGCCGCTGACGCTGTTCTGCGCGCGCGACGACATCTTCCCGGCGCTCCCGCCGCACGTCGCGATCGTCCGCCTGCCCTCGCTGTTCGAGCCGAGCGGCGACGAGGCGGGAGCGATGGACTGGGTGGCGACGCCCGACACGCTGCATTGCGCACCATTGGGCTGGCCGGGCATCCGCCGCGCGATGGCGACGCTGGCGAACTGGTTCGACGCGGCCGACCCGGCGCTGATGATCTGCGACGTTTCTGCCGAGATCGCGCAGCTCGCCCGCATCTGCTCGGTGCCGCACGTCAAGATCCTCCAGCATGGCGATCGCGGCGATCCCGGCCACCGCGCGGCCTATGACGGCGCGGCGGGCCTGCTCGCACCGTTCCACGCCGCGCTCGCCCAGCCCGAATGGGATGCGGGCATGCGCGCCAAGACGTGCTTCGCCGGCGGGCTCGGCGTCGACACCCGCGTCCCCGAGCGCGAGGTGGCGCGGCAGCGGATCGGCGTCGCGCCCGACGAGGAGATGATCCTGGTCGTCGCGGGCGGCGGGGGCGGCGGGTTCGCGGCCGCGCCGCTCGGCGTCGGTGCGCGCGCGACGCCGGCCGCGCGCTGGATCACGATCGGCCCGGTGCAGCGCGACTGGCATGCCACCGAGCCCGCCAATCTCGAGCATCGCGGCTGGGTCGACGATGCCGCCGACCATATCGCCGCGGCGGACATCGTCATCGCCTCGACCGGCAACACCACCTGCCAGCAGATCCTCGCCGCGGGGCGGCCGTGGCTGGCGGTGCCCGAGTGGCGCTATTTCGACGAACAGCATCGCAAGGCCGAGACGCTAGCCGCGGCGGGCGTCGCCTGCGTGCGGCCGCATCTGCCCTCGTCGGCGGGCGGCTGGACCGCGGCGCTCGCCGAGACGCGCGCCGGCCACCGCCCGGCAGCGCAGCGCGCGATGATCGCCGACGCACCCGCCGAGGATGCGGCGCGCTGGCTGGAGGCGCTGAGCGACCGGTTGTGGACGCCGCAGGCGGTCCGCCCTGCTACCGCACCCGAGCGGGCATGACCCCCGCCCCACCCACTCCGTCACCCCGGAACGGGTCCGGGGTGACGGATATGGGGGGCAATCTCCCAAGTCCCACGACCCCCACGCACCCCAGCCCTCCTCTCTCACGGAACCCGCTATGACCTCCATCTCCGTCGTCACGCTCGCCAAGGGGCGGCCCGATCATCTCGTCAATCTCGTCCATGGCCTGACGCGGCAGCGCCAGATGCCGGTCGAGCTGATCGTCGCGGTGATGCAGGCGGAGGCCTATGACCTGCCCGCCGCCCCCTTTCCGATCCGCCAGATGCACGTCGTCGCCGACGCGCTGCCGCTCGCCGCGGCGCGCAACGCCGCGGCGCGCAGCGCGCAGGGCGAAGGGATCGTGTTCCTCGACATGGATTGCATCCCGACACCCGATCTGGTCGCCGATTATGCCGGCTTCCTCGCCGACACCGATGCGCTGCTGATGGGCGAAGTGCTCTATCTGCCCGGCGGGGCGACCGAGGCCGATCTGTCGATGGACCGGTTCGAGGCGCTTGCGGTGCGCCATTCCGACCGCCGCGGTCCCCCGCCGCAGGGCGTCGAGCGCTGCAACGACTATCGCTGCTTCTGGTCGCTCAACTTCGCGATGCGGCGCGCGACCTTCCTCGATATCGGCGGGTTCGACGAACGCTATGTCGGCTATGGCGGCGAGGACACCGATTTCGGCAAGACGCTCGACCAGGCCGGCGTGGAGATCGCGTGGATCAAGGGCGGGCGCGCCTATCACCAATATCACCCGCACCATATGCCGCCGGTCCATCATCTCGACAGCGTCGTGCGCAACGCCGAATTGTTCGAGGCGAAATGGGGCTATCGCACCATGGGTCATTGGCTGCACGCCTTCCGCCTGATGGGGCTGGTCGACGACACCGCCGGTCGTCCGGTGCGTATCCTGCGCCGTCCCGGCCCCGAGGATTTCGCGCTCACCGGCCAGCAGAGCCACCAGCCCTATGCCAATACCGCCAGCGTCATCCGCCAGCTCGAGGCGCGCGCCGCGGCATGAGGATCGCGATCCTCGCCCATGTCCGTCAGCGCATCGCGCAGCCGTTCGCGGGCGGCATGGAGGCGCATTGCTGGCAGCTCGCCGCGGGCCTGCAGGCGCGCGGCCATGACGTCACTTTGTTCGCCTCGGGCGACAGCGATCCGCGCTTCGCGATCGATCCCGTCGTGGCGAAACATTACGAATGCGTCTTCCCCTGGGCGGAGCATCGCGGCTCGGCGCCGCTGATCGCGCATCTCGACGCCGGCTATGCCGCCGCCTGCGACCGGATCGAGGCAGGCGGCTATGACGTCGTCCACAACAACAGCCTGCACCGGTTCGCGATCGAGCCGCGGCGCACCGCGGTGACGCCGACCGTCACGTCGCTGCACGTGCCGCCCTATGATGCGTTGCACTGGTTCGTCCGCGCCAGCGCGACGCCGGGGCATCGGCTCACCGTCACCTCGGCGACGCAGCTTGCCGCCTGGTGGCCCGAGGGCGCGCCGGCGCAGGCGTCGGTGCTGCACAATGGCATCGATGCCGATGCGTGGCGCTTTTCGCCGCAGGGCGACGGCAGCGCGCTCTGGTGCGGGCGGATGACCCCCAACAAGGGGCCGCATTTCGCCGCGCAGGCGGCGCTGCGTGCCGGCGTGCCGCTCACCTTGTTCGGACCGGTCGAGGATCCCGATTATTGGGCCGCCGAGGTCGCGCCATTGCTCGGGCCGACGGTACGCTACGGCGGCCATCTCGCCGGCGCGGCGCTCGCGGCGGAGATGGCGCGCGCCTCGGTGTTCCTGTTCACCCCCTGCTGGGACGAGCCGTTCGGTCTCGTCGCGGCGGAGGCGATGGCGTGCGGCCTGCCCGTCGCCGCCTTCGACCAGGGCGCCGCGCGCGAGGTGATCGGCGAGGCCGGTGCCTTCGCCCCCGCCGGCGACGTCGCCGCGCTCGCCGCAGCGATCGGGACGGCGCTCGCCATCCCCCGCCTCGTGCCGCGCGCGCGGGTCGAGCGGATGTTCACCCGCGATATATGGCTCGACCGGTGCGAGGCGCTCTATCGTGCGGCCGGCGCCGATCGTGCGGTGCTCGCGGCATGACCGCGCCTGCATCGCTGGCGGTGCTCGACGCCTGCTATCGCACGCATGTCGGCGCCGGCGCGCCTTATGCGCTGGTCGATTTCCCCGATCACGCCAATGTCGGCGACAGCGCGATCTGGCTCGGCGAGCTGGCGATGCTCCGCCGCATCACCGGCTGTGGACCTGTCTACGTGTCGACATGGCATGACTTCGATGCCGACGCCTTCCGCCGCGCCTGCCCGAGCGGCACCCTGTTCCTGCATGGCGGCGGCAATCTCGGCGACATCTGGCCGCATCATCAGCATTTCCGCGAACATCTGCTGGCGACGGTGCGCGACCGGCCGGTGGTGCAATTGCCGCAGTCGATCCACTTCCGCGATCCCGCCAAGGCCGGGCGGTTCGCCGTGCTCGCCGCGGAACATCCCGATTTCACGCTCTACGTCCGCGATGCGCGCAGCCACGCCTTCGCCACCGCGCGGATCGCCTGCCCCGTCGATCTCGTGCCCGATTCCGCGATCGCGCTGGGCGCGCAGCCGCGCGGCGCGGCCGAGGTCGCGCTGCTGATGCTGTTGCGCAGCGACGACGAACGGCGCGATCATGGCGGCGCGCCCGCGGCGCCGGCGCGCGTCGTCGACTGGCTCGACGACGATCCCGATCTGCCCGCCGGTACCGGCGTCGCGGCGCGCGAGGCGCAGGCGCAGGCGCGCGTCGCGCGCGGCCTGCGGCTGCTCGCGCAAGGCGAGGTGATCGTCACCGACCGGCTGCACGGCCATATCCTCGCCGACCTGCTCGGCATTCCGCACGTCGTGCTCGACAACGATTACGGCAAGATCGCCGCTTATGCCGCCGCCTGGCCCGCCGCCACGGCGGTCGCGACCGCGGCGACGATGGCGGAGGCGCACGTCCTCGCCGAACGGCTGCGCGACGCGGGGTGAGCGGCGTGCGTCCCGATGTCAGCCTGCTGGTCTGCACGCGCGACCGCAGCGCGTCGCTGGCCGCGACGCTCGCCTCGATCGACCGGGCGGTCGCGGCGGCCCCGGCGCTGGCGGTCGAAGTGATCCTCGTCGACAACGGCTCGCGCGACGATACGCCGCGGCGGCTGGCGGCGTGGCGGCCGCTTTTCCCCGTCCATCGGCTGCACGAGGCGCGGCCCGGCCTCGCCCGTGCGCGCAACCTCGGCCTCGCCCGGGCGCGCGGGCGGATCGTCGCGATGACCGACGACGATTGCGTCCTCCACGCCGATTATTTCCCGGCGCTGGTCCAGGCGTTCGCCGAGGTGGCGGGGCCGGCGATCATCGGCGGGCGCATCCTGCTCGGCGATCCCGCCGATCTGCCGGTGACGGTGAAGCTGGAGGATCATCCGATGACCGCGCCCGCGGGCAGCTTTCCCGGCGGCTTCGTGATGGGCGCCAACCTCGCCTTCACCGCCGACGTGCCGCGGCGGGTCGGCGCGTTCGACGCGCGCTTCGGTGCCGGCGCGCCGTTCGTCGCCGCGGAGGACACCGATTTCCTGGTCCGCGCGATGCGCCAGGATATCGCGCTGCACTACGATCACCGTTTCGTCGTCGACCATCATCACGGCCGCCGGCGGCTCGACGAGGAGACGGCGTTGCTCGCCGGCTATGGCTTCGGCGACGGTGCGCTTTACGCCAAGCACTGGCGCGATCCGCGCATCCGGCGCGCGCTGGCGCGCGATATCGCCGACCTGCGCCGCGATCTCACCGATCCCGTCACCACCCATGGCGGCATCCGCGCCTTCTACGCCTTCCGCCTGCGCCACAAGCTGCGCGGCGCGGTAGGCTATTGGCGGCATCGCGCGGACGATGTCCTGCGGCGACGCCGGCCGTCGCGCTAGCGGCCGGTCAGCACCGCCTCGGGATCGAGCAGGGTCAGCGCCGCGCCCTCGCCGGCGAGGCGGGCGTCGTGCCAGCGCCACAGCACCAGATTGGTGCCGCCACGATGCTGGACCGACGGCACCAGCGCGCCCTCGGCCCCGGCGTCGCGCAGCGTCTGCGCCAGCGTCCAGCTCGGCGGGATGCCGCCGTCCAGCTTGAAGATGCGGCGCCATTGGCAGTCGAGAATCGCCGGATCGGCATCGCGCAGGTCGGCGATCGCCGTCGCGACCAGATCATAGGCGACCAGCGTCCCCGGCCGCACCAGATCCTGATGCATCTCGCGGATCGCGGTATTGTAGTCGGCGGACAGATAGAGCGCAGCCATGCCGGGCGGGTTCCAGCGTCCGCCGGTCAGATGCGCGCCGCTGTCGAACGGCTGCCCCTGCCAGCGGACGCCGAGCATCCGCCAATAGCGCGCGGCGAGCGGATGGAGCGGAACGGCCATGCGTCGGTCAGCTCAGCGACCCGTCACGCATAGACGCCCTGGTCCATCGTCTCGAGCGTCCACAGCACCGCCGCGGCCTCCCCCGCCTCGACCAGTTCCTCGGCGGTCTTGCCGAAACCGGCGATCGGCTGGTGCCGGAACCAGATGATCGCCTTGCCCTCGTCGCCGGACAGTTCGGCCGCGCGCGCGATGATCCGCGCGATCTCGCCGAGCTTGGCCTGCACCGCCGGGCTCTCCGGCTTGGCAGCCATCGTGTTGCGGTTGACGTGCGCCAGCCGCGCCAGCCGCGCCATCGGCAGCCGCAGCCGGTCCGCCATGCGGCGCGGGGCGATCATGTCGTGATCGCGGATATCGTCTAGAAACGCGGCTAGCATGAGTGCACTCCCTGCCCGTTATATGCACTCGAAACAGCCATGACGCAATGGAGCCGCGGTCCGGCTTGCCGGGTTTATCCGTCAGGCAACCAAGGAGGATGTATGACACGCATGACGATCGCCGCGCCGCTGCTGGCGCTGCTCGCCGCGACCGGCGCCTGGGCTAGCGTCGATCCCTCGCCCAGGCCGGGCGGCGTCTACCGGCTCAAGCCCGGCATCTATGTTATGAAGGGCGCGAGCTGCCGCGATCCGGCCAATGCCGAGATCCGCCAATATGACGGCCGCGGCCTCAGCACCGCACATACCCGCGCCTGTCGCGCCCGGGTGCTGTCGCGCAAGGGAAATCGCTATACCGTCAGCCAGTCGTGCATCGACGCGGGTGCCGGCCCCGCCCCCCGCTTCGTCGAGCGCCAGACGGTGACCGTTGCCGATGCGCTGACCTTCGCGCTCGCGACGCGCGGCCCCGCGACGTCCTATCGTTACTGCCCGATCGACCAGCTCCCCGCCGGGCTGCGCAGCGCGGTGCGGTGATCGAATACCACTGTATTGCTCGCCCAATACAGTGGTGGTAGCATGACGCATCCGCTTTTGGGGGATGCGCATGGTACGCAGGTTTGTGGGTGGGGCCCTAGCGGCGCTGTCGGTGGCTGGGGGAGCAGCGCCGGCGCAGGATTACCGCCCCGTCTTCCACCCGGAGACGTTGAAAGGACCACCCGTCGGCAGGCCGAACGAAGTGCTGGTGCTCGGGACGCTGCACCTGTCGGGCCTACCCAAGGATTTCGATCCGGCGACGCTCACGCCGTTGCTCGACCGCCTCGCGGACTGGCGGCCGACGGGGATCGCGACCGAGGATATGTCCGGCCTGCAATGCGATGCGCTGCGTCGTTATCCGTCGCGTTATGCCGAGACGGTCGAGGCCTATTGCTTCGATCCCGCACCCGCCGGCCGTGCGATCGGGCTCGACGTCCCCGCCGCCAATGCCGAGGCGGAGCGGCTGCTTGCCGGCTGGCCCGCCGCGTCCTCGCCAGCGCAGCGGCGCCGGCTGGCGGCGGTGTTCCTCGCCGCGGGCGAGCCGAATTCCGCGCTGGTGCAATGGCTGCGGCTGCCCGCGGTGGAGCGCCATGCTGGCGACGGCCTCGACGCCACGCTGGTGGCCGCGCTCGATGCGCGCAGGGTATCGCGTAACGAGAGCAGCCTGATCGCGGCGGTACTCGCCGCGCGGCTCGGGCTCGAACGGCTGTGGAGCGTCGACGACCATTCCGCGGACACGCCCGACAGCCCCGATCCGGCGGAGCGCAAGGCGTATCAGGCGGCGATCGAACGGGCCTGGGACAATCCCGCCAATCGCGCCCGCGCAGCGGCGGAGGCGCCGCTGCGGCGCGGCCTGTCGCAGCCCGGCGGCCTGCTCGCTTATTATCGTTTCCTCAATTCGCTCGAGATGCCGCTGCAGGCCTATCGCGCGGATTTCGGCGCCGCATTGATCGAACCATCGCCGCAGCAATTCGGCCGGGGCTATGTCGGTTACTGGGAGACGCGCAACCTGCGTATGGTCGCGAACATCCGCGACGTGCTCGGCCGCTATCCCGGCATGCGGATGCTCGCCATCGTCGGCGCGTCGCACAAAGGGTATTACGAGGCCTATCTCAGCCAGATGCACGACGTGCGGTTGGTCGATCCGCAGGTCGTGCTGCGCTAGCCGTAGGGGGAGCCGGCGACGCGAGGGTCGCCGGCTCCCGATCCGGTCAGCGGCAGACGCGGACGCGGCGGTCGTGACGGATCACGGTGCGGCAGCGATCGTGACGGTTGCGCTCGAAGCGGCGGCCGCGATCGTGACGCATGCCGTGCGGACCGCGATGGTCGCGATGCTCGTAGCGGCCGCGATCGCGGTCGTGGTCGCGGCGCTGCGCGTCGGCGGTGCCGACCGTGCCCAGGGTGGCGGCGATCATGCCGATGGCGCCCAGGATCGTGCTGATTTTCATGGATATCTCTCCGCACCCGGAAATGGGCTGGTGGTCAGCATTACGCGACCGACATGACATCGTTCCTGAACGAATCCGCGGAGGGTGGCCGATCAAAACCGGTCCATCCAAGCACTTGTCTTAAATATATTGACTCGCATTAGCTATTAATCAATCGCGCTGTCTGTCGGTCAGCCTAGAGGTCCGCAGGGGAGCGGATCATGGTGCCGGTCGGGGGACATGATGAGGAAGATCTGGATCATCGCGTTGCTGCTGTCGGCGACGCCGATGACGGCGTGGGCGCAACAGGCGCAGTCCGTCGACGATGACCACGCGCCGGCGACTGACGACGCGCTGGCGTCCGCGGCAACCGATATCGTCGTGACCGCATCGGGGCAGCGGCAACGCCTGATCGACGTTCCCGCGAGCGTATCGGTGATCACCGCCGAGCAGCTGGCGGTTCGCCCGGTCCGTGATCTCACCGATATCCTCGATCGCAGCGAGGGCGTCACGCTCAACCGCGCGGGCAACCAGCGTACCATCCAGATCCGTGGCCTGCCGAGCAACTACACCTTGTTCCTGATCGATGGGAAACGCGTCAACGCCGGCAATGCGGCGTTTCGCGGCAACAATTTCGATTCCAACTGGGTGCCGGTCGAAGCGATCGCACGGGTCGAGGTGGTGCGTGGCCCCTTGTCGTCGCTGTACGGCACCGATGCGATCGGAGGCGTCGTCAACGTCATCACCAAGCCGGTCGGCGATGCGTGGCATGGTACGCTGGCCGCGGACAGCACGGTGCAGCAGGATCATGCGTCGGGCAATTACGACAAGCTCGGCGGCTATGTCAGCGGCCCGCTCCTCCCCGGCACGCTTGGGATCAAACTGTACGGCGGCCATAATGTGCGCGAGGCGGACGCTCCGACGCGCAATGCCGCCGGCGCGACCCTGGCCGGATTCGACCGGGTCGAGGAGACGTTCGCCGACGGGACGCTGGTCTGGACCCCCGACCGGCGCAACAGCGTCTCGCTCAATTACGGCTACAACCGGCTGCTCCATGGCGACACGCCGTTGACCCGTCAGAGCGCGGCGCTGACCTATGAGGGGACGTTCGACTGGGGCCACGGCCAATTGCGTGCCTATGGCAACCGCATCCGCAACCTGGCCGGCAACGTGTCCGGCAGGGTTCAGCCCAATCGGGCCAGCGATGGGCAGGTCGACGGGCGACTGACCGTACCGGTCGCCGCGCTGCGCCAGACCTTCACCGCGGGCGGCGAATATCGCGATCAGGCCCTCTACGATCCCGCGCATCTGACCGGCATGCCCGGCGTTCCGGGGGGCAGCATGCGGCCGAGCACCCGGGTCGGCCAATGGGCGCTGTTCGGCGAGGACGAAATTCGGATCGTCGATCGTCTGCGGCTGACGCTGGGCGACCGTTATGATCGCCACGAGCATTTCGGCGGCCGCCACAGTCCGCGCGCCTATCTGGTCTGGCATCCCGTCGATCGGGTGACGCTCAAGGGCGGCTGGGCGCGCGCCTTCCGCGCCCCGACCCTGCTCCAGAATGCGCCCAATTGGGGGTCGGTGTCATGCGGCAGCGCGACCGCCGGCTGCTACATCATCGGTTCGACCGCCCTGCAGCCGGAAACCAGTACCAGCTACGAGGCGTCGGCGCGGTTCGACGGCACGGGCATGTCTGCCGGCGTTACCCTCTTCCGCAACGAACTGCGCAACCAGATCAGCATCGTCAACCGTACGCGCGATCCGCAACTGGCCCGCGCCTATCCCAATTTCGTCGGTATCCTGCCCGATGGCCGTCCGATCTTCCGTTACGAGAATCTGGCGCGGGTGCGGACGCAGGGGGTCGAATCCAGCCTGCGTGCCGACGTGACCCGCGGGCTCGAGGTGACCGCCAACTACAGCTATCTCGATGCGGTCAACCGGTCGTCCGATCCGGCACTGCCGGTCGCCTATACGCCCGCACATTCCGCCAACCTGTCCGCCAATTGGCAGGTAGGCGATGCGTTCGGCTGGTTCGCGACCGCCAATTACGTCGGCCGCCAATATCTCAACGTCTCGCCCAACCCCCGCTATACCGTCACGCGCGACGGCTATGCGACGGTGGACACGTCGGTCAGCTACCGCTTTCCACGGCTGACGCTGCGCGCCGGGCTGCTCAACCTGTTCGACGTCCGCCAGGATAGGCTGACCAGCATCGACTATAACGAGGACGGCCGACGTGCCTTCGTCTCCGCCGCGGCGCGGTTCTAGCGCGCGGGAGTGCCTTGCACAGCGCGCTACGCGGCTCGGCGCGCGTCGCCGCTATAATAAGGATCATCGCGGATATCCGGGGGGACGGCGTGGATCGGGCAGGGATACAGGAGCAGGCGGAGGAATTCGTCGCATATTATCAGGATGATACGGGCAGCGCTTTGGACTATTCCGAAGCGGGCATCGGTCAGATGGACGCATTCCTCGAAGGGCTTCACCAGAAGAGGGTCGATCCGGCGGACGTCGCCGATCTGGTGATCGGCGTGGCCTGCTATGTCGGCGAGGTGATCCGGCGCAATCTCGGGGGCGCGTGGGCGGACGACGGCGATGCCGCGGCGCGCGACGGCATGATCTTCAACCCCAGCATCGTCGTCGGATCGCTGTCGATCCGGCCGGTCGATGCGGTCTGCAACCGCATCGAGACCGGCGAAGCGAAGTCGTTGTCCGGCCAGTATGCCAGCCTGGCGCGGCGCGTGACGGAGCGATCGTCGACGTAGCGGCGCGGCGCCTCTTCCCCTATCGCGGCGTCAGCTGGACCAGCGCGCCCCCGGATCCGTCGCGCAATACCCAGAGCGTGCCGTTCGGCCCTTCCTCGATCTCGCGGATGCGGTTGCCGAGGCCGATGCGCGCGACCTCGCTGGCGGTGCTGCCCGACACCCGGACGCGGACGATGCCCTGTTGCGCCAGCCCGGCGAGTAGGAAGTCGCCGGTCCAGCCGGAAAAGGCGGTGCCGCGATACTGGATCATCCCGCCGGGTGCGATCACCGGCGTCCAGCTGACCAGGGGCGGCGTATAGGCAGGATTGGTGGCGTGGCGCGGGATCGGCGTACCGTCGTAATTGTCGCCCTCCGACACCCGCGGCCAGCCGTAATTCTTGCCCGCCTCGATCAGGTTGAACTCGTCGCCGCCCGCCGGTCCCATCTCGGATTCGAACAGGCGGCCGTCGCTCGCGAAGACCAGGCCATATGGATTGCGATGGCCGAGCGACCAGATCTCCGCGCGCGCGCCGGCGGTCGCGGCGAAGGGGTTGCCCGATGCGGCGCTGCCGTCGAGCGTGATCCGCACGATCTTGCCGAGCGTCCCCGACAGATCCTGCGCCGGCGTGCCCTGCTGGCGCTCGCCGCTGGTGACGAACAACGTCCGGCCGTCGGGCGCGAAGGCGAGCCGCGCGCCCAGCTGCCCGCCGGTGGTCGCCGGCGTCGCGCGCCAGATCACCGCCAGGTCGGTCAGCCGCGGCGTGGTGGCGAGATCGAGCGTCGCACGCGCGACGGCGAGCTGCTGGCCGCCGCTGGCGGGCTCGGCATAACTGATCCAGATCCGCGCGTTGCTCGCGAAACCGGGGTCGAGCACGACATCCTGCAGGCCGAGCTGGCCCGAGAAGGTGACGCGCGGCACGCCGGCGACCTGCGTCTTGCCGCCGGTCTGGGTGACGAGCTGGAGCTGCCCCGATTTCTCGGTGACCAGCATCCGCCCGTCGGGCAGGAACACCATCGCCCAGGGATTGTCGAAGCTGGCGACGACGCGCTGGTCGACCGCGGCCACCGCCGGGGTCGGGGTCGGCGTCGCGGTCGGTGTCGGCGTAGGGGCCGGCACCGGTGTCGGTGTCGGTGCGGGGCTGCCGATCGGGGCGGCGTCGCTGCCGCCGTCGCCATCGCCGCATGCGGCCAGCGCCATCGCCAGCGCGATCGGGACATACAGGCCTGGCCGCATCACGTCATGCTCCCGTTGCGGCCCGTCGAAGGCCCCCGCCGCTGCGGAATGCGCCTGCGGTTTTCGACTAAACGTATGACAATCAAGGAGGATGCCGCGTAAAGAGGGTGAACGGCCGCTACACTATCCTGGATGAGGGCTTGCCCGCCGCCCGTCGTGTCAAGCACGATGTTTCCATAACCCAGGATGTTGCCTGCCGCATCCGGGCACGATATCTCGCGTCAGGGCAACTGTCCTATCTCCAAAACGGTCCTATCGAAAGCACCCGTCACGATGCCGTCGTTCGACCTTGCCCGCGAGGCCCTGGCATTTCTCGAACGGCACCGGCTGGATCCGAGTCCGGCCTATCAGGATCTTGCCAGCCGCTACGTCGCCAATCCGCATTCGCCGCTGGCGCGCGACATCGACGAGCATACCGACGGCGGGCTGCGGCTGACCGCGGATACCGCGACGATGCTGATCGACCGCTACTGTCGCGACGGGCCGCCGGAAGTCACGTGGCGCGAGCGCAACGTCGCGATGCAGGCGGACGAACTGGGATCGCTCGCCGCGGACGCCCACGACCTCACCCGCACGCTCGGCGCGGATATCGGCGCGGCGGGTGGCCGCGTGCCGGTCGATCAGGATGCGATCGTCGCGCGGCTGGCGCAGGCCGAGCGCGAACTCGCCGACCTTCGTGGCGAGCTCGCCCGGCTGCGCGACGCGATCACCGGTGGCGCGCCGCGCGTCGCCGGGCACGAGCGCGACGGGCTCACCGCGGCGCTCGACCAGGCCGGCGGGGAGCGGCTGTTCCGCGAAGTCGCGCTGTCGGGGCGGTCGTATGTGATGATCCTGTTCGGCATCGACGGGCTGGTCGGGATCAACGCGCGCTATGGCCGGTCGGTCGGCAACAACGTGCTCAGCGCTTTCGCGGCGACGCTGCGCGAGAGCTTCCCGGACGAGGAATTGATCCGGTGGAGCGGCAACGAATTCATCGTCGTGCTGCGCGACGTCGCGCTGACGATGGCGCGGGCGCTGGCGGAGGAGGCGCTCGACGCGTTCCATGCGCGGCGGCTGAAGCTGCGCGGCAGCGGCGACGTGATCGGGCCGCTCACCGCCTCGGCCGGCATCGTCGTCGGCAAGGGCGACGAGACGACCGCCTCGATCGAACAGGCGCGCGCCAATCTCGCCGCGGGCGCGGCCGCGGGCGGGCGCGACGTCTACGGGACGGTCTGAGGGCGCGCGTTTCCGCGGGCACGGCGATCCCGCTATAATGGACGGGTGACGATGGGGTGACGGTCCATGAAGCTAGCCAGATCCACGCTGACGGCGATCGCCCCGATCCCGCATGACCGCATCGCACCGCTATCCGCGGCCGAGGCCCCGGGAATCGGACCGGCCGACGGCACGGCGCAGGCCGCGAGCGAGGCGCTGGCGACGCTGGACGCGGTACGGCGCAGCGGCAGCGATGGCGGCAAGGCGCGCGCGGCCGCCAGGATCGCCGAACTGAAGACGCGGCTGCACCTGCTCAAGCTGCTCCATGCCGCCGATGCCGAGAAGCTCGCCCAGGCCGCGGCGCAGATCGCGCGCGAACTGGCCGAAGCGGTGCAGGAATATGTCGGTGCCGGCGGCACCGCCTTCGCGGTGCAGGGCACCGAGGTCACGATCGTCGGCGGGGCCAATCTGACGCCGACCCCCGCGCCGGCCGAGGACGTGCCGCAGGACCTCGCCGGCGCGACCGGCAACGCCGCCCGCAGCGATGTGCAGGTGACGCCTGCCGCGGGCACCGCGACCCGGACGCGGAGCGATGCCGGCCGGCGCGGCGCTGCGGCGCATCCGGACGATGGCGCCGACGACGCCGCCTTCGCCAATGACGCGCGCGCGCTCGCCAACGAGGTGCGCGCGATCCTGCGCCGCGCCGAGCGGCAGCATGGCGCGGACGATCACGATGCCGCGCGGGGCAGTCTCAACGACATCGATCGCGCGATGGCGGCGATGACGCAGATGCCCGCCGCTTACGACGCCGCGGTCGCCCGGCTCGCCTCGGTCGCCTCGGGCGCCGCGACGATCTTCGCCCGCGGCTGAGCGCGGCCGCGCCGGATCACCGCCGGCAGAGTCGAGTGGCGACGGCGTCCAGCGCGCGATCGTAGGAGGCTCGTTCGCCTGCGCTGAGGAAGCCCTGTTGCCGCGTGAAGCCGTCGCTGCCGTGGCGCACGCGCTCCACGCGTTGCCACAGCGTATCGGCCTGCGGCTGGGTCAGTCGGCGCGCCTTGCGGGCGTTGCCGATGTCGGCCTGCAGGATGTTGGCGCGCAGTGTGATATGCGCCTGCCCCCGGTCCCCGATCGACCCACCGGGCCCGCCGACGAGCGCCTGCTGCGCGTGCAGGTCGCAGCTCGGATAGTCGCGCGCCGGCATCTGTGCACCCGCGCCGGTCGCGGCCAAGACCAAAGCGGTGATCAGCACGGTCATCATTCGCTCCATCGAAACCTGATCCCGCGGCGATAGACCGCACCACATGAATGGCGGCTGCGCGATGCAGTCATCACGCTCGACAAACCGGTCGAGTCCGATCAGTCTTTCGATTGGAATGGGGGGCTTATGATTTCGATCCGGCGATCATTGGTGGTTGCGACCATATTCGGCGCGGTCGCTTTGACGGCAGCGGCATTGCCGCGGCCGGATCTCAGGCTGTCGTTTGCCTATCATCCCGGTACGAAGCTCGCCACGGCGACCGATTACGATGGCAATCGTCATCTTCTGCAAGTCCGCTGCGTGACAAGCAGCACCGGCAATTGCCACTTCGCGCTGGAAAGCGCGGGCCGGCGCAAGATTGTGATCCTCGAGCCGGGGCGTACAGCGACGCTGGCGAACATAGCGGAAGCCGGGCGGATTTGCTCGAGCGCCGTCGAACTCACGCCGACGTCGTGTACCTGGCATCCGATCCTCGACCTGAAGGACCAGGTCTGAGCTGACGGGTCGGGGCGGATCGAGCGCAGGTACGCCGACCGGGCAGCCCGGCGCCGTCCCCTACCCCGCCTGCGTCTCGTCGCGGCGCAGGGTCAGGACCTCGACGCCGTCGTGGGTGACCGCGACGGTGTGCTCGAATTGCGCGGAGAGCTTGCCGTCGTCGGTCACCACCGTCCAGCCGTCGTCGCGGGTCGAGACCCTGCGGCTGCCCTGGTTGACCATCGGCTCGATCGTGAAGGTCATGCCCTCGCGCAGCCGTACGCCCGCGCCGCGCCGGCCGAAATTGAGCACCTGCGGCTCCTCGTGCATGTCGCGGCCGATGCCGTGGCCGCAGAATTCGCGCACCACCGAATAGCCGTTCTGGCGGGCATGGCGCTCGATCGCGAAGCCGATGTCGCCGACATGCGCGCCGGGGCGGACCTGGCGGATCCCCGCCCACATCGCCTCCTGCGCGACGCGGACCAGCCGCTTCGCCGCGGCGGGGGCGTCGCCGACCAGATAGGTCTTGCTGGAATCGGCGATGAAGCCGTTCTTCTCCAGCGTGATGTCGAGGTTGATGATGTCGCCGTCGCGGACGATCTCGTCGGCGTCGGGGACGCCGTGGCAGACGACCTGGTTGATCGAGCAGTTGAGCACGAAGCGAAAGCCGTATTGGCCTTTGCTCGCCGGCCGCGCGGCGAGGTCGACGGTGATGAAGCGTTCGACCATGTCGTTGATCTGCAAGGTCGACATGCCGGCGAGATCCTGCGCGTCGAGCATCTCGAAGACCGAGGCGAGCAGCCGGCCGGCGATGCGCATCAGCGCCAGTTCGTCGGGAGTCTTGACCATCAGGCGGCTGCCGCCGCGCGGACCGACAGCTGCGTGGCGACGATATCGTTGAACGACAGCGTCGGATTGGCCTCGGCGAGCATGCCGATCTTCATCCAGAATTCGGCCTGCGCGTTGATCGAGCGGCACATCGTCGTGCTGGCGCGGCGCGCCTGTGCGTGCAGTGCGTCGTCGATCTTGACGATACCCATCTCTTCGTCCCTTTCGGCTATACGATTCGTATATGGACCGTATGCCGGCCGGTCAATGCCGCGACGTGCAGGAGGGACTGTTTCTGATAATCGTCATGGTCGGATGGAGAGCATAAGCGGGGTCGGACAATGATCTTGCCACTTCAGGGCGGCAAAAGGTCTTGCCTCTACAAGTTGTTTGGCGTTTACATGCTTACGACGATGTTAATCATGACGAAGCTATCATCTGTGCGTCACGCAATCACTTACAATCATTGGCTAAGTTCGTTGGTAGGCGGTGCTTATGTTGCGTAGGCGCCGCTCAGCCCTAACCCGGGCCGATGGATACGAACGATGACCGACAGTTTCGAAGCTTTGTCCCTGATGGAACGTGCCCTGATGATCATGGATCGGATGGGGTTGGCGTTGCCGGCGGCTCATTTAAGCATGTCGATCGCCACGCTGGAGGAAAGCTTCGGGCTCGTCGACGAGGGCGTCGCGGTCCATTGAGGTGCGGCCGATCCCGGGCGAACACGACGGGGGCCGTGTTCGCCCGGGGTCGGCATCATGCCGGCGGGACCGCCGCGTCCGGATGGAGCACGCCGGTCGCGCGCAATTCGTCCCAGAAGCCGGAAGGGATCTTCGCCCGCAACGCGGCATGGTCGGCGAGGATATGCGTCGGGCTGGCGGTGCCGACGATCAGTGCCGCGGCGACGTCGGGCGCCAGGCTGAACTGCAGTGCCGCGGCGACGAGATCGACGCCGTGCCGCCCCGCGACCGCGCGCAGCGTCGCGAGCTTGTCGCGTTTGTCGGCGGCAATCACCATATTGTCGGCGCCGTAATTGTAGCGCGGCTCGCCGCCCAGGAAGCCGGCGTTGAGCGCCGAACCGACGACGAAGCTCACCCCCGCCGCGCGCGCCGCGGGCAGCACCTGCTCGACCGCATTGGCGTGATCGACCAGCGAATATTGGCTGGCGAGCAGATGCACGTCGCTGTCGGCGACCTCGAGGCAGCGGAGGATCGGCTGCGGGCAGTTCACCCCCATCCCCCAGCCGTCGATCACGCCCTCCTCGCGCAGCCGGGTCAGCGCCGGGAAGGCGCCCCGCTCCGCGACGGTCCACAATGTCTCCCAATCGTCGGGCAGGAAATCGTTGTCGGGTGACAGGTCGTGGACGAAGACGATGTCGAGCCGGTCGAGCCCGAGCCGTTGCAGACTGTCGTCGATCGAGCGCAGCACGCCATCGGCGCTGTAATCGAAATGCGGCGTATTGGGTGAGTTGGTGAACGGGAAATAGCGTTTCGCCTGATGGTCGCGGCTGGCGCGCAGCAATTTTCCGACCTTGGACGAGAGGACGAATTCGTCGCGTGGCTTGCGCGCGAGGAAGCGGCCGAAGCGCCGCTCGGCGAGGCCGAGCCCGTACCAGGGCGACACGTCGAAATAGCGCACGCCGGCATCCCATGCGGCGGCCAGCGTCGCCTCGGCCTGGTCGTCGGTGGCGAACTGGAATTCGTTGCCGATCGCGACCCCGCCAAGGCCGAAGTCGTGCGGGGGACGATAGCGTTGCCTAGCCATGATGCGGCCTTTCCTGCCGGGGGCGAACCGGCCGTGCGCCGATGCCGGGTGTAGCGGCCAGAACGGCAGCCTTGGCCCGTCGTTCCCGGCCAATATGTTTTATTGATGCAGATTAAAATCGGAACGCGCGAGTTGATCGACGGTTGTCGGCGGTGACGTAACAGAAAGAACGCCATGCCGACGGTCGCCCGTGATGATCTGATCATCGATTATCGCGAATTGGGCGGACCCGATGCGCCCGCGATCTTGCTGATACATGGCTGGCCCGACGATGCATCTACCTGGGACGCGGTCGCGCCGGTGCTGGCCGAGGCGGGATTCCGGGTGATCGTACCGACCCTGCGCGGCATCGGCGCCACCCGCTTCGCCGATGCCGCGGCGCCGCGCACCGGCAACAGCGCGATGCTGGCGATCGACGCCATTGCGCTGATGGATGCGCTCGGCATCGCGCGCTTCATGGTCGCCGGCCACGATTGGGGATCGAACACCGCCGAGGCGCTCGCGGTCGGCTGGCCCGAGCGGATCGTGCGGCTGGCGATGCTGTCGACCCCGCCGCGGCTCGGCGGCATGCCGACCCCGCCGTTCGAACAGGCGCAGCGGCAATGGTATCACTGGTTCATGGCGACCGCGCGCGGCGCGCAGGCGGTGCGCGACGACCGCAAAGGCTTCGCGCACATCCATTGGGTCAATTGGTCACCGCCCGGCTGGTTCGACGAGGCGACCTTCGCGCGCGTCGCGCGGTCGTTCGACAATCCCGACTGGGTCGACGTGACGCTGCACAGCTATCGCGCGCGCTGGGACGAGGCGGAGCCCGATCCGCGCAGCCAGTGGCTCGAGGACAAGGTCAAGGCGACGCGCACGCTGGCGTTGCCCGCGATGTACATCCAGGGCGATGCCGACGGGATCAATCCGCCGAGCGCGTCTAGGCACGTCCCCGCCAAATTCACCGGCCCGTTCGCGAAGGTCCATCTCGCCGGCGTCGGCCATTTCCCGCAGCGCGAGAACCCCGATGCGGTCGCGCGCCACCTGCTCAACCTGTTCGCCGGCGATCCCGCCGCGCTCACCGATAGTATCGACCGGAGTTTGCCCATGAAGAAAGTCGCCCCCTTTGCCGCCGGTATCGCCGCGATCGGCCTCGTCGCCGCGGCGGCCGTCGGCGTCGCCCAGGCGCAGGGGCGCGACAGCCGCCTGACCCAGGTCGCGCAATTCGACCATCAGGCGACCGGCGTCGCGGTGACCGCCGACGGCCGCCGCTTCGTCAACTTCCCGCGCTGGACCGACGATGCGCCGATCTCGGTCGCCGAGGTGATGAAGGACGGCTCGCTGCGCCCCTATCCCGACGCCAAGTGGAACAGCTGGCGCAACGCGCGCGCCAACGAACTGCCGGTCGGCGATTATTTCGTCTGTGTGCAATCGATCGTTCCCGACGGCCACGGCAATCTCTGGGTGCTCGACCCCGGCGCGCCGGGCAATGAGAAGATCCTTGAGGGCGCGCCCAAGCTCGTCCGCATCGACCTCGCCGACAACCGCGTCACCAAGGTGATCGCGGTCCCCGGCGACGTCGCGCTGCAGGGCACCTATCTCAACGACATCCGCTTCTCGCCCGACGGCAAGACCGGCTACATCACCGATTCCGGCACGCGCGGCGCGATCATCGTCGTCGATCTGGAGAGCGGCAAGAGCTTCCGCGCGCTCGACGGCCACGCCTCGACGCAGATCGACAAGACGGTGAAGGTGGCGATCGACGGCAAGCCGCTGGTCCGTCCCGACGGCCGCCAGCCGGCGTTCGCGTCGGACGGCATCGCCATCTCCAAGGACGGCAAGACGCTGTATTATCAGGCGCTGACCGGCAAGACGCTCTACGCGATCGACACCGCCAAATTGCGCCCCGAGGTCAGCGAGGCCGATCGCGCGGCCGCGGTGACGACCGTCGCGCAGACGCATGTCGCCGACGGCCTGTGGATGAGCCAGGCGGGCGTGCTCTACCTCACCTCGCCGACCGATTATGCGATCAAGCGGCTCAACGGATCGACCGTCGAAACGGTGCTGACCGACCGCCGGCTGCGCTGGCCCGACACCTTTTCGGAAGGGCGCGACGGCACGATGTACGTCACCGCCAGCCATATCCAGGACACCAACTGGTTCACGCCGGGTGCGCCCGCGTCGATCAAGACCGAGCTGTTCTCCTTCCCGCCCGTCAAGTGATCCGGAGGCAATCATGACCTATCTGCGCTACGCCCCCGGGATCGAGACGCCCGAGCCCGACGAACAGAAGACGATCGACGGCATCATCGCCGGCATGACCAAGGAGAGCCAGACGGTCGAACAGCGCGAGGGCCATGCCGTCCGCGCCAGCCACGCCAAGAGCACCGCCTGCGTGATCGGCGAACTGACCGTCGCCGACGACCTGCCGCCCGAACTGGCGCAAGGCCTGTTCGCGCGCGGCGGCACGTTCCAGGTCGCGGTGCGCTTCGCGCAGGGGCCGGGCGAGCGGCTCGGCGACCGCGTCTCGACGCATCGCGGCATGGCGATCAAGGTGTTCGGCGTCGAGGGCGAGAAACTGCCCGGCCATGACGCGCCGACGCAGGATTTCGTGCTGGCGAGCGGCACCACCTTCCCCGCGGGCACCGCTGCGGGCTTCCTGTCGCAGGCCGGCAAGATCGGCGCGGCGACGCCGCTGCCCGAGGGCGTGAAAAGCGTCGCCTCGTCGCTCGCGCGCAACATCAACACGGTGCTCAACGCGGTCACCGGCGGGCCGAGCCCGACGCTCGATTTCTACGGCCATCCGTTCAGCCATCCGCTCGACGATTATTATTTCAGCCAATGCCCGATCCGCTTCGGCGATTACGTCGCAAAGCTCGGCGCCTTCCCCGTCGCGCCCGAGCAGCGGGCGCTCGACGACTGGCAGCTCGACCCGCATGCCGATGAGGACGGCTTCCGCCACGCCGCGGTCGACTATTTCGATGTGCACGACGCGGTCTTCGAGCTGCGCGCGCAGCTGTGGGCGAATGCCGAGACGCAGCCGATCGAGGACACGTCGGTGGAATGGCCGGTCGAGGACAGCGCCTATGTCACCGTCGCGACGATCCGGCTGCCGCGTCAGGCCGCTTATAGTGCCGAGCGCGTCCATTATTTCGACGAGGTGATGACCTTCCGCCCGGCGCACAGCCTCGCGGTGCATCGCCCGCTCGGCGGGGTGATGCGTGCGCGGCTGCAGGTCTACAAGGCGCTCAGCGACTTCCGCCATCGCGAGAACGGCATCCCGGCCGCCGACACCGCGACGATCGAGGCGATACCGGCCTAGCCGCGTCACCCCGCGTGTTGATGATCGCCAAAGCCCCATCTTTCGTCACCCCGGATCGGGTCGACACCTCTGCGAAGGTCCCGATCATCGGGAAACCAGCGCAGTGCTCCTGCGAACGCAGGAGCCCAGAGCCAAGCAAAACAACATCTTATGGTGTTCGGGGACTCCTGGGCTTCTGCTTTCGCAGGAGCACTGGTGGAGTTTCGCAGAAGTCTCGATCAAGTTCGAGGTAACAGAACGGGGCTGGCGAGGTCGCGGCGTCATCGCCTCGACCGGTTTCCCGGATCAGGCGGTTCTACTGCGGCGATGGAGATAGCCGTCGTCGAAGCCGGCAATGCGGACCAGCTTGGCAGGATCGCTGACCTCCAGGCTGCCGCGGTTGAGCGTCATCGCACCGGCGACGCGCAGCTCCTTGAGCACGCGGTTGATGTGCACGCTGGTCATGCCGAGCGCATCGGCGAGCAATACCTGCGACAGCGGCAGCGCCAGCGACTGTTCGCCGGTGATCGCGATGTCGCGCGCGCGCAGGTACAATTCGCACATCAGATGCGCGACGCGCTCGATGCTGGTGCGGCGGCCCATGCTGGTGATCCAGGCGCGCATCGTGCCTTCGTCGACAAGCTGCGCGATATACATCGCGCGTGCCACCGCCGGCCGCTGCGCCATCAGCCGGTCCATGTCGACGCGGTCGATCGTCACCACCTGCGCCGGCGTGATCGTCTGGATGCTGTGATCCATTTCGGCGAGCAGGCCGATGTGGAGATCGCAGGCGTCGCCCGGCATCAGGAACGCCAGCACCTGCCGCGTGCCGCTCGGCAGCACCTTGTAGCGGCACGCCCAGCCTTCCATGATCACGAACACCGGACCGGGCCGATCGCCCTCGCGGATCAGGTCGTGCCGCGTCTTGACGAGCCGCGGGCGGGCGGTGAGCGCGAGCAGGCCGGCGACGTCCTCTTCGTCGAGCGGCGAGTAACCGCGTAATTTTTCGACGAAGAGATTGGTCATGCTGCTTCATCACACAGGATCCCAGCATGTAATATTGCTCAAAGTTATATACAAAAGTTATACACAAATATTGATGCAAGCATGGGGCAGGCGGCCCGATTCCTGCTAGCTATGTCCCTGTCGGCCATATCCCAGGCTCCGCCGGCTGCGAGACGCAGAAGACGCTCGCGCCTGACCGGAACGGATGACGCGCATCATGATCGACGACACTCGCGACCCCGCCCCCGATCTCGACCTCGACAGGGCTGCACCGCCGGCTGCCGACGCGCATGGCGAAGCGGCGCTGCTGCTGGTCGAAAGCCTGATCCACGGTCTCGTCGCCCGGTCCGTGCTCAGTGTCGACGAGGCGGTCGCGCTCGTCACGGTGGCGATGGACGCGCGGGCCGAGATCGTCGCCGAGCGCGGTGAGCGCGAGGAGGCGCAAGACCGTGCGCTTGCCCTTCTGTCCGGGATCGGCGCCAGCCTCGCGTTCGACGCCGGCGGGTGAGCTACGCCGGCGCGAGGCGCACGCAATTGCGCCCGCCCGCCTTGGCGGCATAGAGCATCGTATCGGCGCGCTGCAGCCAGACCGGGAAGGATGCGATGTCGGGGCCGAGCGCGGCGACGCCGAAGCTCGCGCTGACCGGCAGCATGCGGCCGTCGGTGAGCGCGATCGGGTGATCGGCGATCGCACCGCGCAGCCGCTCGGCGACGACCATCGCCTCGTCGCCGTTGGTCTCCGGAAGCAGCAGCGCGAATTCCTCGCCGCCCAGCCGGCCGAGCACGTCGCTCGGTCGCAGCGTCACGCCAACGACCTCGGCGACGCGTTGCAGCACCTGGTCGCCGATCGGATGGCCATAGGTGTCGTTGACCGCCTTGAAATGGTCGAGGTCGAGCATCACCAACGTGCTTGACCGCCCGTAGCGGCACGATCGCGCGATCTCGCGCTCCGCCTGTTCGACGAAGCCGCGGCGGGTCAGCGCGCCGGTGAGGTGATCGACCTGCGCGATCATCCGCAGCTCGAGTTCGTCGGAGACGATATTGGCGAAATTGCCGAGGATCGCGATCTCGGCCGCGGTGAACTGGCGGACGACGGTGTCCATCGCGCACAGCGCGCCGACGTTATAGCCCTCGGGAGTGCGCAGCGGGATGCCGGCATAGCTGCGGACATGGGGCGGCCCGGCGACCAAGGGGCTGGCGGCGAAGCGCGGATCGGCCTGCGCATCGGCGATGATCAGCGGCTCGCGCTGCTGGATCGTGTGGGTGCAGAAGGAGATCGCGCGCGGCGTCTGCCGGCAGTTCATGCCGCGTTCCGCCTTGAACCATTGCCGGTCGCGATCGACCAGCGTCACCGTCGCGATCGGCACCGCCAGCACGGTGCGGATCAGCGTCACGATCTTCTCGAACGGCGACTCCGCCGCGCTGTCGAGCACGTCGAGCCGGCGCAGTGCGGCGACGCGCGCATCCTCGTCGTGCAGCCGGGCGTCATCCATGCAACTGCCCCCTCAGCATCTCGCGCAACGCGGCGGTGAGTTCGTCGGCATAGCTGTCCACCAACGTGCGGACGCTGGCGGCGACCATAGCCTCGTCGACGCCCGCCGCGCGCAGACTGGCGATCAGCGCGGAGAGATGCTCCTGATGGCGGGCGACGCTCGCCGCCAGCTCGGGCGGGATCGCCAGCGGCGTCGCGCCGGGCGGCATCGGCCGAAGCTCCTCCATATCGCTCTCCCTCCTGTGCGGCGTGTCCTTGCCTCCACGCTAGACCGCAAAGGTTAACGTGCGGAAAAAGCTCATTATTGCAGGGCCGCGGCAAAAGGCCGGCTGCCCCCCGGACGAGGGGCAGCCGGAGGAGTCCATCAAAGGATCGCCAGGCACAGGGTAAAGAGGCACTGGCAGGCCGATAGTAGCAGCCGCGCCATAAGTGTGCCACCAATATAATACACTAAGGCGCCTGATGCGGTGAAAAGGTCGCCGACAGGCCGTGGTAGAGTTTCTCGCGGCACACCGCCTGGCTCGCCCAGTCGGCGAGGAAGGCCGCGGCGAACATCGGCAGCATCAGCCCGCGGCTCGCGGTCGTCTCCGACAGGATGATCACCGCGGTCAGCGGCGCGCGCACCACGCCGGTGAAATAGGCGACCATGCCCAGGATCACCACCGCGCCGGTGGGATCGGCGGGGAACAGCGCGTGGAGCAGGTTGCCGACGCCCGCGCCGACCGCGAGGCTCGGCGCGAAGATGCCGCCGGGCAGCCCCGCCACCGCCGTCGCCAGCGTCGCGACGAACTTGGCCGGGCCGAACCACAAGGGAGCATCGACCCCGCCGATCATCCCGCGCGCGGCGCCGTAACCGGTGCCCCAGGTCATGCCGGTGGCGACACCCAGTCCGGCGACGACCAGCCCGCACAGGCCGGCGAACAGCAAGGGGTGCGCCTTGCTCCACCGCGTCAGCCGGCTGCCGCCGCGCGCCAGCGCCAGCATTGCGCGCGCGAACAATCCGCCCGCCAGTCCGCCGGCGAGGCCCGCCACCGGCACCACGACCAATGCCGCGGTCAGCGACATATGCGCGCCGATCTCGCCGAAATAGACGTAATTGCCGGTCAGGCTCTGCGCGACCATGCCGGCGATGACGATCGACGACAGCACCATCAGCGTCATCCGCTGCTCATAGGCGGCGGCCAGTTCCTCGATCGCGAACAGCACGCCGGCGAGCGGCGTGTTGAACGCCGCAGCGACGCCCGCCGCACCGCCCGCGATCACCACCGTGCCCTTCATCGTCACGCGCATCAGCCGGTGGCTGACCCCCATCACCGCCGCGGCGATCTGCACCGTCGGCCCCTCGCGCCCGACGCTGCCGCCGCACAGGATCGCGCCCATCGTCAGCAGCGCCTTGCCCGCCACCGTCTTCACCGCGATCAGATTGCCGGTCGCCGCGGCGGGGTCGGCGCGCGCCGCCATCACCTGCGGGATGCCCGATCCGCGCGCCAGCGGCACGTAGCGGCGGGTCAGCCAGACCAGCGCCACGAACCCCAGCGGCGTGGTCAGCAGCGGCAGCCACGGCAGCCGCCGCACGTATTGGTCGAACAATGAAGCGGTCGCGTCGGCGGCTTCGGCGAACAGCACCGCGACGATGCCGATCGCGACCGCACCGGCGATCACCGCGATCCGCTGGCGGAAGCGCACCGATGTCGGCCCGCGCGACCGCAGCAGCGCGCGGAACCGCGCCGGCGTCCAGCGGCGGCTACGGCGGGGAAGCGTCGGTGTATCGGGCATGCCGTCTCTTAATCCCCCCGCGCGGCGATCGTCACCCGTCTTGTCCCCGCATCGCCGCGGGTTACGGCTGCAACCAGGTCAGCGCATCGAATTCGCGCGCGAACCCGACCCGTGCCGCGCGCGCATAGACGCGCTGGCCGCCGGCGCCGTTGGTCAGCACCACCAGCCCCGTGCCGCGGTCGAGATCGAGGACAAACAGATTGGCGACGCCGTCGTTGCTGCCCCAATGCCAGGCGAAGCGCCGCCCGCCCGACCGTTCGAGCCCCCAGCCCAGCCCCCAGGACAGATCGCCCGCCACCGTCACCGCCGGCGCGTCCATCGCCGGATAGCGCCGCGCGAAGCGCAGGAAGCGCGCATAATCGCCCGCCGTCGTCCACAATCCCGCCGCCATGTTCGGCGTCATGAAGAGCGGCAGCGGCGGCTTGCCGAGCGCGGCGGCCGCGGCGATCTGGTCGCTGCGCGTCCACGTCTCGACCGGGCGGCGCGGTCCGGCGGCCCGCTGCGCCTCGAAATGCGCCGGTCCGGCCTCGGGGAGCAATTCTCTGTCGGCATCGTGCGCCCAAGCGACCGCCGGTGTCTGCTCCGCGGTCCAGCCGTAGCGGCTATGCGTCATCCCGGCCGGGACGAGCACGCGGTCGCGCACCACCTCGGCCGCGGTGCGCCCGGTCACCGCCTCGACCAGCCGGCCGAGCAGCACGAACCCCTCCCCCGAATAGCGGAACGCCGACCCCGGCGCGAAGCGGCTGACGAGGTCGCTGCCCGCATCGGTGCGCCAGTTCGGCAGGCCGCCGGCATGCGACAGCAAATGGCGCGGGGTGATCGCGCAGGTCGCGGCATCGCGGGTGAAGTCGACGTGGCGCGCGACGGGGGCGTCGAGGTCGATCCTGCCGTCGCGGACGAGCGCGTGGACCGCGGCGGCCAGCACCGGCTTCGACAGCGATGCCGCCTCGAACAGCGTCTCGGAAGTGGCGGGAACGCCCGCGCGGGCGTCGCCCTCGGCCTGCGCGGTCACCGTCGCGCCGTCGAGCCATGCCCAGCTCGCCCCCGGCACCGCGGCGAGCGCCAGCCACGGCCGCAACCGGAACGCCGGGGACGCGCGCCTAGCCGCCCCGGCGCCGCTGGTGATGGCTCCGGCGGTTGCGCCGATCAGGAGCGTGCGTCGCGTCGTCGTCATCGTCATGCGCCGGCCATAACGTATCGGCGAACGTGTGTTGCATGAATAATACGGGTGGACGGGATCGGATCGCCGGCCGGGTCCATTAACTCGATCTTAAATCCATATCGGACATATGCGTGATCCAGCGTTTCCTGTTTCTTTGTTTCGCGTTTCACGTGTTCGAATATGGCGTCATGATAATGTGACGCAATAACCTGCGGTTTGCCTGTCTTCGGCGCCGCCTGACATGCCTGCCCCGCCATGACCCGGCGAGGCTGTTCTCGTTGCCGGCAGCGCACGGTGGCCGCCTCACCAGCGGCGGCCCGCGACGCATCATGCCGGTCTGTTGTCCGACGTTTTCCTCCGTATCAAAGGCAATTGGTCATGCGACCCTATCTCTCGTTGAAGGATTCGGCTCATATCCAGACCGCGGTCGCGGAAGTGCGTCGCCTGCGCGGCGCCTTCGCCGAAGGCCGCCTGACCGAGCGCGGCGACGTCGCGGCAGGCAGCGGCGAGGTCCGCGATTTGCTGAACGAGATCAACGCGATGCTCGACGCGGCGACCGCACCGGTCGGCGCCTTCAAGGAGGCGGTCGCGACCATGTCCGCCGAGCATGAGCGCGGCGACATCGACGTCGTGCTGCCCGCCGCGCAGTTCGTCGGCGACCTGCGCATCGCCGCGCAGGACGTCAATTATATGGTCGCTAGCCATATCGCCGCGAAGAAGAAGACGATGGCCTGTGTCGCCGCCTTCGGCGACGGCGATTTCGAGGCGCCGCTCGACGCCTTCCCGGGCAAGAAGGCGTTCCTCAACGACACGATCGAGCGGCTGCGCGGCAACCTCAAGGGGCTGATCGCCGAGATGAACCGGATGTCGGCCGAGCACGACAAGGGCGACATCGACGTGTTCGTGCCCGTCGACGCCTTCCGCGGCGATTTCGCGACGATGGCGGCGGGGATCAACACGATGGTCGCCGGCCATATCGCGGTGAAGAAGCAGGCGATGGCTTGTATCGAGCAATTCGGCCAGGGCCATTTCGACGCGCCGCTCGACGCCTTTCCCGGCAAGAAGGCGTTCATCAACGACACGATCGAACTGCTGCGCACCAATTTGCGCGCGATCATCGCGGAGATCCAGCGGCTGATCGTCGCCTCGACCGCCGGCCAGCTGCGCGAGCGCGGCGACGCGGCGCGCTTCAGGGGCGATTTCGCCGGGCTGATCCAGGGCGTCAACGGCATGCTCGACGCGATCCTGCTGCCGATCGGCGAGGGCAATCGCGTGCTCGATCTGGTCAGCACCGGCTCGCTGCTCGAACGCGTCGCGATCGACTGCGACGGCGATCACCAGCGGATGAAGGACGCGATCAACACGTTGGTCGAGTCGCTGGTCAGCTTCGCCGGCAACGTCTCGGGCGCGGCCGACCAGGTCGCCAGCGGCAGCCAGCAGCTCTCGTCGAGCGCCGAGCAGATGAGCCAGGGTGCGACCGAACAGGCCGCGGCGGCCGAGGAAGCCTCGGCATCGATGGAGCAGATGGCGGCCAACATCAAACAGACCGCCGACAATGCCGCGCAGACCGAGAAGATCGCGCGCCAGTCGTCGACCGAGGCGGAGCGCAGCGGCGTCGCGGTCGATCGCGCCGTCCGGGCGATGCGCACGATCGCCGAGAAGATCGTCTTCGTCCAGGAGATCGCGCGCCAGACCGACCTGCTCGCGCTCAACGCCGCGGTCGAGGCGGCACGTGCCGGCGACCACGGCAAGGGCTTTGCGGTGGTGGCGGCGGAGGTGCGCAAGCTGGCGGAGCGCAGCCAGACCGCCGCGGCGGAGATCAGCGCGATGTCGTCGGACACCGTCGGTGCGGCGACCGAGGCGGGCGAGATGCTCACCCGGCTGGTGCCCGAAATCCGCCGCACCGCCGAGCTGGTCGCCGAGATCAGCGCCGCCTGCCGCGAACAGGATATCGGCGCCTCGCAGATCAACCAGGCGATCCAGCAGCTCGATCAGGTGACGCAGCAGAACGCCTCCGCCTCCGAGCAGATCTCCTCGACCGCGGGCGTGCTCGCCGAACAGGCGGAGGAATTGCAGCACAGCATCGCCTTCTTCCGCCTGCCCGAGGATGCGGTGCGTCCCACCCGCAGCGTCGCGCACCGGCCGGCGCCGGTGCCGGTGAAGCGCCCCGCGATCAAGGGCACCAAGGCGGCGCGGCTGCTGGCGCCGCGCGCCGGCACGCGCATCGACCCGTCGTCGCGCCTGCGCGGCTTCACCCTCGACCTCGCCACCGGCGGCCCCGATGCCGAGGATGTGGAGTTCGGCCGCATGGGGTGATGCGTTTCCCAGCCTACAATGTCCTATATTGTTACGGCTGGGGAACGAACATGCGCGCGACGATCAAGGTGAAGATGGCGATGACCTTCGCCGTCCTGATGCTGCTGCTGGTCGGCGTGGTCTGGATCGGCATCAGCCGGATGGATGCGCTCGACCGCGCGGTCGACGATCTCGTCAACGGCCCGGCCAGACGGCTGGAGATCGCCCAATCGTTCGTCATCAAAGCCAATATCGTCGTCCGCCAGGAGAAGAATTTGGCGCTGATCGAGGATGTGACGCAGATGCGGCAGCTCGATGCCGACCTGATGACGACGCGCAACGAGGCGCAGAAGCTGCTCGCGAGCGGCCTTGCCGGCGCGACCGACAAGGAACGACCATTGTGGCAGCAGGCGCAGGCAAAATGGGCCGAATTCCTGCCGGTCCACGATCAGGTCCGCACGCTCGCGCTCGCCAACAGGAATGCCGAGGCAGGCGCGCTGTCGGTCAATCAGTCGCGCCTGCTGGTCAATGCGCTGGTCGCCATCGCCGACCAGATCGTCGATCAGGCGCGTACGCAGATGGTCGAGGCGAACAGCGAGACGCACGCGCTCTGCAATTCGGCGCGGCGGGCCTTGTTCGTCACCGCCGGGCTGGCGTTGCTGATCGGGTTCGTCGGCTGCTTCTGGCTGTCGCGGATGGTCGCGCAGGGATTGCGCACCACCGGGCAGGCGATCGAGACGGTTGCAGCCGGCGATCTGCAAAGCGAGGTGCGCGTCACCGGCAACGACGAGATCAGCGATCTGGTCGCCACCGTCAACACCATGTCGGGCCGCCTGCGTTCCGTGGTGCACAGCATCGGCGAGGCGGCGCACAAGGTCGCGGCGGGCAGCATGCAATTGTCCGCCTCGTCGGAGCAGATGAGCCAAGGTGCGACCGAACAGGCCGCGGCGGCCGAACAGGCGTCGGCATCGATGGAGCAGATGGCGGCCAACATCAAACAGAATGCCGACAATGCCGCCCAGACCGAGAAGATCGCGCGCCAGTCGGCGCGGGATGCCGAGGACAGCGGCGTCGCGGTCGATCGCGCGATGCAGGCGATGCGCACGATCGCCGAGAAGATCGGCATCGTCCAGGAGATCGCCCGCCAGACCGACCTGCTCGCGCTCAACGCCGCAGTCGAGGCGGCGCGCGCCGGCGACCACGGCAAGGGCTTCGCGGTCGTCGCCGCCGAGGTCCGCAAGCTCGCCGAGCGCAGCCAGGCCGCCGCGGCGGAGATCGGTTCGGTCTCCTCCGATACCGTCGTCGCCGCCACCCAGGCGGGCGACATGCTGACCCGATTGGTGCCCGACATCCGCCGCACCGCCGAACTGGTCGCCGAGATCAGCGCCGCCTGCCGCGAACAGGACCTCGGCGCCAATCAGGTCAATCTGGCGATCCAGCAGCTCGACGAGGTGACGCAGCAGAATGCCGCGGCCTCGGCACAGATCTCGGCGACGTCGGAGACGCTCGCCGACCAGGCGGAGGAGTTGCAGCAGACGATCGCCTTCTTCCGCTTCGACGATACCGGCCTGATCAAGGCCCGGGTCACGCGCAAGGCGGTCGTTGCCGCGCCGCGCCGTCCCGCGGTCAAGGGCACTAAGCTGGCGACCCTGAGCAAACCCCGGCCGGGATCGGTGCTCGACCAGCAGGCGCGCGTCCGTGGCTTCGCGCTCGATCTGACCAGCGGCGGCCCGGATGCCGAGGATGCGGAGTTCAGTCAGGTGGCGTGAGGCCGCCGGGCCGCGTCAGGGCGTGATCTCGCCCTCGTCGCTGCCGTCCCAATAGCGGATGCGCGCGGCGTCGACGCGGATCATCACGATGCCGGGCGTGTCGATGCCGTCGGGGAAGTAGCGGTCGAGATCCTTGGTCCAATGGTCGGCGAACGCCTGACGGTCCTCGATCAGCGCGGCACGGCCCTCGACGGTGACGAACAGCGGCGGCCCGCCGAGCATCCCGGCCGCGCCGGTGTAACTGAGCGTCGTGTGCGGATCGTCGCGCAGGTCGGCGATCTTGCGCGAATCCTGATAGGAGAAGAAATAGCTTTCGCCGTGATAGTCGACGTCGCCGTTGTTGCTCATCGGCCGTGCGGTGATGACGCCGGCCGCCGAGCGGGTAGCCATCATCGCGAAGTCGAGCTTGGCCATCTTCTTCGACAGATCGTGGAGCGTGAGGTCCGTCATGCGGCATGTCCTTTGCTGGGCGCGAAGGTGCGACTGGCACCGGCGGCTGGAACGAACGCAGGCGCCGTTCGGGTGCGTCGTGCCCCCCAAGCCCATATCGCCGCGAAGAATAATCGGTTATGGACTAAGATGCTGCTTTACCACGATACTCTGGCACCCGCCGCGGCACGGGGGCCGGCACCATAGGATTCGGAATGCCTGTTGCGCATTGTGTCTCGAGCACGGCGGGAACGATACTCGTCGCGGACAGCAATTTCTGCCGCCTGCTGCAACGGCCGCATGCCGAATTGATCGGCGCCTCCTATCGCTCGATCACCGTCGCCGAGGATCTCGACAAGAGCGCCGACATGCTCGGCAGCCTCGTCGACAAGGCGGCGCCGACCCGGCTGCGCAAGCGCTATTGGCGTCCCGACGGCACCACCGTCGAGGTCGACCTGCTCGTCTCGCGCTTCGATGCGGCAGGGCATCTGGTCTCGACGCTGTCGTGGCGCGAGGATGAGGCCCCGCGCGACACGCCGCTGCGCATGTGGAAGGCGGCGCTGCGCCTCAAGCACCTCTACAGCCTCAAGATGGAGGAATTCGGCCGCGAGCTGTTCGGCGATTTCCCCGGCCTCATCCTGCTCGACCTCTATCTCGCCGAGGCCGAGGGGCGACTGGCGTCGGTCGCGGACGTCGCCGGATCGACCGGCCTGCCGGTTGACTCGGTGCAGCGCTGGCTGCGGGTGCTGGCGCAACGCCGGCTGGTGCAGTCGTCCGACGGAACGGCGAGCGTCCAATTGGGGCACGACGGCCTCGGCAAGATCGAACGGCTGCTGACCGCGGCACTCCAGCCGGTCGACTAAACGCCGCTCGCGGGTCGGTCGTGCAGCAGGTCGGCAAGATTGTCGTACAATTCGGGCTGTTTGAGGATCGTCCAGTGATCGCCCGGCATCCGCCTCATTTCGAAGGTCGCGGCGAACCGGCTCCAGCCGAGATCGGCCGCGGTGATCCGCGGCCGGTGCTTGGCCGCCTTGTACAGCAGCACGCGCCCGCCATAATCGGGCAGGGTCGTTCCCGTGATCGCATCCACCCAATAATGCACGAGGAGGCGCATCCGTGATCCGTTGATATGCTTGGGGCTGATCTTATTCCCCAGCCGCACGTACGCCCGGGCGACGCGCAACAGGCCGCCGCGGATCGCCAGCATCGTCGGCAGGTTGATGACGATATACCGCAGGCCCCGCGCCAGTTCGGTCCTGACATCCTGCGCGAGGCTCAGTGCGGCGGGTGGATAGACCGCGCTGCTGTCGATCATGATGACCAGGTGCGGCGCGCGGCCGCGGCGCGCCAGCCGGTCGGCGAGCGCGAAGGCGAGCGTTCCGCCGATCGAATAGCCGACCAGCACGACGCGCTGCGCCGTCGGCGTCGCCGACAGAGCGGGTTCGAGCAGATCGAGCAAGGCGGCGAAGGTCCCGGCAGTCCGCGGCGCCATGCGGAGATCCGGCACGCTGCGCAGCTGGTGGACGCTGCCGAACCGCTCCAGCGTCGCTACCAACGTGCGGACGTGATGGCCCGCGTCGTCGCCCAGCCCGGGAAGCAGCAAAAAGTGATAGGGGAGCGCTGCCGTCATGCCTTCGCATCATAATCGATGACCCGTTGAGGCTTGCTTACCGGCAGCAGCGGTGCGGGCGGTGATCGACGATGCGGGCGCGCTGGCATCCGGTCGCGGCGGTGCCCGATGGGAGCGGTCCACCGCCTGCCCGTCAGCGCCCGTTATGGCACGCATGCCACAGTTGCAGGGGATAAGTGCCTTCAAAATCAAGATGTATTTACTTTAGGAGGAAATTGGTATTATCCCGGTCTGGTGAGGACCTGATTTGGTTCCGACCGCCGGACAGTTTACGGTAGCGTTACCAGGCGGCGAAGAGAGAGGGAGAGGCGTGTTGATTCACTCGGTTTCGCGTATCGCATTGATCGGTGCGATGGGGCTTTGGACCCTCCCCGCGATGGCGCAACAGGCGCCTGCCGCAACCCCGAATCCGGCCTCGCCCGATGCCGTCACGCAGGCGGCGCAGGCCGATCCGCAGCCCGGCGCCGATGCCGAGGTCGCCTCCGACACCCGCGCCGCGGCGATCGCCGGCCAGTCGGGTGACGCGCCCAGCTCGGGCGAGATCGTCGTCACCGGCACGCGCATCAACCGCCCCAACGTCACTTCGGCCGCACCGATCACCTCGGTCACGCAGCAGGACATCCGCGCGCAGGCGCCGGTCAACGTCGAGGACGTGCTCAACCGCCTGCCGCAGGTCGCGCCCGACAGCCAGCAGACCTACAACGATTCCGACGGTCGCCAGCGCATCAAGCTGCGCACGCTCGGCTTCGAGCGGACGTTGGTGCTGATCGACGGCAAGCGCCTCGGCACGCAGAACGGCCAGGACGTCGGCATCATCCCGCCGTCGCTGCTCGAGCGCGTCGACGTGCTCACCGGCGGTGCCTCGTCGGTCTATGGTTCGGACGCGGTCGCCGGCGTCGTCAACTTCGTCCTGCGCAAGGACTTCGAGGGCGTCCAGCTCGACGCCAATTACAATTTCTACAATCACAACAACAAGGACACGATCGTCTCGCCGCTCGCCCGTGCCGCCGGTTTCGGCAGCCCGCGCGGCCTGACCAACGACGGCGGCCGTGCCGACGTGACGCTGACCGCCGGCACCAAGCTGCTCGACGGCAAGCTCCACCTCAGCGGCTTCGTCAATTATCGCAAGACCGACGAGATCCCCCTCACCTCGCGGTCGAACGCGGGCTGCTACATCACCCAGCTGCAGCTCAACGGTCCGCTGTCGTGCGGCCTGACCCCGAGCAGCTCAACCAGCGGTCTGATCACGCCGCAGGCGGGCGCCAACGCCGGCGGACAGTTCGTCAACAATCCCGACGGTTCGCGCAATTTCGTGCCGTTCGCCGCAGGCCCCGGCAACGCGTCGAACTATTTCAGCGGCTATGCCTATCAGCGGCCGTCCGAGCGGGTAAACGCCGGCGGCTTCGCCACGCTCGAACTCGCCCCCGAGGCCGAACTCTATGCGTCGGGGATCTGGTTCCGCGACAAATCGTACAACAACTATCCGACGATCGCGAGCGGCACCGTCAACGTCAATTGCAGCAACCCGTATCTGTCGGGCACGCAGGCGACCACGATCGGCTGCGGCGCCGGCACCACCAGCGTGCCCGTCACGCTCGCCTATCGCCTCGGCGAGAACAGCGACCGGCCGGACACTTACGTCAACACCGGCGTCCGTCTGACCGGCGGTGTCCGCGGCAAGGTCGGCGACGCCTGGACCTATGACGTGGGCGGCGTCTACGCGCGCAACCATCAGGATTACATCCCGAGCTTCGGCATCCCCGGCAATCTGCAGAATGCGGTCAACGTCGGCGGCACCGCGGCGGCACCGACCTGCGCGAGCGGCGCGGCGGGCTGCGTGCCCTTCGACATCTTCAGCGCCGGCAACACCGACCCTGCGCTGATCAACTATCTGTTCGGCACCGGCACCTCGGTGACCACCGGCACGCTGTACGACGTCCAGGCCAATATGACCGGCGACCTCGGCAAATACGGCATCACCTCGCCGTTCGCCGAACAGGGTCTGGCGATCGCGCTCGGCACCGAATATCGCAAGGATACGCTGTCGTCGCGCGCCGACGCCGCCTATCGCAGCGCGCTCGGTGGCAACGACACCTATCTCAGCCAGGACGTCTGGGAAGCCAATATCGAGGTGCAGGCGCCGCTGGTCGAGCACAAGCCGTTCGCCGAACTGGTCCAGCTCAACGGCGGCTATCGCGTCTCCAAGTACAGCAGCAACCCGAGCACCTTCAACACCTGGAAGGTCGAGGGCGTCTACGCCCCGGTCCGCGACCTGACCTTCCGCGCCTCGTTCAACAAGGCGCAGCGCGCGCCGACCGTCGTCGAGATCCGTCAGGCGAGCAACATTGAGTTCGCGGGCGGCGGTTCGGGCACGTTCAACGACTTCTGCGCTCCCACCGTCACCACCGGCGCCAATGGCGTGACCTATGGCGCGCCGATCGCCTCGCGCGAAGTGTGCCGAGCGACTGGCCTGTCGGACGCGCTGTACGGCAGCCAGACGCTGTTGTGCAGCAACGGCACCACGCCGAACGGCACGGCCGCCTGTTCGGTGCGCTCGGGCGGCTTCACCGCCGATCCGGAGACCGCCTACACCCAGACCTACGGCCTGGTGGTCAAGCCACGCTTCATCAAGGGGCTGGTGTTCTCGGTCGATCGTTACCGGATCAAGATCGACAATTCGCTCGGCTACAACGACTATAGCTATTACACCGATGGCTGCCTGCGCTCGGGCGGCGACCAGTTCTTCTGTCAGGGCATCGTCCGCAACCCGACCACCGGTACGCTCTTCGCCAACGGGACGAACGCGACCACCGGCTATATCCGCCAGGGCACGACGAACTATTACACCTCGATCGCGCAGGGCTGGGACTTCCAGGCGCAATATGCGCTCGACCTGGACACGATCGGCCGTCTCGACTTCGGCTTCAACGGCTCGCTGACCACCTTCGCCGGCGGCCAGGATTCGCCGGTGCAGCCCGAGCGCAATTGCGCGGGCTATTACGGCAACGGCTGCGGCCAGCTGATCCCCAAGTGGAGCCATGGCCTGCGCACCACTTATACGACGATGGACAAGAAGTTCAGCGCCTCGTTCAACTGGCGCTATGTCGGCTCGCTGACCAACGCCAACAATTCGGGCGATCCGGCGATCGGCGGCACCCCGGAGCGGGCGCTGACCAATTACTATCGCGTCGCGCCGCAGAACTATTTCGACCTGGCGCTCAACTTCGCGATCGCCAAGCAGTTCGCGCTGCGCCTGATCGCGAACAACCTGCTCGACAAGAGCCCACCGATCGTGCCGGATTCGTACAATATCAGCCTGGCGCGCAGCAACACCATTCCCCAGCGCTACGACTCGCTGGGCCGCAACATCGCGATCGGCACGACGATCAACTTCTAAGCCTGACCATCCGTCATCCCGGCCATGCCGGGATGACGCGATCGCGGCCGGTCAGATCTGTCCGGCCGCGACCATCCTTGCCAACAATGCGTTGACCCGCGTCTGCCAGCCGGGGCCGCTGCCGCGCAGATGCTCGACCGTCGCCGCATCCAGACGGATCTTGATCTCCACCTTCGGTGCGTCCGACTTGGGACGCCCGCGTCGCGACGGCGTCATCCCAGTCATAAAGGTGGCATCCATCGGCGGGTTGTCGTCGTGGATAGCGGGATCAAATTTGGCCATGATAGAATCTCGCTTCCTGTTTCTCGGCGGGACGCAGGCTGATCGCGCGCACGGCACCGTCATGGGAGCCTTCGGTAAACACCAGCACGTGCAGGCGATCGGCGATCATCCCCAAGGCAACGAACCGGACCTCCCCGTAATCGAAGCGATCGTCCTCACGCTCCAATGCCGTGTCCCAGTCAAAGCCTGCCGCCGCACGCAGCGACACACCATGTTTGGCGAGATTGCGCGCATCCTTGGCTGGATCGAACTCGATCTCCATCGTCGTTTATCGTACACCCGGAAATAGATGTCGCAAAGCCATAGTCCACCATAGGTGGTCAGGGATCTGCTCGATGCGGCCCGCGCCGGGCGTCAGCCGAACGCCTTGCTGACCCCGAAGAAGACGCCGCGCCGCGGGCCATATTGCGGCGCGCCGACGCCGACCCCGCCGCCATCGCGGATCTCATATTTATGGTCGGCGACGTTGATGACGTCGAAGCGCACGTCGACGTTGCGCGCGGCGAAATGGTGGCTCGCGGTCAGGTTGACCTGCGCATAGGGCGACAATTTGGCGCCGTTCGGCACCGCACCGTCGGTGCGCAGGCCCGAACCGTAGAGCAGGCTGCCGCCCAGCTTGGTCCCGGCCAGCGCGCCCGTGCGCATCGCATAGGACAGGCCGCCCGAGCCGGTGTAGCTCTGGTCGTGATCGAGATAGATGTAATGGTCGGCGATATAGGCGAGATCGTCGGCGCCGAAGCTGAACTGGCTCGAGACGATGTCGCGCCCCTTCGCCTTGGCCGCGGCGAAATTGGCGTACACGCTCCACGGCCCGCGGGCGTAGCTCGCATTCGCCTCGATCCCGCCGATCCGCCCCTGCGCATAGTTGAACGGCGTCAGGATGATCGGCGCGCCGAACTGGCCTTCGTCGATCAGGTTCTTCGAGATGCGGTAATAAGCGTCGATGCCCCAGGTGAGATGCGCATCGGGCTTCATCTGGAAGCCGGCGTCGAAATAATGCTGGCGCTCGGCGAATGGCGTCGTGTCGGTGGTGACCGCGGGATAGGCGCTGGTGCCGGCGAGCGAGGCGACGCTGGTCACCGCGACATTCTCGAAGGGCGGCGGCACGAAATAGCGCGCATAGCCGATATGGCCGGTGAAGCGGGCATCGGGCTGCCAGACCAGATTGGCGCGTGGGCTGAGCTGGTTCTCGGTGCGATAGCCGGCATAATGGTCGTAGCGCGCGCCATAGTTGAGCGTCAGCGTGCGCGCGAACGCCCATTCGTCCTGCAGATAGCCGCTCAGCGTCACCGCGGTCTTGGCGGCGCGATCGGCGATCATGATCGGCTCGCCCGCCTGCGCGCCGTCGTCGTCGACCGGGAAGACGTTGGTCTGCGTCGCGCTGGTGCTGCGGTCGCGGCTGGCGAGTAGGCCGCCGCGCAGCGTGTGCGCGCTGCCGAGATGGTAGACCGCGTCGGTCTGCGCGCCGAGCGTGAAATCCTGCTTGAGCGCCGCCTGCGCCTGGCCGTTGAACAGCAATTCGCCGAGCACGTCGGGGCGATAGCGCAGCGACGAATAGCGGCCGAACACCGACGCCTGCACGGTCAGCGGCTCGGCGTCGTGGAGGATGCTGAGCTGCCCGAAGCCGGTGCGTTCGAGCTGGCGCTCGTCGAGCGCCTCGCTCGGAAAGGCGGTGCGGCCGCCGACCGACCAGGTCCCGTCGGGCTGCGCGCCGACCGGATTGGGGATCTGGAACCATTGGTTCGAATAGCCGCCGACGAACGAGATGCGGTTGTTGTCGTTCAGGATGTGATCGACATAGGCGAAGCCCTGATATTGGTCGGTATCGTCGTGCACCGGGTTCGACCGGCCGTCGACGCTCTCGATGCCGAGCGCGTCGTGGCGATAGTCGCCCGAGACGAAGTAATTGGTCCGCCCGGTCGAGCCGCCATAGGTGAAGCTCGGCTCGATCGTGTCGTGGCTGCCGCCGTACAGCGACACGGTGCCGCCGTTCTGGAACAGCCCGCTCTTGGTGGTGATATCGATGATCCCCGCGCTGCGCAGGCCATATTGCGCGGGCAGCGCGCCGGTGAGCAATTCGAGCTTGTCGACGAGGCGCGGCGACAGCGTCTGGCCGAACACCGCCAGCCCTTCGGGCAGGATGGTGCCGTTGATGCGATATTGCAGGCCGTTATGATCGTCGCGGACGTGGAACTGGCCGAAGCCGTCCTGCACCACGCCGGGCAATTGCAGCAGGATCTGGTTGAACTGCTGGTTCTCGCCGCCCGGCAGCGCCTGGATCGTCGCGCTGGTCATCTCGTAGCTGGTCGCGCCGAGGCTCGGCTGGATATGCGCGCGTGCCGCATCGAGCCGCTGGCCGGTGACGACGATGTCGGTGCCGGCGCCCGCATCGCCGGTCTGCGCGGCCGGGGCGGTTGCGGGCGGCACCGGCGCCGGCGCATCCTGCGCGCGGGCGATCGACGGGGCGAGGAACGGCAGCAGGCTTACGATCAGGGCAGGTCGCATCGGCGTCCCCTATGTTATAGTGTAACATGATCTCCCGGGCCGCAGCCCCTGCACCGCACGTTCGCCACCGGCAAGCCGAACCGGCGATGATGACGCATTATTCATCAGGACGTTAGCCGAACGGGCGACTGGCCCCCTCCGCGCGCCGGACCGTCGGTGCCGTTTCTGCGCGCTCGTGCGTTTGCACGGTACAGCAGAGGACGAGACGATGAACCCGACCCGCATTCCAGGCAACGAGCCCGACCCCGGCGATATGTCCACCGAGCCGGGCACCGGCATGCCGAACGACAGTCCGGCGGAGCATGATCTGCCCGATGACGAGGCGGATAAATTGGGTAATTTCGCCTAGGGTCGATCGGACATCCATCGGCGTAGCGGCATTCCTCCCCCTGGCGGGGGAGGATTTGACACCTAGACGGAACGCCTTGCGTCGGTGTGGTCAGATCCCGATCCGCAAGGATGCGCGCACCGTCCGCGGTGCGCCGGGGAAGACCCACAACCTGCTGTAGGAACTTGCGGCATAGCGGGCGTTGAAGAGGTTGTCCGCTTCGAGCCGGACGCGCAGCACGTCGGACACCGGTACCTCGATCGCGGCCTTCGCCTTGACGTAGTCGGGCAGCACCAGCGGCACGGCGTCGAGCGATCCGGCGCGGTCGCCGACATAGCCGATGCCGCCGCTGAGCTGCCATGTGCGGTTCGCCAGCGGCAGGTGGTGCACGACGAACACGGTGCCGGCATGGGCGGGAACGCCGAGGACCCGCGGCGTCGCGAAGGCCGCGTCGTCGTTGCGTGCATCGACCCAGGCGTAATTGGCGACGACCTGCCAGCGCTGCCCCAGGCGCAGCGAGGCGTCGACCTCGACACCCCGGCTGTTCAACTCGCCCACCGGCGCATTGAACCCGGCGTCGATGGGATCGGTGGTCAGGATGTTCGTCTTCGCAATGTCGAACCAGGTCAGGCCGACGTCCAGTCCTTGCCAGCGTCCGGCAACGCCCACTTCATAGCCGCGCGCCTGTTCGGGGGCGAACCCCTCCCCGGTCCGCCCGGTGCCCGAGTTGAGGAGGAAGGACTCACCCCAATTGGCATGGACGGAGACATGGCCGTCCACCGCATAACGCGCGCCGGCGCGGAACTTGACCGGCGCGTCGACGGTGCGTCCGGTACCGCCCGTGGTGTTGTTGACGATCGTCTGGCGATAGGGGTCGATCCTGGCCCCACCGACGAGGGTGAGCCGATCGGTCGCGTCCCACATGTCCTGCACGTAGAGCGTGCCGGCCCAGCGGCGCTCGTCGTTGTTGGTGAAGGGCAGAAGCGGCGCGGCGATCGCGCCATAGGTCGGCGCAGGATCGTACAGATCGACCGCATAGGGCGCCGCCCCGGTGGGATTGCGGCGCATCCAGCGCTCGCCATAGGTCAGGCGATAGCCCTTCAGCCCGATGCTGACGCGGTGCCGTCCGACGTCGCCGGCGAGTTCCAGCCGCGCGGACAGATCGTCGACGGCAAAGTCGCGCGACCGGCGCTGGCGCCATAGCTGCGTGCCGACGATCCGCGACTGATCCGCGGAAAAGCCCTTGAGCGATCCCGTCCGCCACACGACACCGCCGTTCAGCGTCCAGCGGGTGGCGAGCCGCGCGAGGCCGGTGAGCTGATGGCGCATATTGCGGAACCGCGTGACGCCGTTCGCCGGCTCGCCGTAATAATTGGAGCGGGGCAGCGCGTTGGCATCGTCGCCGACGGCGGGGATGCCGCGATCGAACGGCGTGTCGAACCGCATGATCTCGCCGAGATAGGTCAGGCGAACCGCCGCGCTGGGCTGCCAGGTCAGCGATGGCGAGACGATGCGGCGCCGGAGCGACACGGTATCGCGCCAGCCGTCGCTGTCCTCCGCCGCGACGACGATCCGTGCGGCCAGAGTGTCGCTGATCGGCCCCGTCGCATCGAGCTCGGCCCGGCGCGTATCAAACGATCCGTAGGTGACGGCAGCATGCGCATGCGACGAGAAGCGCGGCACCTTGCTGACGATGTTGACCCGCCCGCCCGGATCGACGTCGCCGAAGACGGCACCCGCCGGCCCTTTCAGCACCTCGATCCGCTCGACCGTCGCGGGATCGCGAGGCGGCGCCATGCCGCGGTTGGCGACGAAGCCGTCGACGTAGAATTCGGCGCCGCCATCGGGCGTGCCGAGAAAGCCGCGGATGGCGAAATTGTCGAGGACACCGCCGCGATTGTTCTGCTGGCTGAAGCCGCTGACCAGCTCCAGCGCATCGCTGAGCCGGTACGTGCCCGCCGCTTGCAGGACGTCGTGTTCGAGCGAGCGGCTTGACTGCGACATCCGCTCGGTCACCGGATCGGACGACAGCGTCCGATCGACCGTACTGCGCGTGCCGAGCACGACGATGTCGGCGCGCTCCTCCTCGACGTCCTGCGCCTCCGCGGCGAGCGGCGCGGCACCGATCGCAAGGACGTACCCCAAAGCGGACGGACGGAAACGACGGACGAAGCCGGTTGTAAGAGGCATGCGGTCTCCAGGCACCGGTCCATCATGCGATGCGCCGGCGTTAGGTATGTTGCAACGTATCATAAAGCCGCTTTGCTGCGACGCAATACCGCCTGCAGTCGACCTTCGGCATCGCCCTTCCCGTGGCGCGCCGATTGTCCGATACCACACGCCATGATTGCACCGCGCCTGCTCGTCCCGCTCTGCGGATGGATGCTGTTATCGAGCATTGCCGCGAACGCGCAGCAGCAGTCCCAGCCGCCTGCGTTCGACGCCGCCAAGGCATGGTCCTCGTTCGAAACGCTGTTGCACGACCATTACGGCTATTTCGATCGGGCGGGCATCGACGGCGATGCGATCCTCGCCGCCTTCGCGGCCCGGGCCAAGGCTGCGCCGTCCGACAAGGCGTTCATCGATACGCTCCAGTTGGTATCGCACAATTTTGCGGACCCGCATTTCATCGTCGGCCCCTTCGAGGCGGACGATTGGGCGATCATCCCGACATCGTCGGACCTGTTCGGCACCTATGATGGCGCGGCGTTCCGGATCGGCGAGGTGCGGGCAGGCAGCGATGCGCTGGCCAAGGGCGTCCGGTCGGGGATGACGGTGCTGCGGATCGACGGAGACCCGCCGCGCGCCGCGATCGAGGCGGTGACCGGCCGCCCGTTCGCCGCGTTGAGCCCGGTCCAGGTCGCTTTCGCCTTCAACGTGGCGCTGGCGGGACGCCGCAAGCAGCCGCGATCGCTGGACATCGTCGACGGCCGGCGCCGGCGCACGATCGCGCTGGCGGCGACGTCGGACCAGGCGGCTCGTATCGAGACCGGTCCGCTCGTCGAGGACGAACGGCACGGTGCGCTGGGCATCATCCGGATCAACAACGCCCTGGGCGATCAGGCGCTGATCAAGCAGTTCGGCGAGGCGTTGGCGACGCTGGCGGACACGACGACGCTGCTGATCGATCTGCGCAATACGCCGAGCGGCGGCAACACCAGCGTGGCGCGGGGGATCATGGGGCATTTCGTCGATCACGACCGGCCCTATCAGACGCACGTCATTCCCTATGAGACGCGCGTGCTCGGGCCAACGCGCAAATTCACCGAATTTGTCGCGCCTTATGGCAGCCGTTACGCCGGCAAGGTCTATGTCGCCGGCGGCCATTGGACCGGCAGCATGGGCGAGGGATTGATGATCGGCTTCGACGCGATCGGCGCGACGACCGTCGGCACCGATCTCGCCCATCTGCTCGGCGGATTGAGCAACGAGACGATCGACGGATCGGCAGCCAGGGTCGATATCGGCACCGAGCAGCTGTTCACCGTCACCGGCCTGCCGCGCGAAGCCTATCGGCCGACCCTTTATCTCGACCGCGCCGAGCGCGATCGGACCGCTGATCCGGTGCTGGCCGCGATCGGCAGCGGCGGATCGCCCGCGCGATGATGCACCGTGGCGATCGGCGGGCGATCGACGTAGACGGGTCCGACACGATGAGGAGGATGAACGATGAAGCTGAGCGCGCGTAACCAGATCTCCGGCACGATCGTCGCGATCACGCCCGGTGCGGTCAACGGCACCGTCAAGGTCGACATCGGGGGCGGCACCATCGTCACCGCCAGCATCACCGAAGAGGCGATTGCTGACCTCGGCCTCGCCGCGGGCGATACCGTGACGGTCATCGTCAAGGCAAGCGACGTGATGATCGGCAAATGACATGAAGATCGGCCCGCTCTGGCTCAAGCTCCAGATCGCCTGCGGTGATGCCCTCGCTCTGGGGCCGGGCAAGGCCGACCTGCTCGACGCGATCAAGACGCATGGCTCGATCTCGGCGGCCGGGCGCGCGCTCGGCATGAGCTACCGGCGCGCATGGCTGCTCGTCGACGAGATGAACCGCTGCTTCGACCCGCCGGTCGTCGAAACGCTGCGGGGCGGCGGGGTGGAGCGGGGCGCGCGCATCACCGACACCGGCATCCTCGTGCTGCAGGCGTATCGCGAGATGGAAGCCGAGGCGGCGACGATCGCCGATCGCCCCGCCTATGCGCGGCTGCGCGCCAGCCTTCGCCCGGAGCCGCTGCCCCCCGCCGCGCGCTGAGCCGATCCTCTATATACGCCTGAATACACAGTCGATATACGCCCGGATATAACGAGCGCGGACGCCCCGCGCCAAAGGGGTGTTCATCGATGTCCAAGCGTCTCGCGGTCTTGCTGGGTGCGGTCGCCATGCCTGTCGTCGCGGCACCCGCCGTCGCGCAATCGACCACCGCCGACCCGACGCAGGCCGAAGCCGCCGACAGCACGGACGGCGTCGCGGACGTCATCGTCACCGCACGGCGCCGGGCGGAGAATGCGCAGAAGGTCCCGGCCGCGCTGTCGGTGGTGGGCGGCGCGCTGATCGACCAGAGCTATACGGTCAACACGCAGGGGCTGACGACGCTGATCCCCAGCCTCAACTACAGCTCGGCCAATCCGCGCAACACCGCCTTCACCATCCGCGGCCTGGGATCGAGCGTGGTCGCGGTCAGCCAGGCGAATGACGGGCTGGAGCCGGGCGTCGGCTTCTACGTCGATCAGGTCTATCACGCCCGCCCCGCCACCGCCGCGTTCGACTTCGCCGACCTGGAACAGGTCGAGGAACTGCGCGGACCGCAGGGGACGCTGTTCGGCAAGAACACGACGGCTGGCGCGCTCAACATCACCACGCGATCGCCGACCTTCACGCAGGAGGGCTTCGCCGAACTGTCCTACGGCTCCTACAATTTCGCGCAGGCCAAGGGCTGGGTCTCCGGCCCGATCACCGACAGCATCGCCTATCGCCTGTCTGCGGTGTCGACGCGACGCGACGGCGTGATCGACAACATCCGCACCGGCCGCGACACCAACACGCTCGGCACGCAGGCGGTGCGTGGACAGCTGCTGTTCAAGCCCGACGACGCGATCCAGATGCGGGTCATCGCCGACTTCACCAATTTCCAGGCCTATTGCTGCGGACAGGTCTATCTGCGCACCGGCACCAGCCTGCGTGCTGCCGGCCGGCAGTTCGGCGGCCCCGCCGGCCTCGCCGCGCAATTCGGCTACACGCCGGCGAGCACCAACGCCTATGATCGCGTCACCGACATCGACGGGCCGCTCGGCGTCGATACCAACGAAGGCGGGGTCAGCGCGATCACCGACTGGAACCTCGGTTTCGCGACGCTCACCTCGGTCAGCGCGTGGCGCTTCTGGAACTGGGATGCGGAGAATGACCGCGATTATACCGGCCTGCCGATCCAGTCGTCGCAGCACATCCCCTCGCGGCAGGACCAGTATAGCCAGGAGCTGCGCCTCGCCTCGAACGGTACCGGGCCGATCTCCTATGTCGTCGGCCTGTATGGCTTCCGGCAGAGGATCGTCGGGCGGCCGATCAGCATCTACGGTCCCGCTGCGGCGCGCTATCTGATCGGCACGACGACGGGCACCAACAACACGGCGGTGCCGGCCAATCTGCTGGACGGCTACGGCCAGGATGGCCGCACCGATTTCCGCAGCCGCAGCTATGCCGCGTTCGGCGAGGTCAATTGGCGGATCGTGCCGACCGTCACGGCGACGCTCGGCCTGCGCTACACGCAGGAGGACAAGGACGGCTATTACAACACCACCGTTTCCGGCGGGCCGGCGACGACCAGCACCGCATTGATCAACGCGCGCCTCGGCGTGCTGCGGCCGCAAAGCTATGACGCGCACGACAGCGACGGCAGCCTGTCCGGTCGCGGCAACATCGCGTGGCAGCCGACCGAAAACACCATGGCTTATGCGAGCTATGCGCGCGGTTTCAAATCGGGCGGGATCAACATGTCCGGCCTGCCGCTCGACAACAACAATCGCCCGGTGCTGGCCACCGCGGTGGTGCGCCCGGAGCGCAACGAAACCTATGAGGTCGGGATCAAGAACACGCTGTTCGACCGGCGCCTGATCGTCAACGTCGACGGATTCTACACCAAGGTGCACGACTTCCAGGCGACGGTGGTCGAGAATTCGCTGACCCAGACGGTGCAGCTGCGCGGCTATCTCTCCAACATTCCCGAGGTGACGGTGAAGGGGATCGAGGCGGACGTCACCGCCGTCCTGTTGCCCGGCCTCAGCGCCCGCACCAATTTCGCCTATTCGGATGGCACGTACAGCGATTATCCCGCCGGCCCCTGCCCGCTGGAGGTGCAGACCGCCGCGACGACGCAGTGCAGCCTGACGGGCCGCCGCCTCGCCTCGCTGCCGCGCTTCGCCTTGACCGCGGGGCTGGATTACACCCGGCCTATCGGTACGGGCGAGGTATTCGTCCACGTCGATACCGCCTCGCGCAGCGGCTATAACGGCGACCCCAGCCTGTCGCGCTTCACCTACATCCGCGGCTACAATCTGACCAACGCCAACATCGGCTATCGCTTCGCCGATGGCCTCGAGGTGATCGTCTGGGCGCGCAACCTGCTGGATGCGGACTATATCCAGAATTTGACGATCCAGGCGGGCAATTCCGGCCTGATCCTCGGCTCGCCGAGCGATCCGCGCACCATCGGCGGCACGATACGCTTCCGGATGTAGCGCGGCGGCCGATGCCGAGGCGCTGCGAGCCACCCAGGAGATCTACGGGGTCAATGCGAAGGCCGAAGAGGCGTGGTTACGGTCACGACGTGCGGCGCACCAGCCAGACGGTGTCGCCCGCATCGTCGACGACGAACACCGCGCCGTCCTCGCGCGTCTGGACGCTCACCGGGCGGCCGTAGACTTCGCCCTTTCTGGCATCGGCGACGAAGCCGGTGAGGAACGGCTGCGGCGCCGCGGTCGGTCGACCTGCCGAGAACGGCACCGCCAGCACGTCATAGCCGCTGAAGCTGGCGCGGTTCCACGATCCGTGGCGCGCGACATAGGCGGTCTGCCCATCCCCCTTGGCGAAGGCGAGGCCGAGTGCCGCGGCATGTGCCCCGACCGCGACGTCGGGCATCAGCGTCGTCGCGAGCAGATCGCGGCGTTCGTTGGCATGGCGGGGGTCCTGCCTGCCGTAATAGCTGTACGGCCAGCCGTAGAAGCCGCCGTCGCGCACACCGACGAGATAATCGGGCGAGATGTCGTCGCCGATCTCGTCGCGCTCGTTGACCGCGGTCCACAGCACGCCGCTGGCCGGCGCCCACGCCATGCCGACGGGATTGCGCAGGCCGGAGGCATAGATCCGCTCGCGTCCGCTCGCGACATCCACCGCGAGGATGCCGGCGCGGCGCTTCTCCTCCGCCATGCCGTGCTCGCCGACGTTCGAGGCCGAGCCGACCGACACGAAGAGCGTCCGCCCATCCGGGCTGAGCAGCAGGTTGCGCGTCCAATGGTTATTGTAGCCGCCCGCGGGCAGCGCGATCAGCGGCTTGGGCGCGGCGGTGATCCGCGTCTGCCCAGGCGTATAGGGAAAGCTCACCACCCCGTCGGTGTTGGCGACGTAGAGCCGGCCGTCGGCATATTGCATCCCGAACGGCTGGTTGAGCCCCTCGCGCAGGACAAAGCGTTGCTCGGCGACGCCGTCGCGGTCCGCGTCGCGCAGCAGCGTGAGGCGGTTGGCGCTGTATCCCGCGGTCTTCGACAGCGCCTGGCCGCGCTGCACCTCCGGCTCGGCATCCAGCTTGGGCTTGGTGCGCGCCTCGGCGACCAGCACGTCGCCATTGGGCAGCAGCAACGCCTGGCGCGGATAGTCGAGACCGCCGGCGAACTTCACCACCTCATAGCCGCGTGGCGCGACCGGCGTGCGCCCCTCGGGCCAGCCGATCGTGCGCGGATGGTTGATCACCGATGCCGTCGCATAGGGGTCGGGCTGCGGCGCGAGCCCGACGACCTTGGGTGCGGACTGCGCATGCGCCGCCCCGGCGAGCATCGTCGAGGCGAGGACAAGGTGCGCAAAGAGGGTCTTGGTCATGGTGGCTCCGGCTTCGTCGACCTTGGAACCGCCCGCATCGGTCACATATCCCTCGCAACGCCCGCGACACAAAATGTAACCTGATCGCGCATGCCCCCGACGGCCCCCGCCCCCCCGGGGCGGGCCGTCGGGAGGCGTCCGGGGGCTACATTCCGGCGGCCGTCGGTCGGACGATGACCTCGTTGATATCGACGCCGTCGGGCTGCGCGAGCGCATAGCGGATCGCGCGCGCGATCGCGTCGGGGGTGAGCGACTTCTGCCGCCACGTCGTCAGTGCCGTCGCGATGTCCGGATCGGTGATGTCGTTGCCGAGCTCCGTCGCCACGACGCCGGGCGAGATGATCGTCGTGCGGATGTCGTCATGCTCCTGCCGGAGGCCTTCGGTGATGGCCCACACCGCATGTTTGGTCGCGCAATAGACCGCCGCGCTGGGCATCACCATATGCGCCGCGATCGATGCGACGTTGACGACATGCCCCGATCCCTGCGCGACGAAGCGCGGCAGCACCGCGGCGATGCCGTTGAGCACGCCATGGATGTTGACGTCGATCATCCGCGTCCATTCGTCCTGCTTCAGCGCGGCGAGCGGCGAGAGCGGCATCACGCCTGCATTGTTGACGAGCACGTCGATACGCCCGAACCGCGCCTGTGCGGCGTCGGCGAAGGCGGCGAAGCTCACCGCGTCGGTGACGTCGAGCGCCTGCCAGCCGACATTGGCGCCGAGCTCGGCCGCGAGCGCTTCCAGGCGGTCGGTCCGGCGCGCGCCGATGAACAGACGGGCGCCCGTCGTGGCCAGTTCGCGTACCGTCGCCTCGCCGATGCCGCTGGAGGCACCGCTGATGAGGATGGTCTTGTCGATGACGTCGGTCATGATGCTTTCCTTGCTGTCGCTGTGACGCGACACAGGTGGCACCGGCGCCGGCCGGAGCGTGAGAGCGATCCCCCGGACGTATTGCACGATCCTCCGAAACCGCAGCGATGCGCTTGCGGGCGTGGCGGGATGCGGACACACAAGGGCGATGACCCGGATCGCCGACCTCGCCGCCCTCGTTGCACGGCACATCACCCGTACCGGCATGGCGAGCACGGCGGTGAAGCGGCTGTCGCTGTTTCGTGCCGACGAGCCGACGGTGCCGCTGCCCGCGGTCTATGACGCGTCGCTTTGCCTGATCGCCCAAGGCGCCAAGCGCGTGTCGCTGGCGGATCGCAGCCTGATCTACGATGCGACGCACTATCTGCTGGTGTCGGTCGATCTGCCCTTGGTCGGGCACGTGACCGAGGCCAGCGCCGAGGCGCCCTATCTGTGCTGCAAGATCGATATCGACCAGGTAGCGCTGGCGGACCTCATCCTCGCCGCGGGTGGCCGCGCGCCGAAGGCCGATTTGCCGGCGCTGGCGGTCTATCGCAGCGACGACGATCTGATCGATGCGGCGATCCGGCTGGTGCGGTTGCTGGAACGGCCCGAGGATATTCCGACGCTGGCACCGCTGATCGAGCGCGAGATCCTCTACCGCCTGCTCAGCGGCCCGCACGGCGCCGCGCTCCGCTACATGGCGGTCGCCGACAGTCATCTCAACCAGGTGAGCCGAGCCATCGCGCTCATCCGCAACGGCTTCGACCGGCAATTGCGCATCGGCGACATCGCCGCGGCCGCGGGGATGAGTCCGTCGTCGCTGCACGAGCATTTCAAGGCGGTGACCAAGATGACGCCGCTCGAATATCAAAAGCAGCTTCGCTTGCAGGAGGCGCGCCGGCTAATGCTGTCGAAAGGGGCGACTGCGGGAAGCGCGAGCTTCGCCGTCGGCTATGACAGCGCGTCGCAGTTCAACCGGGAATATGCCCGCCTGTTCGGTGCCCCGCCACGCCGGGATATCGAGCGGTTGCAGACCAGCGGCAACCTGTTGATGCCGGTGTGACGCGCGTCACGGCCGTTCGCCATAGCCGCGGCGCTGGGCGATGGTGGCGCGGTCCCACCAAGCGCGGGCGAGCAGCGTGGCGATGCGCCCGGTCGCGGTCGTGCCATAACGGACGAGGATCGCCGGCCAGCCGCGATAATGATCCGTCTCCCAGAAGGTCGCGGGGTCGGTGTCGATCAGCACCTCCTTGTCGGGAAGGGCGACGTGGAGGACGAAGCTCGCCGGGTCGGGGGCGGTGGTGGCGGCGAGCATCCGGCCGCGGAACAGCAGCGCCGGGCGGCCATAGCGGCTGCCCTGCTCGACCCCGGGCAGCGCCAGCCCCGCCGCGACGACCGCCGCCCAGTCCTTCATGCCGTTACTTGCGTTTGCACGGAAAGGCGTCGCGCAGCGCGTCGCGGATGACGAAGGCCGGGGCGGCAGCGGCCTTCTTGTGCTTGCGCAGATATTTGCGGGCCGAGGCCAGCACCTCGATATTGGATGCGCGCGCCGGCGACGGGCAGATCTGGCGGGCCAGCGACAGCGTGTCGAAGACGCCGAGAATATAGCCGGTGCAGAAATTGGAGGTCGGGTCGTTGTCCTTGCCGCGGCATTGCTCGACAAGCTGGCCGGTGGTCAGCGCGCTCACCACCACCGGTCGGTCCGCCGCAGCCAGCAGGGAAAGCGTGAGCATCAGCATGATCGTTCCTTCGCATGACCGCCTCCGGTGCCGGGGCGCAGCGGCAGCCTAGGTCAGACCGACAGCCAGCAAAAGCAGAAGGATGGGTGGCGCGGAGGCGCGGAGGCGCAGAAGTGTTGCACTTGCCGCACCCGCGGCGTTTCCCGTCGGGTCATGCGATGTCAGGACCGCGCTAACCCATCCGATACACCTCTGCGTCCTCTGCGTCTCCGCGTGAACGAACCTTTCTTCAGGCGGTCGCGCCGAGATAGGGCAGCAGGCGCAGCCGGGGGAAGACGTCGTCGAGCGGCAGCGTGTCGGGCAGGATGTAGACGATGCCGCCCTTCTTCTGGAACAGCGGGCGCAGCGACTTGGTGTAGAAGCTCGTGCCGACGTTGATGCAGCCGAAGCTGATCCGGTTGTCGTCGGGGGTCGGCGACAGCAGGCGGTCGACGCGATGTTCGCTCTTGTGGGTGGTGATCACCGCATGCAGCGCGACCGAATTGGCGTAATCGACCCAGAGCACGCGCTGGTTGCCGAAGGCGCGGCCGAATTTGGCGACGAACCGTCCCGCCGGCGTCGTCCGCTCGGCGGGGCCGATCTCCTCGAGCCGCTTGGCGCCGATCCCCGGCGAGGACTCGTCACCGACGCCGACCCCGAGCAGCACCGGCGTCTCGCCGAGGAATTCGCCCTTGGCGCTGAACAGGAAGAGCGATGCGGTCGGCTTGTCGATCACCGCATAGGGCAGGCCGGCATTGTCGTGCGCCGCGGCGACCCAGGCGATCACCCGGTTCGCCGCATCCGAACGCGGCAGCGCCGGCACGACGACGGGAGCGACCGGTTTCGCGGTCTTGGCCTTGGTTTTGGCCTTGGGCGCCTTGGCGCGCGGCGCGGTCTTGCGCGCGCCCGGCTGCGGCGCGATCGCCGCAGCCGGGACGCTCAGCGCCAGCGCGACCAGCACGGCGAGCGCCGTGCGGCCGCGACGGGACAGCCCTGTCGACACGATCTTGTTCAGCAGAGCCGTCCGGTGCCCTGGTGCTTAACCGCGGGGACGGCGGGCGCGCTGCTGCGCCTGCTGCTGGACCTGCTGGTCGAGGCCATCGACGCGGCCGTTGAGCTGATCGATGCGCTGGCCGTTCTGCTGCGCCTGGCCCGCGGCGGCCTGTGCCTGGGCGAGTGCCTGGCCCGAGGTGCCCTCGACCGTGCGCAGACGGCCGTCCATGCCGTCGATGCGGGTGTTGACGGTGGCGATCTGCTCCCGGACGAACCCCTTGGTCGCGCAGCCGCCGAGCGCGGTGGCACCGACCAGGATCACGACAACCGCGGAAGATTTAGGGAAATTCAGACGCATATACTCACCTTTCCAACATGGATCGCAGGAGACAGCTCAGGCTCGGCGCCAATTGACAATCGATATCAGGCAAGACGTGCGCGTTATGCGGCGGGAGTCGGGCGACCTCGGAGCGCCGATCTGGCCGATTCATCGGCTGCGGCGGACCCGACGACGCGTTTCATCCTGTCGCGACATCCTGCTGTTACGGGGCTTTAACGATCCTTCGCCAGGATCGTTGCAATCGGCCGCCCGGCCGATCGCGATCAGGCCATCCACGTGGTTCCACGCTGTTTGTCTCGTCGCGTTCGCCGGGGGGAGATGATAAGGGTCAGGCGGGACCCGCTCCCACGAAGGAACCGATAGTGCCCCAGGGGCGAGAGGTCAGTGCGCTGCTCCGCGAAGCGAGCGAACGGCTCGGCGCCGCCCGGTCGATCGCCGCGGTGGTCGAGGCGCTGCGGCTGACCGCGCGCGACGCGCTCGACGCCGAGGGGATCGCGGTCGCGCTCAAGGACGGCGACCAATGCTATTACGTCGCCGAGGATGCGATCGGGCCGCTGTGGCGCGGCAATCGCTATGCCGCCGACAGCTGCATCTCGGGCTGGGTGATGCGCCATCGCCAGACGACGGTGATCGCCGACGTGCGCACCGATCCGCGCGTGCCGCAGGACGCCTATCGCGCCACCTTCGTGCGCAGCCTGATCATGGCGCCGATCGGCACGCCCGAGCCGGTCGCCGCGCTCGGCGCCTATTGGTCCGATCCCGGCGACCATGGCCCCGAGGTGATCGACCGGTTGCAGATGCTCGCGCAGCTCGCCGGCACCGCGATCGAGAATGCGCGGCTGATCCACGCGATGGAGGAAAGCGAACGGCTGCGCACGCTGACGCTCGACGCCGGGCGGATGGGCACCTGGGCGCTCGATGCGCTCGGCCACCGGCTCGAGACGTCGGAGACGTGCCGGGTGACGTTCGGCCGCGATCCCGCCGCGCCCTTCACCTACGAGGATTTCGAGGCCGCGGTCGCGCCGGAGGATCGCGACCGGGTGCGCGCGGCGATCGAGGCCAGCCTGGCGCAGGGGCGCGACTATCACGTCGAATATCGCATCACCACGCCCGTCGGCGACCAGCGCTGGATCGAGGCGCGCGGCCGCCCGGCGCTGCTGCTGGGCGGCGGGGTCGAGGGCATGGCCGGCGTCACCATCGACATCACCGAGCGCAAGGTGATGGAAGAGGCGCTGCGCCGCGCGGCGAGCTCGCTCGAACAGCGGGTGGAGGAGCGGACCCGCGAACTGGTCGAGACGCAGGAGGCGCTCAAGCAATCGCAGAAGCTGGAAGCGATGGGATCGCTGACGGGCGGCGTCGCGCACGATTTCAACAATCTGCTGACCCCGATCATCGGCAGCCTCGACATGCTCCACCGCCGCCAGATCGGTGGGGAGCGCGAACAGCGGCTGATCGCGGGCGCGTTGCAGTCGGCGGACCGGGCCCGCACGCTGGTGCAGCGGCTGCTCGCCTTCGCGCGCCGGCAACCTTTGCGCCCCGAGCCGGTCGCGCCGTCGGCGCTGATCCATGGCATGGCGGACCTGATCGGCACGACGCTGGGGCCGCAGATCCGGTTGCAGCTCGATATCGCTCCGGCGCTGCCGCATGCGATCGCCGATCCGCAGCAGATCGAGATGGCGCTGCTCAATCTGGCGGTCAACGCGCGCGATGCGATGCCGGGAGGCGGCCGGCTGACCGTGTCGGCGCAGCACGGGGAGAATCCGGCCGCGGCGGGGCTGGCGCCGGGGGCCTATGTCGTCATCCGCGTCACCGACACCGGCACCGGGATGGACGCCGACACGCGCCGGCGCGCGGTCGAGCCGTTCTTCTCGACCAAGGGCGTCGGCCGCGGCACCGGGCTCGGCCTGTCGATGGCGCACGGTCTGGCGTTGCAGCTCGGCGGCCGCCTGACGATCGACAGCAGCGTCGGCGAAGGCACGTCGGTGGCGCTCTGGCTGCCCGCCGGCGCGGCAGCCGCGGCGGTGCGCCCGGCGCCGGGCGTCGCCGCGGCCGCGGTCGCCGGCACCGTGCTGCTCGTCGACGATGAGGATCTGGTGCGGGCATCGACCGCCGACATGCTCGTCGATCTCGGCTTCGCGGTGATCGAGGCGCGTTCGGGGAGCGAGGCGCTCGCCCGGCTGGACGAGGCCGGCGTAATCGACCTGCTCGTCACCGATCATCTGATGCCCGGCATGACCGGGGTCGAGCTGGCGCGCGAGATCGTCGCGCGGCGGCCGGGCCTGCCCGTCCTCGTCGTCTCGGGCTATTCGGATGCGGTCGGTCTCGCGGCCGATCTGCCGCGGCTCGAAAAGCCGTTCCGCCAGGCCGATCTGCTCGCCGCGCTGACCGGAGTGCTGGCCGGGCCGGCGCCGATCGACCGCCAGCTCGCCCATTCCTGAGCGGAGCCTTTACCTTTCGTTAGGGAATAAGCGTCAGTGATCCTGACGCTCGGTGCCCCCCAAGGCCGGGTAAATGCCTCGCCCGACGCCGTCCAGGCGCGGCGAGGCGTTTCATGGCGGGGTCGCGACCGCCGGCGGTCGCCCGCCACACATATTTAAGACATTGTTTCTAATACAAATCCCAATGAAACCGCGCGCGAACGACGTCGAAAACGCCCGGCTGGATGCCCTCGCCCAGCTCAAGTTGCTGGACACACCGCCGAGCGAAAGCTTCGATCGCATCACCCGCATGGCGAGCCAGATCTTCGGCCTGCCGGTGGCCGCCGTGTCGCTGACCGATCGCGACCGGCAATGGTTCAAGTCGCGCGTCGGTATCGATCATTGCAGCATTCCGCGCGACAAGGCGCCGTGCGCGGCGGTCGCGGAATCGACCGTGCCGCTGGTCGTCGAGGATCTGCTGGCCGACCCTCATTATGCCGACAGCGTGCTGGCGCGCGCGGGTACGCGATTCTACGCCGGCGCGCCGCTGATCACCAGCGACGGCTATGGCCTGGGCGCGCTGTGCGTCCTTGGCACCGTGCCGCGGCAGGTCTCGCCGGCCGAGCTGGCCGGGCTGGTCGATCTCGCCGCGATGGTGATGGCGCAGATCGAGTTGCAGCATGCCTTCGGACGGATCGATCCGATCAGCGGCCTGCCGACGCGCAACCAGTTCCGCGACGATCTGACCGATCTCGCGCGCGACCGTGGCGGCGAGCCGCGCTTTGCGGTGGTGGTCGATCTCGCGCGCGACGACCAGATCAGCCGGATCACGCGCGTGATGGGCGGCACGCGCGTCGACGAGCTGATCCGCGAAGCGGCGCGCTCGCTCGCCCGGATGCTCGGGCCGAGCCGGACCGTCTATCACGTCGGAGCGGCGCAATTCGCCTTCCTGTCGCCGCCCGACACCGAACAGGCGGCCTATCTCGACGTGCTGCAATCGGGGTTCGCGCTGATCCGCCGATCGTCCTCGGCACGCTTCGTCACCAGCGTCGCGATCGGCGTGCGGCCCTTCGTCCTCGGCGACGTGCTGCCCGACGACGTGCTGCGCGGCGCGGCGAGCGCCGCGCAGGATGCGCGCCGCGCCGACGGATCGATCGCGCTCTACTCCGCCGCCAACGACACCGCCCACCAGCGCCAATATCGTCTGTTGCGCGATTTCGGCGCGGCGCTGGAGGCGGGCGATCAGTTGCGGCTGGTCTATCAGCCGCGGCTCGACATGGCGAGCGGCCGCTGCCTCGGCGCCGAGGCGCTGCTGCGCTGGCGGCATCCGCAGCTCGGCGAGATCTCGCCGGCCGAATTCATCCCGATCATCGAACAGACCTCGCTGGCGCGGCCGACGACGCAATGGGTGCTCGATGCGGCGATGGACCAATTGGCGCATTGGGACCATGCGGCGATCGCGCAGACGCTGTCGGTCAACATCTCCGCCGCCAATCTGACCGAGGCCGACTTCGTCGCGCGCGTCCAGCGCGGCCTCGCGCAGCGTGGCCTGCGTCCCGACCGGCTCGAGATCGAGCTCACCGAAAGCGCGATCATGGCGCAACCCGATCAGGCGCTCGCCATGCTGCGCGAACTGGCCGCGGCGGGCATCTGCCTGGCGATCGACGATTTTGGCACCGGGCACAGCAGCCTCGCCTATCTGCAGCGGCTGCCGGCGCGCGTGCTCAAGATCGACCAGGCCTTCATCCGCAACCTGACCGGCGCGCAAGGACCCGATTTCGTGCTGGTCGAGACGATGATCGGCCTCGCCAAGAAGCTCGGCTATCACGTCGTCGCCGAGGGGATCGAGACCGAAGCCGCGGCGACGGTGCTCACCCGGCTCGGCTGCGACGAGGCGCAGGGCTTCTGGTTCGCGCGGCCGATGGAAGCGGACGACTTCGCCACGTGGCTGGCGGACCATCGCGACCGGCAGGTCGTCGGCAGTCAGGCGGCCGCTTCCTCGCAAATACCGTTACACTAACGGAACAATCCTGCTTTAACGGCATTTTCCAAGCGGTTAGCTGGAAGTCCTTATGCCGCACGTCTTGATCATCGAGGATTCCTATCTGTTCGGTCAGTTCGTGTGCGATGCCGCGATCCTCGCGGGTGCACGCACCGTCGAGGTGGCGGAGACGGAGGCCGAGGCCGAACAGGCGGCGACGCGTCGCGTGCCGGCGTTGATCGTCGCCGACGTCCGGCTGCGCCGTGGCACCGGCGTCGCCGCGGTGCGGCGGATCACCGGCGCGGGCGGTCCCATCCCCGTCCTCTATGTCACCGGCCATCCCGAGGGCTGTCACGGCTGCCCGTCCGCAGGCGCGGTGATCCAGAAGCCGGTGTCGCACGACCGGCTGCGCGATACGATCCAGCGCTTCATCACGCGACCCGTCCGGTCAATCACCCACTGACGGACATCGCTCCGGCCGGTGGGATCAGAAGGACAGTTGCGCGCGACCGACCAGCCGGTCGCCGGCGTGGCGTGCATCGGCGAAGCGGGTGCTGGCGTCCGCCTGCGCGACATCGGTACCGAGATAGTCGATGCCGAAGGTCAGCCGGTCGCGGCGATGCTCGACGCCGAGCCGCCAGTCGACATAGCTGCCGCCCGGCCGCAGCCGGTCCGCGCGGGCGGGATCGGTGACGCTGCCCGAGGAACGGCCGAGCCCAGCCAGCAGGGTGAACGGCGTGCCGGGGATGCCGGCGTTGGCGTCCGCGCGGACATGCACGTTGCTGCCGCCGATCGCATCCTGCGACGGCGCGACCGCGACGCCGAGCGTCGCGTAGATCGGGCCATAGCCATAGCCTGCGGTGGTGCCGAACTCGACATAGTCCATCCGGCCGCGCGCACCGGCGAACAGATGCCCGGTCGCGGTGGCGTCGAGCCGGATCGCGCCGAGGTCCCAGCCGGTGCCGGCGGTCAGGTCGACGACGGCCTCGGCGCCGGCATGGCGCGGACTGTCGCGCAGCGTCACCGCGCGCACCGACGCGTCGAGCGCGCCGCGCGAGCCACGCAGCTCGCCGGCGACCGCGGCGCGGCCGCCGCTCCAGCTCAGTCCGCGCCGCACCTCGTCGCTCGTCACTTCCGCGCTCGCGGTCACGCCGGCGGAGGGCACGTCCTGCGCCGCGGCGGGGGCCGCCGCGGCGAGGGTCAGCAGCACTGCCCGCATGCGCATCATCCGGTGCGTTCCGCCCCGTGCAACCGGTCGAGTTCGGCCCGCAAGGCGGCATGATCCTCTTCGGCGACCGTCACCAGATGGCGCTGCATGTCGCCGGCGCGGCTGGCGACCTCCTCGCTGATCGCGGACCGGTTGGTGATGCACCAGCCCGGCCGGGTGCCGGCGATCGCGGGCGTATCGGCGATATGGCGGGTCATGCTGGAGCCGCCGGTGCCGGTCGCGTGGCGGGCGACGGTCATCTTCGCAGTCCAGTCGCAGCGCAGCGTCGCGCTGCGACCGCCGCCCGGCGCGGTGCCGACCTGCTTGTGGTGGATCGCGACATCGCCACGATAGGTGACGGCGACGCGGCCGCTATGGTGATCGAGCTGCGTGCGATGATCCACGGTCATGCCGAGCGTGGCGCCGGCAGCGCCGAGCGCCAGACCGGCGAGCAGCATATAGGCCATCATGTCTCTCCTTGCGGCATCCCGGCCTGTCCCGGCCGGTGATGCGGATGTTGTGGGACCATGGTCCTACAATCCGGGCAAGGGGCCTCGGGTTGCGGCGCCGGCGCCTCGCAACAAAATGTAAGACGGGCGCAGCATCGGCAGCGGCGGTCGGCCGTCGTCGGTGCACCGCGGCATCGGATCTGCGCACGCCTCGACCTGCATGATTGCGCGATTGGTCGCCATACGTTCGCCTCTCCCAGGTCTACGCCAGCCATCCGGACGAGAGGTCGGAAAAGCACGGAAACAGACGGCGGGAAGTTCCTGTTTTTTGCACACCCTACACGGCGGGCCGTGGCGTCAAGTGTCTGGAAAAATGCAGAAAACTGCCGTTGAGACGAGTCCTAAGGTTCCTTAAGATGGTGCAATTACGGGGCTAAAATCTTGTAGCAACAAGATAAGTGAGCTTAAGGAACCTTAAGGTGGCTTGATCGAGCGACGAGATTTGTAAGCCGGCCGGGAGGCTCTTCCGCGATAGGCAGATCATCTCCTGACAGCCGTCACTGGGTCGGCTCACCCGGCGGAGCGGTCGCCATCGTCGCGATCGGCGCGTTGCCGTTCGTCCAGCGTCGCGAAGATCGCCGCCTGATCGAGGTGCGCGCGCCGGCGCGCCGTGCTCGGCGAACGGGCGGCCAGATCCAGTTCGGTTTGCGCCAATTGCGCATAGTCGATCGGCGCGGACGGGTCGGACAATCACGGGCTCCTTCGCGGTCGCAGCATGCGAGTGGCAAGCTACGAACAAACTTGCCGAATGATGCAACCGCAGCCGTCCCGCGGGATGAAATGGTGCGGACGCCGGCCCAAAGGACCGGCGTTCGCCGGGTCAGAAGCGCAGGCGGACGCCCGTCGCGATGCTCTCGCGATGGTCCTCGCGGCCGGTCTGCGCCTCGACGGTCGAGAACAGCTCGATGCCGTCGTTGAGGCGATAGCCGACCCCCGCCGAGACGGTGCCGACCAGCGGCGCACGCTGCGCCCCGAAGGCTTCGAGGACCAGCGGTGCACCGGCATAGCCGCCGAACGCCTCGGGCTTGCGGCCCTGCAGCTGCGCGCGCAGGCCGAAACCGACATAGGGGCGGAAGGCGGCGTCCGACGTGTCGGCGCGGGCGAAGCCGGCACCGGCATCGGCGAAGGTCGCCGCGTGGCGGTTCTGCGCGACGGTCAGCGCGAACGCGCCGCCCTGTTCGACGACGCGATCGCGGGTCGTGCGGATCGCGGTGATGCCGATCCTGGGCGTCACCGCCCATTCCCCGCCGACCGCGACCGCATAGCCCGCCGACAGGTCGCTGACCCAATTGTGCAGGCGATAGTCGCTGGTCGCGGTGAGCGCATTGGGCAGCGCGCGCGCGGTATGCGCATCGCCGCCCTCGTAGAGCAGCGACGCGGACAGCCGGATCGACCCCTCCGCATAACGGGCGTGCAGGCCGGCGACGAAGCCGTCGGTGCGTGTCCGCGCGTCGAGCGCGGCGAGCCGCTGGCGGCTGTCGAGATAGCCGGCGAACACGCCGACCGACCAGTCGCGGTCGCCGACGCCGATCCCGCCGAGGAAGCCATAGCCGCTGCTGCGCGCCTCGGCGGTGCCCGCCGCGCGGTCGCCGCCCAGCGTGTGCCACTGGCCGATGCCCTGCGCGAAGGTGAAGGCGCCGACCTCCTCGCGCCGGGTGGTGGCGAAGCCGGGGCCGCGCGCGACGTCGCCGAGACTCAGCGCTTGGTCGATGCCCAATTGCGTCGCCGCGGCATAAGGCTCCGGCGTCAGCCGCGCGAAGGCCGGGGCGTTCGACGCGCCGCTCGCGGTGAGCAGCGACGGCACCGCGTCGAACAGCGCGCTGGTCGACGGCTGCACCTGCAATGCGGCGTTGAGATAGGCGATGCTGCGCGACGCCTGCGCGCCGGCTGCCGGATTGTCGAGGAACTGGCCGAGCAGCTGGATCCGGTCGGCACGCTGGATCAGGAAGCCGAACACGCTGTTCGGCTTGTCGACCGTCGTATAGCTGCCGGTGATGCCGCCGCTTGCGGTGATCAGATCGTAGGAGGTGCCCGGGCGCAGCGTGCCCTGCGGGACGATGCGCAGCGTCGCCCCCGGCGCGATCGCGACGGCGCCGTTGACGATCAGCTTGTCCGAGACGGTCGGGGTGAGCTCGAACAGCGACACCGAGCCGGCGGCCAGCGCGACGTTGCCGTTGACCGTCATCGTTCCCGGCGAGGCGCCGGGGCTGAGCGTGCCGGCGATCGCGACATTGCCGGTGACAATGCCCGCCGACCCGAAGGTCGCATTCGACCCGACGGCGATCTGGCTGGCGCTGATCGTCGATCCGCCCTGCCCGACCAGCCGCCCGCCTGACAGCGTCACCGCACCGAGCGCGGCATCGCCGTAGATCCGGGCGAAGCCGCCGGTCATGCCGAACGCCTCGACGCTGGCGACGCGCGAGAAGACGACCGGCGCCGCCTCGCTGCCGCCCGAGACCTGGACGGTGTCGGTGCCCGCGCCGCCCTGCACCGCGCCGTTGAAGCCGCCGGCGATGGCGAGGCGGCGCCCGCCCGCACCGAGCGTGACGGTCTGCGTGGTGAGCGATCCGTTGGCGGCGACCGCCAGATCGGTGTTGGCGACGACGCGGTCGTAGCGCTGCGCTCCGGTCAGCGTCAGCGTGCCCTTGCCCTCGCTCGCCAGTATCTCGAAGTTGCGCAGCGTATTGCCGTCGAGCGTCTGGTTGTCGGCGATCTCGACGGTCGCAGTGTCGGTGCCGGCGCCGCCCGAGACGGTGCCGCGCAACGTGCTGCCCGCGACGAGGCGGAAGCTGTCGTTACCCGCGCCGAGGTCGATCGTGCCGGCGAGCGTGCCGCCTTTGGCGAGCGTCACCGCATTGCCGCCGTCGCCGAAGGCCAGCGCGGCGTCGCGCGTGCCGAGCGTCCCGGTGATCGTCAGCGCCTTGCCGTCGAGCGCGACGCGCTCGAACCCGGTCGCGGTGCCGGCAAGCGTGACCGGGCCGCTGCCGGTGAAGTGCAGCAGGTCGGTGCCCGCTCCGCCGTCGTAGACGCCGCTGGCGCGCGCCGTGCCGAGCGCGAGTTCGTCGTTGCCGCCGCCCAACGACACCGCGGCGATGTCGCCGTCGCTCGTCAGCGTTTCGGCCGTGTCCGACCCGATGACGCGGCCGATGGTGAAGCCGTTGAGCGCGACGTTCAGCCCGGCGCCGGTGAGCACGACCGACTGGAAGTTCTGGTCGAGTTTCAGCCCCAGCGTGCCGCTGCCCTCGACCGACAGCCGTTCGAAGTTGCTGCGTTGGCCGATCCCGGTCCGGTCGCCGGCGAGCTGGACGGTGTAGAGGTCGTCGCCCTCACCGCCATCGACCCCGCCGACGACGCGGCTGCCCGGACCTTCGACGAAGCTGTCGTTGCCCGCGCCGAGCAGCACCGCGCCGTTGATCGTGCCGGTGTTGACGACGCGGTCGTCGCCTGCGCCGAGATCGACCGTGCCGGCGATCGTGCCGGCGTTGGTCACCGTCTCCGCGCCATTGCCGCCGGTGATCGTCACCGGACCGGTACTGGCCAGCGTCTGGCCCGCCGCGACGTTCACCGTCGAGTCGGAGAGGCCGATCGTCTCAAGCTTGAAATTGCCCGCATAGCTCACCTTGCCGCTGCCGGTCTGAGTGAAGCGCTCGAAATTGACGAACTGGTCGCCGTTGATCGTGCCGTCGACGTTCGCCTCGACGATCAGGCTGTCGCTACCCTCGCCGCCATCGACGGTGCCGTTGAGCACCGCATCGATCCGCTGCAGGAAGGTGTCGTCGCCCGCGCCGAGGAAGACGTTGCCGTCGATCCGCCCGCGGTTCTCGATCCGGTCGTCGCCGGCGCCGAGGCCGATCGAGCCGATGATCGTGCCGGTGTTGACGATCCGGTTGGCGGCACTTCCCACCGTCTGGATCGCGCCGGCGAGCGATGTCGAAGCGATGTCCTGCACGAACTCGTCGTCGGCAGCTAGGACGGTGCCGGTGCCACCGCGGATCGTGCCGCTGTTGGTAAGGTCGAGCTTGCCGTTGGCAAACAGCGCGACGGCGTTGGTGCCGGTCGCCTGGATGATGCCGCTGTTGACGATCGTCCCGGTGGCGCTGCCGGCGTCGATCGCCAGCGCGATTGCGGGCGTATCGTAGACGTGGGTCTTGCCGTTCCAGTCGGTGTAGGTTTCAGACTGGCCGGCGCCGGTCGCCTGGATCGTGCCGCTGTTGGTGATCGCATAGGTCGAACCGGTGGCGGCGTTTGGCAGATACAGCGAAACGCCGACCCCGGACGAACCAGAGGCAGTGATGGTGCCGTTGTCGCCGTTGGTCAGAGTGATGGCGACCGGCCCGTTTGCTGCGGATGTGGTCGATCCGTCCACCGTCTGCAGGTAATCAGGGTCGCTGACTCCGATCGACAGCGCTTCGTAACGGGTCGACGTGATCGTACCGCCGTTCGTGATCGTGATCGGTGCCGGCGTGTCTTGTTGTGCGAACGTCGCCCATACGTCCAAGCCGCCGCTGATCGTGCCGCTGTTGGTTGCCGAAACGCCGGTCAACGCCGTGCCTCGCAGGCTCACTCCGGTATAAGTGCCCCCATTGATCGTGCCGCTGTTATCGAATGCCAGCGCTGTCTTGTCTCCCCATTGCCAGATGGTATCCGCCTCCAGCGCGGCGCTCCCGATCGTGCCGCTGTTGCTGAACGACTGGATTTCGCCTCCCACACCACCCAGGATCGTGCCGTGGTTGACCAGCGCCGTCAGCTTGCCGCTTTGGCCCAATCCGGTGATCGAGACGGGCAGATAGGTTCGCACCGCGCCGTCGATCGCGGCTTCGTTGACGATCGTGCCGTCGCCCTGGAGGTAGACGGTGTCGGCGAAGTTTTTCGCCGCGGTCAGCGTGACGCGGGTGTCGGCGCCGAGCGCCTCGACATAGGTCGACTGGAAATTGATCCCGCCGCGCGTGTCGAGCGCGACCGTGTCGCTCGCCTTGCGCGAGAAGCCCCAGACATTGAAGCCCCCGCCCCCGTCGATCGTCCCGGTGACGCCGGTGGTCGTGCCGGTCTGCACGAAGACGTCATTAGCCGACCCGAACGTCAGATTGCCGGTTAGCGTACCGCCATCGGCGACATAGGCGGCATTGCCATAGCCATAACCCGATGTCGCGATATTGCCGATGATCGTCCCGCGATTGACGATCAGCCCACCGTCCGACAGGTCGATCGCGGTCGCCGCCTTGATCGTTCCTGCCGCTTCGTTGGTCACGACGCTGCCGCTGCCGCCCAGGGTCACCGCACTGGCCTGGCGGCTCTCGAGCAGGCCGCTGTTGGTGATCGTGGCCGAGCGATAATAGCCGATCTGCGCGGCGACGCCGTCGACGCGGATCGTGCCGCTGTTGTTCAGCGTGGCGAAGCCGCTGACGCCGGTCGCCTTCGATCCGGGCGTGTCGGTAATGGTGCCGCTGTTGGTGACGGTCTTGCCGCCCAGGATCGCGACCGCCGGATAATAATGGCCGCCGTTATCGGTGACCGAGATCGTGCCGCTGTTGGTGACGTCGGCCGTATCCGCATTGATCGCGGCAAGCGGCGGGTAATAATAATTTTGCTTGGTGGCGGTCAGCGCCAGCGTGCCGGCGTTGATGATCGTCAGCTTGCGGTCGGGCCCGGTGCCTGCACCGGTCAGCTGATCGGTCGTCCGGATTGAGGCATCGATCAGGTTGCGGTCGGTGATCGAGAGCGAGCCGTTCAGCGTCACCGCGCCGTCGCCGACCAGACCGATCGTCGTGGTGAGCGGGGTGGCGGCGGTCAGCGCCAGCTTGGCGCCGTTGCTCACCTCATAGGCGAGCGCCTCGAACCCGTTCGACAGGGCCAGCGCGGCACTCGCATCCGCCTTGACCCGGTAGCGAAGCGTGTCCCAGCCGGCACCGGCATCGACGCCGCCCGCAGCGCCCGCCAGCGGGCGCGATGCGTCGCTGGTCAGATCGACGACCATTTGGTCGTCGCCGCCACCCAGCCGGATCGCTCCCGAAACCGTGCCGCCATCGTCGACGAACACGTCGTCGCTCGAATCATAGAGGGAGGACGAGGCAAGATTGACCGTTCCGGTGATCTTGCCGGCATTGGCGATCACCACCCCCGAACCGCTGCTGCCGATTGCTGCAGTGCCGCCGGTGATCGTCCCCGTCGCGCCGTTGATCAGCGTCGCATAGCCGATCTTCACGCCCGTCGTGTCGCCGGAGATCGTGCCGCTGTTGACCAGGCGTCCGCTGGACAGCACCAGACCGGTGTCGCCGGCGATCGTGCCGCTGTTGGTCGAGGCGATCGAGTAACCGGATATGATGGCGCCCGTCGCCGAACTGGAGCGGATCGTGCCGCTGTTGGCGAGGCTGCCGGCCGACGCGCCCGAACCGCCGTTGGCGGTGATCGTGCCGCTGTTGGTCAGCGTCGCCCCCGTCGTCACGGCATAGGTGTTCGCATCCGTCAGCGTCGCGGCGACCGAACCCTGATTGGTGACGCTCGCGCCGCCGTAGAAGATGCTAGTCACCGCCGGTCCGGTGGTGACGAGTGCTGCCTTATTGAGCAGCGTGCCGTAGCCGCTGAGCTGGATCGCGGTGCCGGTGGTGAAGTCCGCCGCCAGCGTCGCCACCGCATTCTTGTCGAAGTCGATGCCGAGACGCTGGAAATTGGTCGGCAGCACCGTCTTGCCGAACGTCGTGTCACCGTCGACGGCGATGGTGATCGTATTGGTACCGCCGCCCCCATCGATCGCGCCGGTGATCGAACCGATCTTGCCCGTCTTCGCATCATATCGAGCGCGCAACGTATCGTCGCCGGCGCCCAGCGTGAGATCGCCGTTGATCGTGCCGACGCGGGTGTCGATGGTACTGGCGGTGCCCGCCGCGGCGGTCGAGATCACCGCGCCGTTGATCGTGCCGGCATTGGTCAGCGACAGCGCGCCGGTGGTGCGGATCGCGGTGGCACCGCCACCGATCGTCGCGCCGGCGGCATTGGTCACGTTGATGGAACCGGTGCCGTTGATCGTCGTCGACTGGCCGCTCGACACGATCCGTCCGGTGTTGGCGACACCCATGCCCGACGTCGAGGAGGCAAGCGCGCCGTTGCTGCCGCCGTCGATGACGCCGGCGTTGGTGACATAGGACACTGCACCGATGATCCCGCCGATCGTGCCGGTCTTGGCGTTGTCGACCGACAGCGAACTGAAGCTCGTCTGGTCGGCGACCACTGCGAGCCCTGCCGTACCGGTGATCGTGCCGGCATTGATGAGGCGGGCGGAGATATAGCCCTTGGTGTTGCTCGCCTCGCGCTGGATCAGGATGCCCTGCGCGCCCGTCACCGTCGCACCGGCAAGCACCGTTATGGTGGCGCTGGCCGGGGAATAGCTCGTCTGCGTGCTGCCGGTCGGCGGGCAGACGTAATTGAGCGAGGCGCCGGCATAGGGATCGCACGGCCCGGTGACGACATAGGTGTTCGGCGGCTCGGTGGTGACGAACAGCCCCGGCTTGTCGGTGCCGCCATCGACGCGGCCGCTGATCTGGAACGTGGCGCCGGTCGATCGCGACAGGATCGCCGCAGCCGCATTGCCCGGGCGCACGGTCGCATTGGCCGCGACGACGACCGTGGTGTCCGTCGTGGCGACGGTCAGGCCGTCGGTGTCGGTGCCGGTGCACGTCGTCGTGCCCTTGGCGGTCGTCGGATCAGGCGAACATTGTGCAAATGCCGGTCCCGCAACCAATAATGCCCCGAGCATGGCACTCGTCTGCAGCGCGCGCACACGAACCCGCCGGCCCTGCGGCATGCTATTTCCCACCTTCATATGACCCCCGTCATCCGATACCGAGTTCCGGTACCTAACGGAGAAGCAATGGACGAAGAGGAAACATTGTGTCAACTTCAGACTCTAAAATTGATCCTTTGGCTTGCCGAACAGAAACTTGCCAAAACCGACATAACTTGCCGTGTCCTGTCATGAATATGCCGCGCTTCAGGCGGTGCTGTTAACCATGAAGGGCTCGCCGCCATGGTGGCGGGAGTCGGTTCACAGTCGTCATCGGCCATACCCGAACCACGAAAACGTTCCCGTAGCATCCGGCCTCGAAAAAAACCGCGCCGCGGTACGGACGTTCGTGCAGCGCCCGGACACCCCGCCATCGCCCTACTTTCACCGTCCCGGCGGCCATCGCCGCGGTACCGCGCATCGCCCCGTTTTGAGACGCGATAGACCCGTGATGGCTGGTAAAACCCGTGTGTTTGGATAAGGATAGCCCAAGCAAGGTGAGGCGTTTGCGTGCTGAGATTTCTCTGCCGGCACGGCATCCACCGATGGCAGCACAAGCCTGCCACGGCGAGGGTCGGGACGACGATTTCGAGATGTTGTCGCTGCAATGCGGTGCGGGTGACCCATGCCAAAAAAACAAAAGATCCGTCTACCCCTTGAACCTCTTTCCCAAATTGGTACGTTAACCTCCTAAGGCGAAAACGCTGGGAGAGGTTCTGATGCGTATTTTCAATTACCCCGAAGCCGAGCGTCACCCCTTTGGGGCGCATGGCATCCTGATCGCGCTGCCGATCGCCGCCGCGCTCTGGGCGGGCATCATCGCGACCGTATTCTGATCTGACGCCGCGGCGTGGCCGGGTAGGCCATGCCGCGGTCCGGCGTGCCGTCGGGCGCGCCGGCGCCGGCCGCGTTTCCGCGGTTCCGGATTCCATCCTATGATGGATCCATGAAGATAGGCAGCGCCTCGCCGGCGGTTTCCGCCAATCCGCAGCAGTTCGGCATCGCGCCGATCGCGCCGGTCCAGGACGTGTCGGTGAGCGACGGCACGGTGGATGCCGGCGCCCCCGATCCCAACCGCATCGATCCGCAACAGCCCCATCCCGTGCATCGCCCGGATGCGCACAAGGTTTCGGGGGCGAGCGAGACGCTGGAAACGCTGCGCGCGGTGAAGCGCGACGCGGAGATCGCGCGCGCGCATGCCAGCCAGAAACTGCAGGACCTCAAGGCGCAGCTGCATCTGGTCGAGATGATGCACACCGGCGATCCCACCCGGCACGGACAGGCGGTGGCGCAGATCGCGCGCGAACTGGCCGCCTCGGTGCAGGCGTTCATCAGCGTCGGCGGCACGCCGATCGATCTCAGCGCGATCGACATCGATCCGGTCAGGGACACCGCCCCGCCGAAGGCGGTCAGCCCGACCGATCCGGCGGTGCTGGTCGCGGCGGCCGCGGTCGCCGCCACCCGCGGCGACGTGCAGCATGCCGCCGTAATCCAGGCCGCGACCGCGCAGCGCGACACCGAGGCCGCCGATCTGACCAGCGCCGTCACCAAGGTGAGCGATGTGACCAGCGTCGCGGTCACCGTCGGCGAGGATCCCGACGCCGCCTTCGCCCGCGATGCGCGCGCGCTGGCCCGCGATCTCAAGGCGAGCGTGCGGCGCCGCCACGAGCAGGACGGCGACGACGGCGATGCGGCGGCCGACGACGTCGATCGCGCACTAGGGCTCAGACTCATTCACAGCCAGAACGCGAGAGCTGTTGCGAGCGCCACGCCTGAGAGGAAGTTGGCGGCAAGC
>NZ_JBWKTR010000008.1:0-198863 GCF_059420425.1 Sphingomonas sp. GW821-FHT04B01 | reverse complement strand
CCAAACCTCCCATGATCCACGCGCAGTGAATCAGGAAAGCCACTCCGCCTCAACCCGCTGATTGGGTTTGAGCCCTAGATAAGCAAGAGGGAGTGATCCAGCGAGGCCGCTCTCTACGGCATCAGTTACGCGACGTAGCCTCGCTAGAGGAAGGCCCCCTACGATCCGCCGACACTGCGAGTCCGGTGGATGATAGAGATAGGCCGCAAGCTCCATGAGCGCCGCAGGTCGCGCTTCCTCGGTAGACGTCGCCGTTCGCCACACAAGGGCAGCCAGCGGGATATCCACTACATTTACTCGCGGTCGAACCATGCCCTCGCCCATCACTTCGTCATCAAGGTCGGCGATCGGAAGCGTCAGCGCCAGCACGCGACATTCCCCCTCAATCTCGAACCGAAACCGGCGACCCGGTGGCATCACCGTAACCGAGTTGACCACAGGAGTTTCGGCGCAGAATTGTCGGTCGATCCGACCAGACACCTGGTGACCGGTAGTCATGTTCAGGACGAGGCCGATCTCACCGTCATGCTCGACATCGATGCGCTCGGTTCCGTGCGACATGCATCGTACGGCTGGAGATATCCGGGTCTGCCTGATCGAGTCATGGCGGAATGAATGATCGAACAACCTCATCGCGCGGGATAACGCCCCGTGAAGACTACATCTCCATCGTCATCGAAAGGCTTGATCGCGTCCCCTATTCCTTCTTCGCATGTGAGGTCCAGCCACACGTGGTCAGCCCGACCAAACCGGTAGCTGCCAAAATAGCAAGATCCTGTTATAGCGGATCGGCCTCCATACGGCATTCGAGACGCTCCGAACCGGAGACGTCACCATGCCTGGACTTACAAATTCGATGAAGCCTACCGGCTTTATCTCCCGACCCGACGATGTGCCTGCGTTCTGGGCGATCGGCAATCTGTGGCGCGTGATGGCATCGGGCATCCGCAGCAACAACAGCTTCTGCCTGCTCGATCAGCTCGTAACGGATAGTGGCGGCGGCCCGTGCACGCACGCCCACCCCACCGACGAAGGCTTGTACGTCGTCAGCGGCCATTGCAGCTTCCAGGCGGGAGGGCAGATGATTTCGGCGGGTCCGGGCTGTTTCGTCGGAGTGCCGCGATTTGCCGAGCATTCCTTCGTGGTCGATGCGCCAGGCACGCAGTTGCTCAACTTCTACCTGCCCGCCGGCTTTGAGCTATTCGTCATGGGGTTTTCGCGTCCTGCAGAGCGCAACGAACTACCGCCTGCAGACTTGCCGCTTCCGCCGCGACGCCTGGTCGAGCAACTTTCGCGAGATTATGGGCAAATCCCGATCCTGGGCCTCCCCGCCGCCGATCCGCCAGGGCCCGACAACATGGCGACGAAGCCACTCCCAGAAGCGGCCGTCCAACCCTTCGCGACCAGCGCCGATAGCGCTCCAACCTATTGGTACGACGGCAGCCTCTGGACCGTCCTGGCGGACAGCGCGGCAACGGACGGAAGCTACAGCGTATTCGATCAACTGCTTCCGCAAGGTGCAGGATCAGCGGTCCACGTCTATCTGGACACCGATGAGATGTATTACGTTCTTGACGGCGAGGCCGAATTCTTGATCGGCGATCGCCTTGAGCGCGCCGTCAAGGGCGACTTCGTGTTCGTGCCGCGCGGCACGGCCACGGCGCATAGGATAACGAGCGCGACAGCGCGGCTGCTCGCCATCTACACACCTGCTGGTGGAGAGCGGCTGGTTCGTTCGCTCGGCGCGCCAGCAGAAGGTCGTGAGCTGCCACCACGAGGCTGGCAGACGACGCCGCAAGGCGAGGCTCGCGTGCGACTCTATGCCGATCTCGGGTATCGCCCCGTGGCGGTGCCCAGCCCCTTCGAGTAGTTTGGGACGGAAAATATCTAATTAGGCTGTGAAAGACGCCTCGCAGGAGCCGAGGATATGGCAGACGTCGGATGCCGGCTATTCGCGAGATCTGTCGGCCGACACGTCGCTAGGAAACGGCAGAAATGTCCCAGGCCTCGTCAGGCCAACCTTTGCCGTCGAAAATGAACCAACGGCAGGCTTCGGGTAGTACGATTGCGACGCTGAACGACCGGGATTGGGCGAAAGAGGCTCGGTCGCAGCCCGAGCCGTTACGTGGCTAGAGAATGGGCGGCTGGCGATCCTCGAAAGCTGAGAAGATGGTTTGCAGTAACTGGTTCATCTCTGGAAAGCATCTGCGCAACGACGGGGGTGAACGGGTTCCTTCGAGCGCTGCCTCGAAAGCGCGCGACACCGATTCCTTATCCCGGATGACACCCTGATAGCGGCCAACATTCTCGATCCACTGGCTCCAGCGGACGGGTCTGAGTTTCCCGCCTTGTTCTTTCAGGGAGGAGCGACCCAAGTATAACTCGATTGGGGCACCGGAGCCGTTAACATTCATGCGGCTCAGGCCCGCTGGCCCCAGCGTGGGATAGCTTGCGGCAAGCTTGGTGTCCGGTAGAAGCATCAGTCGAACGTTCGGCGGAAAACGAACCCCCGCAAGCGAGCGATAAGCATCGGCACCTGCGGCATCATTATCGAACAAAGCCAGCATTCGGTTTTGAACGCGAGCGCCGGATAATACCTTGATCATCCTCGCCAAGAGTGAAGCACCTCCTTCAATCTTGAATTCCTCAAAATCTAAGAATTGATAGGCATCAGCATACTCGGGATAGAAGGCGCGCAATGCGGCGGTGATGATGCGTGTGTCGGATTTTCCCTCTGTCAGGACAATAATTTTACCGCTGAGAAAATCCGTGTATTCCGCCTCTTCGTCGTGCGCCACCTGATGCAGTGTACGAGTATCGTCATTCTCGGAGTAAAGGGCCGTACAATCCATCCAGACGGGCGCGGCTGGAAGAGCTTCAATGAGCAGCGCCAGCTGGACGAAGATATCGCCGGGGGCGCTGAGCAAGCTTCCGAAGTGCCACGGATTCAAGCGGCCGCCGATGGACTTTCGACCCGATGCCACTTCGTCTCTGATAAGCTGCAGCCACTCGGGGAACGTAAGTTTTTCCAGCATGCGGAGCTGCTGCACGACGTCGCCGTCGTCATTCGTGCAATGCTTTAAATATGACGCCGTTTGCTCTTGGCGGGCCAAATCCCAAGCGCGCTCGCAATGCTCGGGTGTGTAGCCCTGGATGAGGAGGCGTTTGCGCACGACCGAAGCGGGTGCGAGCAGATAGCGATAAAACTCAGGTGACTTGTCAAAGTCGTAGTAAGGGCCGATCACCTGCCGCACCACGCGGTGAGCGATTTTTGTAGGCTTCCTGTAGAAATCCGTTTGAGCGAAAATCATATCCGCGAATGCTTGCCACGCCATATATCCGGCGTCCGGCACCGGGATGCGTCCCACAAAAACTTCAACTTCGTCGCTCATGCCCCATGCTAACCGGCTCTCGGACCGGTGTCATGGTTGCCATATGCAGTGGCGTGTTTAGACAGCCGGCGATTTCCAGGAATTAGCCGCTTCGTGCCTTTCCCAAACGAATGACCGCTTTGCACCTAAGGGCACCCAAAATCCGCCTGTCGGCAACCGGCCCATTTGCGGTCGTGCCGCTTCGTCTGAACGAATGTCAGCTTCTGGAAAGCCGGTAGGGCGGCCTGAACGTCCGGGTATGGGTCGACCAGCCGCGAGAGCGGCGTCCGCATATCTGCGAGGTGCGCCAAGTGATTGGACCGGTTCTGATAAGGCGGCTTGCGGTTAGCGCATCCGTCAGGAAGAGTCTGATGATGAAGCGTCGTCAGTCCTTTTCCTTTATTACCGCATTTGCCATGCTTTCAGCCTGCGGCAGGGGCGGTCCGCCCGTTTCCACACCCGTCGGTGACGGCGCGCCGGGATCGTTGATCCACTCGGAGGCTCCTGACGATCAATCGCGCCGCATCGTCACGGCAGCGCAGGAATTTCTGGGCAGCCTCGATGCGTCGCAGCGAAAGGCCGTGCTGTTTCCGTTTTCGGATGGGGCGCAGCGGGTGAAATGGTCCAACTTTCCAACTGGCTTCGTGCCACGTGCGGGCGCGCCCTGGGGCAAGTTGACGGCGCTCCAGCGCGGCCGCCTGACTGCGCTGCTGCGGGCGGTGCTGAGTCCGCAAGGCATGGAGATGGTCATCGAGCAGATGCAAGCCGACGACATCCTTGCTCGCAAAGAGCCCGCGATGTTCGGAGCAGATCGCTACTTCGTCAGCATGGTTGGCATGCCGTCGCTCGACCGTGTCTGGACGCTCCAGTTCGGAGGACATCACCTGGCGATCAACGCTACCGTGGCGGGGCCGCACGTCACGTTGTCGCCTAGCCTCACCGGCGGCGAACCGCTGAAGTTCATCCGCAACGGCAGGCGCATCTACATTGTCGAGAACGAGGTCCTCCAGGCGCAGGCGCTGATGCGGGCATTGACGCCCGGTCAGACAAAATTGGCAGTCCGCTCAACGCAGAAAATCGATCTCGTGCTTGGTCCTGGTCATGATGGCCAGGTACTCCAGCCCGAAGGCCTGCCGGGCAGTGCGATGACCCCGGTGCAGAAGCAGCAATTCCTTCGGCTGATCGAAGCGCGGCTCGACTTCCTCAACGCGGACGACCTGGCTCCGCAGGTGGCTGCAATACGCGCGACGCTGGACCAGACCTATTTCGGTTGGTGGGGAGCGACATCGCCGCTCGGTGCTGCCTACTACCGCATCACAGGTCCGCGCGTGCTGATCGAATTCTCGCCGCAGGACATGGACGGCGACGCCACCAATCACGCGCACAACATGTTCCGCGATCCGACAAATGAATATGGCTCGGCATGGACGAAGCTACGTTGAAGGCGCTCCGAACGACGCTGGCGCTGACAGCGGCAATGGTGACTGGTGCGGTCTCTGCCCACCCGGTGCACGAGGTCGTGCAGAACGCCTATCTGACCTTATCGCCGGGTAAGGTCGGGTTAGAGCTGGAGTTGACCGCTGGACCGCAGGTCGCCGGCCGGCTTATCCGCGCGCTCGACCGCAATGGCGATAAGCAGATCAGCCCCGCCGAGGCACATGCATTCGCCGGCCGCGTGCTCGCGCAATCCCGGCTTACGATCGACCGCCGCCCGCTCGTGATCCGGGCCTTGTCCGTCGATGTGCCCTCCTACGCCGCGCTGCTTGGCGCGCATGGCACGATCCGGATCGTCGCCGTTGCGGCGCGGCCAGCTCAGCGCGGGGGAGCGACGCTGGCGTATCGGAATGGCTATAGCCCGGCGGAAAGCCGCTGCGATGCCAATATCTTCGTCAAGCCGGGGAGGCGGGTGGCCGATCGCATAGAGGGTCAGGACCATAGCCCGGACGGACGAGCTTTGATCGTCCGCTACGTGAATGCGACCCGCTAAAGGCGGCGGTCGAACCTTCGGCCATCCGCAGCTATGGCCAACCCCTTGTCTGCGACCAAAGCCTGCGTTCCGACGCCGTTCGACCTGCGAGCAGCGCCTTCCGAACGTCGCTGGATCGGCATCCTGCATGTTTCGCGAGCGGGCCTACCCAGCCGTTCCACCGCGCATCATGTCCGCCACTTTTGACGTCAGTGCCTGGATTGTAAACGGCTTGGTCAGCAATTCCATGCCCGGCTCGAGATGGCCATTCCCGACCGCCGCATTCTCGGCGTAGCCAGTAATGAAGAGGACCTTGAGCCCAGGTCGCAACGCGCGTGCCGCATCCGCGACCTGCCGGCCGTTCATCCCATTGGGAAGGCCAACGTCGGTAATCAGCAACTCGATCTTCGCCCCCGACTGCAGCACCTTGAGCCCGGCAGCGCCATCCGCCGCACCGATCACGGTGTAGCCCTCCTCGTCGAGCACTTCGTCGATGAGGTGGCGGATAGTGGCTTCGTCATCGACCACGAGGATCGTCTCGCCCGCAGCGGCGGCGGCGCTGGCGATCGCCTCCTCTTCTTCCAGCAACAGGGCATCGCCCGCGTAACGGGGCAGATAGATGCAGATCGTCGTGCCTTGATCGATCTCGGAGTATATTCGTACCTGTCCATGTGATTGGCGAGCGAAGCCGTAGATCATCGACAGCCCAAGACCGGTGCCCTGCCCGATCGGCTTGGTCGTGTAGAACGGTTCGAACGCCCGTTCGATTGTCTCCGCGGTCATGCCGGTTCCCGTGTCCGACACGCAGATGGAGAGATACTGTCCCGGCGGCAGATCGCGCTCGCGCGCCACCCGCTCGTCCAGCCACTTGTTCGCCGTCTCGATCGTGATCCGTCCGCCATTCGGCATCGCGTCTCGCGCGTTGATGCACAAATTGAGGATCGCGCTTTCCAGCTGCGTCCCGTCGATCATTGCCGGCCATAGTCCGGCGGCGCCTACCGTCTCGACGTCGGTCAGCGGACCGACCGTGCGACGGAGAAGATCCTCCATGCCGAGGATCAGCCTGTTCACGTCCGTCGGACGAGGATCGAGCGTCTGCCGCCGGGAGAAGGCGAGAAGGCGCTGCGTCAAAGCCGCGGCGCGCCGGCCAGCCCCCTGAGCAGCTAGAATAAGGCGTTCGGCGTCGTCGAGCTTGCCGCGGGTGAGCCGCATTTGGAGCAGCTCGAGATTGCCCATCACGCCGGTGAGGAGATTGTTGAAGTCGTGCGCAAGCCCCCCGGTCAACTGGCCGACGGCTTCCATCTTCTGCGCCTGGCGCAGCTGCGCTTCGGTCGCGACGAGCGCGTCGGCGGCAGCCTTTTCCTCGGTGGCGTCGCGTCCGACCGCGATAATCTGGCCGTCGCCCGGACCCGCGTTCCAGACGATGTCTCGGTAACTGCCGTCCTTGTGTCGATACCGGTTCTCGAAACGGGCATAGGCCTCGCCGGACGCGATGCCAGCTGCACCGGAGACAGTGTGGTCCAGGTCGGCCGGATGGATCAGGGAGAAGAGGGGGTGACCGACAAGCTCGCTTTCCGACCACCCCAGGATCCTCGTCCAGGCCGGGTTCACCGCTTGAATACTGCCGTCGAAGCCGGCGATCAGCATGAGATCAGAACTGAGCTGCCATAGGCGATTACGGTCCTCGGTCCGCTCGGTCACCTGCTGTTCGAGGTTGGCGTTCAGGCGCTCGAGGTCCTTCTGCGCCTGCCACCGGGCAGTTTCGTTGCGGGCGATCTTGATGAAACCGCGTTCCTGTCCCTGCGCATCGACGGGAAGGGGGTGGACCGACCCGTTCAGGAAAACGCGCGTCCCGTCCTTGCTCAGATGCCAGCGCTCGTCGTCGGCGCACCCCTCACGCGCCGCATTGGCGATCTCGCGGATGTCCGCACCGTTGGCGCGATCCTCGTGGGTGAAGATCATCGAGGCGGGCTGGCCGATCGCATCCTCCGCGGTCCAGCCCAAAACCGCCTCGGCACCGGCGGACCAAGTGTTGATGACGCCGCCGGCGTCGGTCGTGAAGATGACGTGGTCGCGCGCACCTTCGATGACCAGGCGCAGGCGTTCCTCGCTGCCCCGCAGAGCCGCATCCGCCAGAACGCGCTCGGTCGTCTCGTTCGTCAGGATGAATAGCCCGGCGACCTCTCCGCCGGCGTCTAGAACGCGCGAATAGGAGAAGGTGAACCAGGTGTTGGACTGCCCTCGGTCCGTGTCGAGCGTCCAAGGCAAATCCGTGAACCGCTGGCTGCGACCAGCGAAGGCGTCGTCGATGATCGGCTTCGCCTGCGCCCAGGCGTCGGCCCAGACGACATGGAACGGGGCACCCATCGCCCAAGACAGGCGGGGTCCAAGCAGCGGAAAATACGTCTCGTTGAAGAAGAAGGTAAGCTCGTTGGTGCCCCACGCCAGGATCATGGACTGAGGCGAGTTCAGAATGGTGCTCAGATTTGATTTTAGGATGTCCGGCCAGGTTGCCGGCTGTCCTAGCGGGTGGGAAGACCAATCACGCTCCACGATCAGGCGCGTCGCTTCGCCCCCGCCAGCAAGGAAGCGGAGCTCGGCTGGTAGCGAGGAAGGGTCACGGAAAGCGTCGGAAATCATGGTCCTTAATTGTTCGTTTGTTTTCGCCGAGCGCGGCTATTCCGCTCTGAAAGGCAATTACGCGGGTATCTGATCGATTGAACCCGTATTCTGCTCGTCGATGCCGTTTTCACGATGGCGAGACGCGCTTAGCGCCCGATATACCTGCAGGCGGGCACGCATCACGCCGCCGAGCGGACGGTGCGCGGCGAGGCTGTGTGCTGGCCGGAAGGTCATCACCTCGTCGAAGTAGCGCACCCGCTCCGCGCCATAGGCCGCTTGCCGCGGCAGGCGGATGGTAGCGACGGTGCGATACTCGCTGTCCTGCGCTGGCCACTCTACGGAAGTGTCCTCAATCGGCTGTGTCTCGGCATTGGCCCAGAGCTGGGCACGCAGTTCAAAGACCGCGTCATGCTCGTCGAAATAGGCGATCGCAGCGTGCCGGAAGCCGTCCTCGTCCTCGTGCGGGTCGAGCTGCCAGTCGTCCAGCGCAAGCTGTTCTGGCGCGACCGGGAAGGCCCCCAGCTTTGCAACATAGTCGCCGTAGCGGATCGGGCATTGGCTGAAGTAATAGTCATCGAGCGGGTGACTGCAGGGGTGGCCGTAAAAGTCGAGCGTCGGGCTGGGACCGCCAGCTACTGCGTTGAGCACCTTGTTGATGTTGCGCGCGATCGAGGAAGCGGCGCTCTTCACGCCTTCGGGCATCGGCGTCGTCAGGCCGATCTTCTTGGCCTGGCTTAGGAAGCCCGCCGGGGTGCCTGCCGGGAAAGTCGTGCCGCTGGCGAACACGAAATCCTGGGTGTCGACTTCGTGGCCTGGCAGCTTCTCGCCCTCGACCCCGAACACCTTGATCGCCATTCCGCGATGGGTGGACACGCGGTCGCCAAGGTTCTCGCCGGGACCCTGTGCGAAGCGGACGGCGACCTGGAAGGTGCCGGCCTGCGCGAACAGCCCCTGAGCCAGTTCGCGCGGCAGGTCATCGGCGACCGTCAACTCGCCGATGACACAGGCGGTGCTCTTGGCATGGCTGGCGCGGACCGCATGGCCTTCGCGTTTTTCGACGGTCTGGCTCTCCTGGGTCATACCCTTGATGATGCCGTCGATCGACTCCTGCTCGTTCTCCTCAGGGGTCTCAATGTCGTCGCTGTAGCGCAGATAGGTCATGCTTGGTCTCCGGGGGGCAAGCGGTATGTGGTGGACGATGCCGGTCAGCTGGCAGGTTCGAGCTCGACCTTCATCCAGCCCGGCTGGCGATCGTCGAACGCCTTGTAAGCTTCGATCGCGTTGGTCATCGGCTCGACTTGCGTGAGGATTTTCACTGGGTCCAGCCGGCCGCTTACGACATGGTCGAGCAGCACATCGTAATAGGCGCGGTGATTGGCGTTGCCCATACGCAGCGTCACGTTCTTGTTCATCGCCATACCGATCGGGAAGGTGCGGTCGGTGGGCGGGTAGACGCCAATGATCGAGATGGTGCCGCCCTTGGCGACGCATTCCACCGCCCAGTCGAGAACCTGGCCCGGATTATCGCCGGCCTTGAAGTGGGAGGCAAACTTCCGCGCTGCGGGTTCGATCGCGTACTGCTCGACCAGTTCCTTGGCTTTGCCGAGCAGGCCCGGCTCGTCCGGTCCGCCGTGCGCATGCTGCGCGTCGACGCCGACCGCGTCGATCACCCGGCGTGCGCCGTCACCGTCGGTCAGCTTCAGTACCGCGTCCGGTACGTCGATCTCGTCGAAGTTTATGGCCTCGGCTCCCTGCGCCCGCGCCATGTCGAGGCGATCGGGCAGGCGATCGACCGCAATGACGCGCCCGCCCATCAGCTTGGCGCAAGCAATGGTAAGTTGGCCGACCGGACCGCAGCCGAACACGAGGACGTGGTCGCCCTGCTCGATTTGAGCCAAGTCCGCGCCGAACCAGGCGGTCGGCAGGATGTCGCTCATCAGGATCGCCTGATCGTCGCTGATCGAATCCGGGATCGGCACGAGGTTGACGTCGGCCCAGGGCACGCGCGCCTTCTCCGCCTGCAGCCCCTTCAGCCCGCCCGCACCCTCGGGCCCGCCGAAGAAGGCGGTGCCCGCGCGCTTGCCCGCCGGATTGGCGTTGTCACACTGCGCGTAGAACTGCTTGGCGCAGAACTGGCACTCGCCGCAGCCGACGGTCGACGGGATGATCACCCTCTGGCCAACCTTGATGTCCCGGACCTCCGCGCCGACGCTTTCGACAACACCGATGCCCTCATGGCCAAGGATCTGCCCCTTTTTCATTCCGCTGAACGTGCCACGGACGAAGTGGAGGTCGGTGCCGCAAATCGCGGACGCGGTCAGGCGGATGATCGCGTCTTTTGGGGATTCGATGACGGGCTCGGGTACATCCTCGATGCGGATGTCACCGATGGCATGGAAGACGACGGCTTTCATGAACGGCTCCTCGGGGTGCTCACAATCTGGTCAGCGACGCGGCTTTACGGCCGTGCAGCAGAATGCGACCGATCGGACGGCATCACCATCGGTCTTGGTCGTGAACGACGCTGCGTTGGCCAGCGTCGAAGCGGCGGCATGCTCGGCATCCGGGCTGTCGACCGGTAAAATGTGCTCCACGATGGTCTCTCCGCTGGCCGGATCGAAGACCCGGATCGTGCAGGCAAAGGACTTCAACTCCGTCATGCCCGGTCTGCCTGCGCGCCCTTGCAGAACTCCTCGACGAGCTTGGCGCAGAAGGCTGGCAGATCGTCGGGATCGCGGCTGGTGATGAGCCCCTGGTCGACGACGACCTCCTGATCGACCCAGGCGCCGCCCGCATTGCGAATGTCGGTCTGGAGCGTGGGAAAGGAGGTGAGCGTTCGCCCCTCGACTTCATCCGCTTCGATCAACGCCCACGGCGCGTGGCAGATCGCGGCGACGGGCTTGCCCGCGGTGAAGAAGTCGCGGACGAACGCCACGACAGCCTTGGAGCCGCGCAGCTTGTCCGCTCCGACTGCACCGCCCGGGATGATGAGCGCATCGAACTCGGCCGCGGATACATTGCCAATCGCCCTGTCGACCTTAAAGGTCGCGCCAGGGTCGAGGTCGTTGTTGACCGTCTGCGCATCCTCGGTGCCGAGGCTGATGACGGTGACCGCACCCCCGGCCTCCTCAACCGCTGCCTTGGGCTTGGCAAACTCGGGCTCCTCGGTGCCGCGCGGCGCTATGAGGATCGCAATCTTCCTGCCATCGAGTTTCATGGTTCTACTCCGCTGATTTGGTGAGCGTACCGTCGACCTGCCGGCGAACGATCTCGGCTGTCCCGCCGAAGACGAGATGGGAGGCGTAGGCGTAGAGCGTGGTCGAGAGCGGCGCCTTCCACGGTGCGTCGCCCAGACCGACGGCGGGGACCGCTGCCTCGTCGAGCAGCGTTGCCGTGCCGAGCCCGAAAGCGGTCCCGTAGCCGGTGGTCACCGAAGGACGGAACTCGGCAGCGATGCCGTAAGCGATGCCGAGACCGATCCCGAGCGCATAGTGGACGCTCTGCCCGGCCAGCGGTTTGGCGGCGTCCGGCACCTCCTGGCCAGTCGCAGCCTTGGCAACGGCATCTGCTGCCTGCTCAGTCGCAGGTTCGTCATCGCTGCCGTTGGAAGGAAGCAGCGAAGACGTCGCCGCCTGAAAGCGATCCATCGCGAACGAGGCGACGGCGCCGGCGATTGCACCCGCGACGATCCCGCGAGTAATGCGAACGGGCGTGGAGAGGTCGCTCATGCCGCAGTCCTCGTTGCCAGCTTGGCACCGGCAGCGGTCGCCAATCCGAAGGCGACATGGTTGACCGTATGCATGCCGATCGTCTTGGCGTCCGAGCGCCACTCTGGCTGCTTCACCCCCAGCAGCGGACCCGTCAGCCAATGCGCCACCCCGTAGAAAGCAAGTCCGAAGGCGATGCCGCTTGGCACAGCACCGGCATCATCGTCGGTCGCTGCGGCATAGGCAACGCCAGCCAACGCCGACAGCAGCAGGTGACCACCCTGCACGACGGCCTGCTCCTGCGGGTCCGGCGGGCCATTGCCCGTCGGCACATGGTGCACGCTGAGCTGATGTGCGAATGCTCGGCCGAGGTCGGTCAGCTCGGACGCTTTCCGGGTCTTCTTCTCCAGCGCCATCATCATCGCGGTGAGGCCGAGCCCCGCCACTAGCGCACCCGCGACCGCACCCGCCGTTCGCTTGCCGTTCATGGCCGCCCTCCCGCCGTTTCTTCCTCGGGATCATCGGGCAGGCCTTCCTCGCGACCGGGCACCGACATGTCGTAGGCATTGAGCAGCAGCGAGACGAGGCAGTAACCGCCGACCAGGTAGATCAGCTCGGCGGTCTGCTCCTCGCCGAACGCCCGTACGGCGCGATCATAGGTGGAAGCAGGCAGTTGCCGCCGGCCGGCGAGCACGGCCGCGACGTCGTAGGCGGCAGCTTCCTCTTCGCTAAGGTCGGCGGGACGCTGGCCGGCAGCGATCGCCGCGACCTTCTCCGCCGACAGTCCGGCGGCCTCGCCGACCCGCTCGTGCGCATATAGTTCGTAGCGCGAGTTGAAGGCGGCGCCCGTCACTAGGATCGCCACTTCGTGCGCGGGCTTCGGCAGCTTGGAATTGTCAATCAGCGCCTTGGTGTAGGTCCAGGCGGCGCGGCCGAACGCGGGGAAGCGCAGCATGGGGGCGAACGGCCCGACCAACGCTCCGTCCTCTCGCTTCGACACGAACCCCTTCAGATGCTCCGAAATGTAGCCGGCCATCTCGTCGTTGAGCGCGCGCAGGTCGTCCGGCATCTGCGCCGGCGGGAACGGAGGCGCGCGCATCAGGCCGCCTCATCCATCTCGCGCTTCAGCGAGGCCATGTCGATCACGTAGCGGAAACGGACGTCCTCGTTCTTCACCTTCTTGTAGGCATCGTTGACGTCCTGGATGTCGATCACCTGCACGTCGGGCGCAATGTTGTGCTCGGCGCAGAAGTCGAGGACGTCCTGCGTCTCCTTGATCGAGCCGATCAGCGATCCCGCCAGCGTGCGGCGATGCATGATCAGTTCCTGGTTATTGTACTTGGGCTGCTCGTTGAGCGCGCCCACCGCGCAGAAGGTCGCGTTGCGCTTCAGTAGCGTGATGAACGGGTCAACCTCGTGCTTCTCGGGCACGGTCGAAAGGATGAAATCGAAGCTCAGCTCGAGGTCCTTGTAGGCCTGCTTGTCGCCTTCGACGACGACCTGCGTCGCACCTAATGCCTTGGCCGCCTCGATCTTGTCCTTGTCGGTGGTGAACACCGTCACTTCGGCACCCATCGCCTTGGCGAGCTTCACCGCCATGTGGCCAAGACCGCCAAGGCCGACGATTCCGACCTTGTCGCCCGCCTTCACGCCCCAGTGGCGGAGCGGCGAGAAGGTCGTGACGCCCGCGCACAGGATCGGTGCGGCCGCCTCGACAGGAATGCTCTCGGGCACCCGAAGGACGAAATCCTCCGGCACGACTATCACGTTCGAGTAGCCGCCATAGGTGTTGTCCTCGGCGTAGGTGTTGACCCCGTCGTCGGTCTGCGCGGCGGGTTTCATCGGACCGTTGTAGGTGGCGAGCCAGCTATTGTGACCTTCGCAGTGATGCTCGTCGCCCTCGCGGCAAGGCTCACAGCTCCTGCAGCTGTCAATCATGCAACCGACGCCGACCAGGTCGCCAACCTTGTGCCGCGTCACCGATGCGCCCGCCTCGCTGACGCGGCCTACGATCTCGTGCCCCGGCATGCAGGGGTAGACGGTATTGCCCCAATCATTCTCGACCTGGTGGATGTCCGAGTGGCAGACGCCGCAGTAGAGCACGTCGATCTGAACCTCGTTGGCCTTGGGCGCCGGCCGCTCGAACTCGAGCGGCTTCAGACGGCTGAAAGAGTGCTTGGCTGCGTAGCCGAGAGCCTTGGTCATGCTAGATCCTTTGCAGTGCGGTTCAGGCCTAGGCGGCCGAGGGTTCATGATACGGGCAGCCGTTCACGCGCGCGCGAAAGTCGGCGGAGTGGCGGTAGGTCGCGTTGCGCGCCCGGTTGATGTTGCCGAGCGGCTGGTGCGCAGCGAGGCCGGTCCAGATGCTGAACCGCATCTCCTCATTAATCTGCTGGACCTTGTCCTCGGTGAAGCTGTCCTGCTTCGCAGCGCGGATTGTCGCGACGGTCTGGAAGGGCGCATCATCCTGCTTCCACTCGGTCGTGGGATCCTCGATTGGCTGCTTATCCAGGTCGCGACAGAGCTGGACCCGCAGTTCCCACTCCATGTCGAGCACCTGGGTCTCGGACCGGATCACCTGGCGTAGCGCATCGGGGCGGTTGGTGGCATCGATCGTCGTGTCGGTCTGGTCGGTGAGATCATTGGACACGGGGAAGACCGCGAACTTGGCGATATAGTCGCCATAGCGGAACGGCGTGACGCTGAAGTAGGTCTCGCCGAGCGGGTCGGTGCTGGGAGCGCCGCCGAGCGTCTGCACCTTGGGGCTTTCGATCCCGACCGCGCTCAACACGGTGTTCACGCCGCGCAATACCTTCGACATCGTCTCCTTGGTGCCCTCGAGCTTGTCGGTGGTGCCGGCGAGGAGCTTGAGGTTGCTCAGGAACTGGTCGGCGGTCTTGTTCTGGAACACCGGACCGTTGACCATCACGAAGTCCTGCGTAAGTCCATCGGCATCGGGCAAGCGTTCGCCCTCGACGTCCATAACCTTCAAAGCGAGACCGCGCGGCAGGCTGATCGTGTCGGGCAGGATGTCACCAGCGTTTGTCGAGAAGCGCATTACGACTTTGTGCTCGCCTGGTGTGGCGAACAGCCCCTGGGCCAGCTCTGCCGGTAGGCCGTCACGGACGGTCAGCGTGCCTTCGAGGAAGCCGTGCGCCTTGGCATGAACCGAGCGGACGGCATGATCATAATCCTCCGCGGTCTTCTTGAGGATCGTGTCGAACGTCTCATTGAGCTTCGCGATCGTCTCGGCCTCGGCGGGTTTCACGTCCTCGACGTCGGGAGAATAGCGGACTGGTGTCTGTGTCATGGGTGCAAGTCCTAATTAACATGCCCGGCGGCGGCTTTAGACCGCCGCCGGCACGCTCAGCGGCGCGGCGCAGGAGCCGCGAATGCCGCCTTGAGCCGCGCAACCGCGAGGTCGTTGGCCTGCTTGGCGCCGCTCACGACCTTGGCCATGCCGAAGAACTCGTGGGTGACACCCGGGAAGGTCTTCTGCTCGACCTTGTCGCCGGCCGTGCGCATCGCCGCTGCCAGCGTCTCACCGTCGGAGCGCAATGGATCGATCTGCGCGTTGATGATCGTCGTGGGCGGCAGCCCCCGTAGGTTCGCCGCAACAAGGTTCAGGCGCGGGTCCTGCGCGTCCGCCTTGCTGGTCTGATAGTAGTAGCCGAACCACGGCAGCATCGCGCCGTTCAGAGGCTTGGCATTGGCCGAGTCCCGGCGCGAGGGCAGCGTCATGCTGCTGTTGGCGATCGGGTAGACTGAGACGATGTAGCGCGGTGCGGTCAGGCCGTTGTCCCGTGCGTAGATCGCGGTCGCGACCGCGAGGTTGCCGCCCGCGCTCTCGCCTACGGTGGCGATCCGGGCGGGGTCACCGCCCCAGCTCGCCGCGTTCTGAAGCGTCCAACGATAGGCAGCGGCCGCATCGTCGTGCTGCGCCGGGAACTTGAACTCGGGAGCGTGACGGTACTCGACCGATACGACGATGGCGTTCAGCGCCTTCGCCATTGCACGGGGAGCAGCGTCATAGGTATCGACGTCGGCGATCACCCAGCCGCCGCCATGATAGTAGACGACCACGGGCATCGGCTTGCCGCTAGCGGATGCGTTCGCCGGCTTGTAGATGCGCGCGAACTGCTTGGGATCGCTGCCGTAAGGTATGTCCTGCGTCGTCACCGTTGGATCGGGGGCAGTCGACATACCCTTCTTCTGCATGACCGCCTTGGCACCATCGGCCGCCGACGGCTGCATCCGCGCTTGGGCAGGAGTCAGCGTCTCGATCGGCTTGCCCCCGAGCGACGCGAGCGCGTCGAGGACCGCCTGCATGTCGGGTGCCGCCTTGGCGGGCTGGGTAGCCGTCGCGGGCAGCGGAGGGGGCGGAGGTGCCGTAATCGAGCGCGGCGATTGAGCGGCTGCGGGGAAGATGGCGATCGCGGCGGATGCGGCGATCAGCATCGAAATGGTTGTGCGCAATGGTCCCTCCTGTTGGTGTTGAATCAACAACACCAAACGGGACCAGGTGTTTCGGTACGAAAGTAGACCTAGGTTGAGAAACAAGGGTCGAGATTGTAGGCGGACGCATGGACGATCGGTCTTTTGACGCGGAAGGTGAAGGCTCGCTGCGAGCGCGGTCAATTAAGGATAATGCGCTGCTGCGCGTCTTGAGCGAAGCTGATCGCGCCGCGCTCGTGCCGCATCTGGAGATGGTGCCGTTTCGCAATGGTGACATGATCGCGCGCGCTGGCGACCCGGCGAACAGCATCTGCTTTCCGCTGACCGGGATCGCCGCGGTGCTCGATTCCCTTGAAGGCGACCGCCGGTACGCCGTGGCGCTGGTCGGGAACGAGGGGTTCATCGGTTGGCCGCTGCTGCTCGGTGACGGCCGATGGCCACATGACGTGGTGATGCGAGCCGAGCACGGCGTGGCGCTGAGGCTCTCGGCTGCAGCATTGCACGAAGCATTGGCTGAACACCCGAAGATCCGTGCCGTGTTACTCCGCTTCGTCGGCGTGCTGATGACCCAGATGAGCAGGACCATCGTCTCGTCGCTCGCGCATTCGATCGAACGGCGGATGGCGCGTTGGATCCTGCTCTATCACGATCGGGTATGTGAAGATGACATCTGCATGACTCACGAGGAGTTCAGGCTAATGCTCGGCGTTAGGCGCAGCAGCGTCACGGACGCACTTCATAAACTCGAGCAGGAAGAGGCAATTCGATCGCTTCGCGGCCGAGTGATCGTGCGCGACCGAGAACGTCTTCTGCGTCTGGCAGGCGATACTTACGGCTTTGCCGAAGCGGAGTACCGACGCCTGCTAATTGAATAATACCAGCGGCAAGGCGCCAGGAACTTTCAAACCAACAACATCCAGTTCTCTGAAATTTCGCTTGTTGGGAAGCCGAGCCTAATCGGGTGTAGTCGGCATGTCATGACTCCATGGGGAGCTACATGAATGAGTGTCCGTAGTTGGGGAGCATGAGAGCAGGCCGGAATGGCGGATTGTGGGTCGGCTCAGACCTCAGTGCGTTCGGCCAGTTCCAAAGCGTCCTCCACGTCAACGCCCAAGTAGCGGACCGTGCTGTCGATCTTGGCATGGCCGAGCAGGATCTGAACCGCGCGGAGATTGCCAGTCGCCTTGTAGATGATCGATGCTTTCGTGCGCCGAAGCGAGTGCGTCCCGTAATCCTGAGCCGGAAGGCCGATGCCGACCACCCACTCGTGCACGAGGCGGGCATATTGCCGCGTGCTCATGTGGGCCATGTAATCGTTTCGGCTTGGGAAGACGAAGTCGTTCAGTGTCCCGCCGCGTCGCTCCAACCATGCCCGCATCGTCTTTCGTGCTGTATCCATCAGCTCGAACTGGACCGGTCTTTTGGTCTTCTGCTGAACCACGACGGCGCGGTCACGGACGCGCCCGCCGGAAACTACATCGCCGATCTGCACCCTGACCACATCACAGCCACGAAGCTTGCTATCGATGGCGAAGTCGAACAGAGCTCGGTCGCGGAGTCGTCTATGCTGGTCGAGCCAGAAGCGAATGGCCCAGACCTGTTGCTGTTTCAGCGCCCGCTTCGCACCGATAAGCCGGCCCTCGTTCCAGGGTCGAAGTTCGTGAAAGGCGGGGTCCATCAGCGAGTGCCCCATCGATCATCTCCATCGGGACGGATCGGTGAATTGAGCGTACGCAGGCGCGGTAAACCGACGGTTCGATAATGTGGTTGATCGGCCGTCGGTGATGCTGAACGAGCGGCCGGTTTCGGGCGGTGCCTCGTAGTCTCTGAACGGCCGAAAGTGGGTCTCCGCGGTCGCTGAGCGGCTAACCACCGCATTACTCACCTTTGTCGCTTCAGATTCGCGGCGCTTTCTCTAAATTCTACCGATCGCGACGCGGCGCAGTTTTCTGGCTTCACTCTTTCTGTTCAAGGGCGTGCGCTACCGGAAACATGTTAGCGAACTGGAAGCAGCGGCATGCGTCAGTGCGATCGGCAAGGTGGCTATCAAGCAGGGCAAAAACCATCAATAACCTTAGGTAGGTCAGCATCTCGTTCATTATGATCTTAACCCTTCCGTTGCGGTTTTACGCCTAAAAGCCAAGGCATGCTCTCGGCTCATCAAATCGATCTCGTTCAGGACAGTTTTGCCGCTGTCGTTCCAATAACCGATGCTGCGGCGGCCGAGTTTTATCGACGTCTTTTCGAGCTTGCGCCAGATACGCGCGCTTTGTTCCGCAACGACATGGCAGAGCAGGGACGAAAGCTATTTCTCACCCTAGCGACTGTGGTTGATGCGTTGGATCGCCTCGATTCCATTGTTCCGGTTGCACGTGAATTGGCCATTCGGCACATCAGCTATGGTGCAGAAGATCGCCATTACGAGGCCGTCGGATCAGCACTTATCGAGACGCTGCAAGCGGGACTTGGGCCAGCGTTTGATCAGGATACCGAGGAAGCCTGGTCTGCCGCCTATGCATTTCTGTCAGGGACCATGCTGACGGCTGTTCGCGAGAGAGCGTAAGCCACTGTGAAGAATGTGCCTGAGAGCGCATCGGCGATCGATGCTCAGCTAGATGGTATCGCTACGCGGTTGCTCGACATCGCTGGCTGCGTTGCATCCGAGGCCGAGACCGCCACGGCGGTGATACGGGGCATGGCGGAGCATGCAACGCAAATTGCTTCGTTGGCCGCCGCCCTCGAAACTGCAGCCAACGACGTGGAAGCTAGCGTGCGCCAGCAGGCTGAGACACTTGCTGAGGCGCGGACGCAGTTGGTGGCAAACAAACCGACAATCGACGCACTCGCCCAGTCGGTCGACAGCGTGGCGGCGATCAGCGCTACGATCGCAGAGATCGCGCGGGAAAGCCGAATGTTGAGTTTGAACGCCCGGATCGAAGCGGCCCGTTCCGGCGGGGAGGGCAGCGCGTTCGCAGCGATTTCTGCGGAAATGTCGACGCTGACTACTCGCACGGCGAACGCGAACGCAATCATCGGGGAACGGTCGATGCTGATTACCCGTGACGTGCAGGCTGCCAACGAAATTGCCGTCGCCCATGCTGGGCTGGTGACCGAACAGGATGGCCTGCTCGCCGCATCATTCGAGAGCGCCGGCCAGCAGCGTCAGATCGCATCGGAGCTTGTTGATATCACCGCGGATGCGGCGAAGACCATCGACACGGCTGCCGCAGCGATCGGGCGCGTTGGTGCCAACGCCGTGGCTGTTAAGGTCTTGGCCCGACAGGTTTCAAAGCTCGCGCGCAAGGGGAAAGGCGCCTGCTGATGCGAGCGTAGGAAGCAAGCCTGTTCCCAAGTTTGAATGCGGTTGTCACTGTTCCGCTGCCAAGCCGGGTGTTGCCCAGCGTAACGGCTGGCCCCAGCATTCGCATGCCCGGAGCACAGACCCGTTTATAATCGTGAATGGATGGCCGAAGTTGGAAAGCGGGTAGACCGCTTTGAAGGACCACTTCTGGGTTGAGGTAGCGGGACGATGACCAACGGCTTGGTGTCACAACCGTTCGGTTGTGACACCGACGCGCGAGCCACGGTTTTCTGCGAAGTTCGGGGTGTCAGAAGTCTGCGTCAGATTGTCTGCATCCGGGAAAACCCGACCAGCCGGTGTAACCCCACCATTTGCACCCTGATCGTACCTGCCGAGATGAACAAGCGTCCGTTTCCGGGAAAGGGAAAGACACTGCTGAACGACCGCAATTGGATCTATCAGTTTTGCAGGCGAGATGTTGATTGTCCGCCCGCCACAAGTGCTAATCGACGGAGCCCCTTGGCGCCGCGAGAATTGCGCCACCGGCAGTCAGGCCGCGATGAGACTAATTGTCGCGCGGTTTCTACCCTCGCGCTTGGACTGGTAGAGAGCCACATCGGCTGCCTGGATGAGGCTCGAGCCGTCGCGTGCCATTGTATTTGACCACGTCGCGATGCCAAATGACATGCTGGTTGATCCGAGGCTGCGGTTGCCATGCCGGACGGTCAGCTCCGCGATTCCGCGCCGGACGATCTCGACGCGACCTGCCAAAGCCTCCGCGGTCGTGCCCGGTGCGATGATCGTAAATTCCTCACCGCCGAAGCGGCAGACCACGTCGCCGTCGCGAAAGCGGCTGCGCATCTCCGCCGCGACATTCTGCAAAACCGCGTCGCCGGCATCATGCCCGAACTCATCGTTGAATCGCTTGAAATGGTCGATGTCACACATGACAAGGCTGAGCGGCGTACCGGCGCGGGCAGCCCGCGCAATCTCCAGCTTTAGCGTTTCCTCCATATAGCGGCGGTTGAACAGGCCCGTCAGCGGGTCGCGGATCGTCTGCTCGCGCAGCGAGCGCTGGAGGCGATGGTTCACCAACGCCGAGGCGATGTTCTCGGTCAGCACGTTCATGCGAAACCGATTCTCGCTTTCGATCTGACCCTGAAGGTAAAGGACGCCGATCACCTCACCGCCTGCGAGCAGGGGCTCGCAGTGGTAGATTTCGTCTCCGCCGACATGGCCGCACACGATGTCATGACCGGGTTCGGCCACCGAGTGGCTCTGCCCGCGGCGCAGCGCCCAGCACCGTTCCGGCGCGAAGCCCTCGGGCGGAACGTCGGTGCCGCCCCAGCTGGCAATGGGCACCAGGCAGTTGCGTGAATTGTTGTGCGCATAAAGAGCGCCGGGAAGGTTCGGGAGCACGCGCGGAACAAAGACCTTGATGATCTGAGCCAGCTCGTCGTCGGTGCGGGCGGCTTGCATGCGGTGCGACATGCCGCCCAGCAACTCGATCACCGAGCCGCGTTCGCGCAGAGTTTCGCTGTTCCGGTGCAGTTCGGCGTTGGCGGTCTGCAATTGACGCTCGCTCGTCGCCTGATCGGCGACGGCGTTCCTTAGCCTCTCCGCCATGGCATTATAGCCGTGTGCCAGTCGGTCGAACTCCTCGGAACCCATCCTCGTATCGATCCGCGCGTCCTGCTTGCCGTCCCCCAATGCCGTCATGGCGCGCATCATCGTCGCCAACGGCCGGCGGATACCGCGGGTCAACAACGCGAAGCTGCCGATGACCAGCAGCGCGACCACGACCGCCCCAATGATCGCGAGCCGCCGCCCGCTGCCAAGCCGCCGGTCCGCCGCGTCCTGCCGGCTCGTCTGCAAGGCGCGCTCCTCGTCGAGAAAGCCGTTGGCCCGGACGTTTATCGCATCCATCAGCTCACGGCCGCGACCACCGGCGACGATGGCAACGGCACCAGAAAAATCGCCATGACGCGCTAGGATCAAGGGCTGCCGGAGAAAGGCGGCGCGCTGCGCCATGAGTGTCGCGATCTCGCGCGCTCTCGCATGTTGCAGCGGGTTGTCGGTGGTCTGCCGAACTGCGACCGCCATGTTGCGCGCCGAACTCTCCACCCGCTCGGCGAACGATCGGGCGTAGGCGGGATTGCGCGTGATGATGAAACCGCGCTGGCCCGACTCCGCCTCGCGCAGATCCCCCAACGCTGCCTCCGTCGTCTCGATCACCTCTGCCGAATGGCCAGCCCATTCGAAGCTCTGGCTGGTCTGCCGAGACGCATCGACGAGGAGCCCTGCCAGGGAGGCCAGGGCGATCAGGACCACGAGGCCGATCGCCGCGATCCGTGCTGAGAGCGACGACAACATTCCTTTGGCCGTACCTGTCAGGGTTTAGCATCCTGTTACTTTGGCTAGCATCGTGCACACGAAAGGATGCACTGATGCCAAACCTCGGCAGTGAACGAATGTCCGATTTAGGGCAGAGGCTACAGACCGCGGAGTGACCGCAATTGGGTCAAGACAGGCGACCGACGCCTTCGATCTGCCGGACAATCCCATTTAATGCCGCGGTGCAGCCCTGCGACCGCCCGATATCGTGATCGGTGCTGGCTGAGCTCCAGAACATGTCGAGCGGCCAGCGTTCCGGGCAATGCGCGACAAGACAGCGTAGCGCGAGCCGGACTTCGACCGTGTCAACCTTGCCGTTGCCAGAACGCGCCGCTGCCCCGCGGAGGATATGGAGCGAAAGGTCGATGATGATCCGCTGGTGGCGCGACACCGATCAGTGGAAGTCGCGCGACTTCACCCGCACGACATCTTCCGGATCCATGCCCGTGCTATGCGGCGGCCAATAGCTGTCGCGAGGGCCGGGCTTCCAGCCGGCATCGCCGCGGTCCGGCGAGCCGGCATGCCGCGCGCCGTCACCACGCCCGGTCGCATGCGGGAAATCCATCTGTCCGACCTGCGCGAGCAGCGGTCCATGGTCGATGATCCGGTCGCAGATGACGTGGATCACCTGTCCCTCCTTCTGCACGCGTCCCTTCATCCCGATCATCGCCGCCGACATCACCGTGCGGCGCTGTGCCTCGAACCGGTCGGGCCAGAGGATGCCGTTGGCGATTCCCGTCTCATCCTCGATGGTGATGAACAGCACGCCCTTGGCCGAACCCGGCTTCTGGCGGACAAGGATGATCCCGGCCACCTCGACGTGCCGGCCGTCCTTGATGTGTTCGAGATCGGCGCAGCGTGTGATGCCACGCCGGGTCAGATCCTGCCGCAGGAAAGCCAGCGGGTGCGCGCGCAGCGACAACTGAAGCGCGCGGTAATCCTCGACCACCTCGCGGCCGTCGGACAGGGGCCGCAGGCTGACGTCCGGCTCAAGCCCTTCCGGGCTGAACAGCGACTCGCGAGCATCGGCGGCGGCGAAGAGGGGCAAGGGCGCGTCGCCGAGTCCCTTTACCTTCCAGAGGCCCTGCCGCCGGTTTTCGCCCAGAGTTTGAAACGCGTCCGCCTCGGCTAACCGCTCGATCGCAGCGCGCGGCACGCCGGCGCGGCGCCAGACCTCCTCGACCGAGCCGAACGGCATCTGCCCACGTGCGGTGACGATCGCCGCGCCATGCGCGTTGGCGAGGCCGCGGACCTGCCGCAGCCCAAGGCGTACGGCGAGATAGCGGCCACGGCCCGGCTCCAGCGTGCAATCCCAGCGGCTGGCGTTGATGCAGGCGGGACGCACCTCGACGCCGTGGTCGCGAGCGTCGCGGACGACCTGTGCCGGCGCATAGAACCCCATCGGCTGCGCATTGAGCAGCGCAGCGCAGAACACGTCTGGATGATGGTGCTTCATCCAGCAGCTCGCATAGGCGATCTTGGCGAAGCTGGCGGCGTGGCTCTCGGGGAAGCCATAGCTGCCGAACCCCTCGATCTGCTTGAACGTGCGTTCGGCGAAGTCGCGGGGGTAACCGCGCTCGACCATGCCGCCGACCAGCTTGTCGAAGAAGTGGCTGACCCCGCCGGTGAACTTGAACGTCGCCATCGCGCGGCGGAGCTGGTCCGCCTCGGCCGGGGTGAAGCCCGCCCCTACGATCGCGACCTTCATCGCCTGCTCCTGGAACAGCGGTACGCCCAGCGTCTTCTCCAGCACCGCGCGCAGCTCGGGCCGCGGATAGTCCGGCTTCTCGCGCCCTTCGCGGCGGCGGAGATAGGGGTGGACCATGTCGCCCTGAATGGGCCCCGGCCGAACGATCGCCACCTCGATGACGAGGTCGTAGAAGCGTGCCGGCTTCATCCGCGGCAACATGCTCATCTGCGCGCGGGACTCGATCTGGAAGGTGCCGAGCGTGTCGGCCTTCTGGATCATCGCATAGACGTCGGGATCGTCGTCCTGCAGGTCGGCCATGCCGACGCGGATGCCCTTGGCCTCCTCCAGCATATTGAAGGCGCGGTTCATGCAGCCGAGCATGCCGAGGCCGAGCACATCGACCTTCATGAACTTCAGCGCATCGATGTCGTCCTTGTCCCATTCGATCACCTGCCGGTCGACCATCGCGGCGGGTTCGATCGGCACGAGATCGTCGAGTCGGTCGTGCGTCAGCACGAAGCCGCCGGGATGCTGCGACAAATGCCGCGGCGTGCCGATCAGCTTGCGGGCGAGGTCGAGCGCCAGCCGCAGCCGGCGATCCTCCATGTTGAGGTTGAGCTGCTGGACCTGTTTCTCGCCGACGCCTTCCTGGCTCCAGCCCCACACCAGCCCGGCGAGTGCCTTGGTGAGATCCTCGGGCAGGCCCAGCGCCTTGCCGACCTCGCGCACCGCGCCGCGCGCGCGATAGCGGGTGACGACCGCGGTCAGTGCGGCATGGGTGCGGCCATAGGTCTCATAGATCCACTGGATGATCTCCTCGCGGCGCTCATGCTCGAAGTCGACGTCGATGTCGGGCGGCTCGCGGCGCTCGCCCGAGATGAAGCGCTCGAACAACAGCTCGTGCTTGATCGGGTCGATCGAGGTGATGCCGAGCATGAAGCAGACGCAGCTGTTCGCCGCCGAGCCGCGGCCCTGGCACAGGATGCCGCGGCGCCGGCTTTCCGCAACGATACTGTTCACGGTCAGGAAGTAGGGCGCATAGGCGAGTTCGGCGATCAGCCGCAGTTCGTGATCGATCTGCGTCCGGTATTGCGCGGGCACGCCGTCGGGGAACCGGCGTTCCACGGCGGCCTCGGTAAGCTGTTCGAGCGCCTGTTGCGCGGTCAGCCCGTCGACGACGCGCTCGTCGGGATATTGGTAGCTCAACTCGCCAAGGTCGAAGGTGCAGCGGCGCGCGATCTCGGCGGTGGCGCGGATCGCGTCGGGGAAGGCGGCGAAGCGACGCTCCATCTCTTCCGGTGATTTGAGGTGCCGGTCGGCGTGGCGTTCGCGGCGGTAACCCAGCGTATCGACGGTGCATTTCTCGCGGATTGCGGTGACGACGTCCTGCAGCAGCCGTGCGTCGGGCGCATGATAGAGGATGTCGCCGACCGCGACGGTTGCGACCCCTGCGTCGGCTGCCTGCCGGGCGAGGTCGTGCAGGCGCATCGCATCGTCGGGCCGTCGCCGGAAGGTGAGCGCGCAATAGCCACGGTCCCCGAATACCTCGTGCAGATCGCCGAGATCGCTGCGGGTGGCGTCACCGGGCAGATCGGGAAGCAGGATGGCGATCAGCCCCGCGTTCCAGGTGACGACGTCCTCCCACGCCAGCGCGCAGCCGCCCTTGCCGGCGCGGGACTTGCCGAGCGTGAGCAGACGGGTGAGGCGCGACCAGGCGGGCTTGTCGGTCGGGTAGAGCAGCAACATGCGCCCGTCGTCGAGCCGCACCCGCGCGCCGGCGATCATCCGCACGCCGGTCGCTTTCTGTGCCTCCCAGCCACGGACCAGCCCGGCGACGCTGCCGAGATCGGTAAGCCCAAGCGCGGCATGACCGAGCAGCGCCGCTGCCGCGAACAGTTCGTCCGGGCTGGAGGCGCCACGCAGGAACGAGAAATGGCTGGTGACCTGGAGTTCGACGTAGGTCATCAGCCAAACAGTCCATGCAGATACCAGCTCAGGTCGCCGGTCGCGCCATCGACACCGTCGCCGCGGCGGAACAGCCAGAAGCGTGCGCCGGTATCGTCCTCGACGCGGAAATAGTCGCGCACCGCCCATAGCTCGCCGTCGCGCCGCCACCATTCGCCATGGATGCGCTCGGGGCCGTCGCCGGCGACGACGGCATGGACATGTCCGCGCCACGTGAAGCGTCGAGGCGGCGCGTCGGGCAGCAAGGCCAGCACGCCGACCAAGGGTTCGGGCCGGTTGAGGAGCCGCACCGGCCGCCGCCACGCGGGCCAGCCGGTCGGGGCGGCGAGCGGCGCGGTGCGACGGACGGCGCGCTCGGGCACGTCGCTCTCTACCGGCGCTGCGGTAAACAGAGCCGCATCCCCCACGCGGCCGGCGATCTGATCGACAAGCGTCGCGACATCCGGCGGCGCATCGTCGCCGGCGAGGCTGGCGGCGAGCGCGGTCGCGCCGAGCGGATCGGTACGGGTGGCGGCGAGCCGCATCGTCTCGATCCCGTCGCCCGGATCGATCGTCTCGATCCTGAGATGCAAGAGGCGGGCGAGATGAGCCGCGTCGCGCGTCGGTCGCGACGTCCCGATGGCGAGCCGCTGCTCGCTGCCGTCGATCCGCTCGATGACGAGCAGCAACGTGCGCGCGCCGGCGCCGCGCTCCTGCAGCAGCCCGATCATATCGGCGAGAAGATCGCGGATGACGTGTTCGATCGCCTCGGCAGTGCCGATCGGCTCGAGCAGGCGGCGGCGGGCCAGCGGCGTCTCCTCCGGGACGACCGGCACGATCGGTTCCGCCACCCGGCCGAGCGCCTCGTCGAGACGGCGCACGCTGGCGAGCCCCAGCCGGCGCGCGAGGGGACCGCGCGGCAGCGGCAGCAGATCGGCGATCCGGTCGAGCCCGAACCGCGCCGCGGCGGTCAGCGCCTCGGGCGTCAGCCGCAGCGCGGCGGGCGGCAGGCCGGCGAGCGCCTGCGCCTCGCCGCCGTTCGGGATGGCGCTGATCACGTCACGCCCGAACCGTGCGAGTGCGTGCGCGGCGCCCGGCGTTCCCGCCACCGCAACGCGTGCAGTATAGCCGAAGCGCCGGCAGAAGCGGACCAGCCGCCGGCAGAAGCGCGCCTCGCCGCCATGAAGGTGCGCCGTACCGGTCAGCTCGATCCACAGCCCGTCCGCGCCACTCGCCGCGGCGGTGGGCGTCCAATGCCGCACCGCATGCAGCGCGAGGCTGTCGAGCACCGCGCCATCGGCGGCGCGATCGGCGGCACGCACGTCGAGTTCGGCGACCAGCGCGCGCGCCTGCGTCACAGCCATGCCGGGTATCAGGCCGAGCGAAAGCGCGGCGGGACAGGCGGCGGTGATGACGTGGCGCTGACCGGCCTGCTCGGCGAGGACCAGCGGCACCGCATGCGCGACCGGCACGGCCACTGGCAGGGCCGTGGGCGTACCGCCTGATGTTACCGGTCGCTTGAACGGATGATCCGCCGCCTCGGAACGCCGGCCGAGTTCGCGCATCGTCGGCTGCTGGTGGCGCGGCAGCGCCGCGGCCTGCTCTTCGATCGCTGCACGTGCGCCGTCGTCGCGCGCCCAGCGTGCGCCCGGGCGCCAGCCGCCGCCCCGCGGCACCGAACAGGCACCGGGGTCGTCGTCGATCGGCAGCGATGGCGCAGGCTGCGGTTCAGGCAGCGCGCGCGGTCGCTCGAGCCGGCGCAGTCGCTCGATGGCGAGGTGCGGCAGGTAGAGCGAGGCGACCCGTGTCATCGCATGCCTCCAGTTGCAGGGTGAAGGGGGGACCACCGCGCTGGCGCGCGAGGTCGACGGTCCAGCGTGCCCGGCCGACGCCGGGTGCCGGCAGCCGCTCGGAGGGCGCGCAGGCGATCCGCCAGCGGGTCATCGCCGCCGAGAGGTCGGACAAGGGCTCGACGCCGGCCTTGCGCCAGCGGCGCGCGAGCAGCGCCGGTGCGTGGCCGCTCATCGCAGCAAGCTGCAGCCGCCGTGTCGCGACCATATCGGCCCGCTTCACCTCGCCGACGACCGCGGCGAGCCCGCCGTGGCGCAGGCCATCCTCCATGACGGCGAGCACTTGTTTGTCGTCGCGTGCCTCGACGAACAGCAGCGTCGCCGGGTCGAGCCCGGCCTGCTCCAGACCGGGGGCATAGAGGTCGAAGCGGGTCAGCGCCCAGAGCACGCGCTTGCCGGATCGCGCCGCAGCGCGGGCGGCGATGCCGACCGAAAACAGCGTCGCCGCGGCATCGTCGGTGAGCGTCGGCGTCGCCGGCGACACCTCGTGCAGGCCGCCCAGCACGAGTCCGCCCTCGGCGAGTCGCCTGTCGATCGCAGCGATGCCGAAGGGCAGAACCGCCAGCTTCGGCCCGCGCACGGCACCCAGCTCCTCGCGCAAGCGGGCCAGGGCCTCATCGGGTTGGGGGTTAGCGGACATGGCTGTTGCGACTCATCTGTTCGCTATATGTTCCAGAATTGTTGACGAAGGGTCAAGGCGTTACGGGAGGGATTCGGTGAACCGAAACGGGATCGACGCTGCCGAGGCCGCAGCTCGAACGGGGTCAGCGCGCGCGGACTACGACCATGTCGGGCGTCGCCTGCGCACGCTCGAGCAATGCGCGCTGTACAAGCGGACGTTGCGTCTGACCTGCCCGCGCTGCGGTCATGTCCGGGTGCTGGATGCGGTATGCCTGTGGTGGATGTTCAACCGCCGCGGCTGGGACGATGGCCTGCCCGCCGTTGCAGCCCGCCTGTGCTGCGCCGGCTGCCGTGCGCAGAAGGCAACGGCGCGACCGCGCGTTACGGTCGGCCGCGAACCTCCGACCGGCGCGCCGCTGCCCTATCCGGACGAGGCGACGTGGAAGAAGCTTGTCTCGCGCCATCGCTCGTGATCGAAGACGAAGATGTGCAATCTCTATAACTTGAAGGTCGATCCGCGCGGCTATTTCGATGCGCTCGCCGCGGTCGACGATGCCGCCAACGTGCTCGGGATAGAGAAGGACTATGCCGCCCCCGGCAAGCCCGGCTATGTCGTGCGCTACGAAGATGGCCGGCGGGTGCTGAGCACGATGCGCTGGGGCTTCCCGACGCGGAAACCCCGCAAGCGTGCCGCGCGCGAGGGGGAACTGCCGTTCCTCTACGACTGGTGGACCAACGCCCGCAATCTGCACAACAATTTGTGGAAGCCCTGGCTGCTGCGGACCGAGCATCGCTGCCTCGTGCCCTTTACCCGCTTCGCCGAACCCAAGGCTGTCTCCGACCGGCAGGGGCCGGGCGACACCAACTGGTGGTTCACCGTCGAGGACCAGCCGGTGCCGTGCTTCGCCGGCCTGTGGAAGGTCGATGCCGACCACGACCGCGTCTATGCCTTCTGCACTACCGAGCCCAATCCGCTCGTCGCGCTCAAACACCCGAAGGCGATGCCGGTGATCCTGCTCGCCGAGGATCAGGAGCGCTGGCTGACCTCGCCGGTCGAGGAGGCGTTGACGATGCTCACTGCCTACCCCTCACAGCTAATGGGTGTCGCCTGACCAATGGCCCGCAATCGCTATATGACGGCTCGCCAAGCGATCAGCGGCTGCATGTGCGACTATCCGTTGATGGTAATGCCGCTTGGCAATGATGCAATGATGCGGGTGATTATACTGGTGGCACGTTGCGTCAACGGCACTGCGTGGTTCCAACCAAAATCATTGCGCTTGGAGTAAACAAGGCAGGCTCAACTCCACAATTGAATGAGTTGCGAATTTCGGTCCTTCACCGCCACGAAGCCGAGTAATCGACGCTCGTCCTTCGTCTACCAGCCGATACGATGATTTGTCATGTGGCAGAGCCGCTACCCAGTGGCTGTCGTCACGGTACGGCACGATAAAGGCGAAGTGATCACCCTTGGCGTAGGCCGTGCGATAACGAGTTGCGAACGGTATCCTAGTGGAACCGGCACGCAAGGCGACACTAAGCGGTAGATCGAAGCGGTCGGCCATGATCACGCAGAGGTCACGAACTTGGAACGAGTCAATGCCGCCGACGGCCGGGTCGCCTTTAAGAATGCGCAGGTCACATCCGGGCACCCGAAACAGGCATTCGACTGCCTCATCAAAAAGATCCTGCATATCATCGCAGTTTAACGGTGGACACGCAATCTCTCGGAAAGAATGAACAGCGTTGATAGCGGCGTAAAAACCACATAGTCCATCGTGAGGGCTTTGCTTAAAATAGTTCACAGCGGCGTCACCCTTCTTTAAACGGAAACAGCCCGGGTGAACTAATCACCCGGGCTGTCGCATTGTTGTTTCACGATAAATCTTAGTTGCGTTGAGCTGCCTCAATCAGTCCAACTTGATTCTGGCTGAGCATTATTGAGGTGTTTGACACGGCTTAAGAGGCCGCGGCGGGTATGGCGTGCTCTGTTGAAGCTATTTGCGGGCTTTCGGGCGGTATGGTTCTCAACAGGCATCGGTTCCCCCGTGAAGGTGAGGGCGGGTGCTGAAGCGTTGATCACTGGTACGGGTGGCACAATGGTCGGCACAGGCCGTGCGGATCCGCCATCACAGCGATACGGAAGGTAATGCTTGCTGCCGTGGTCTTGCCGCAACCGCTGCCAAAAGGCCCATACATCCAGTTCAGTCGGTACGCTGATCGGGCAGGTGCGAGCGCGATGCCATTTAGTGACTTCGGCTCGGAGGGTCTGCCGAACCTCGCTGCCATCGCCCACACCGAACATCACGTTCATCAAATCGACTTGCGATTGCCCTTCGAATAGCCGCACTGCGAACTCATTGCGATAGCCCTTGATGGTCTCCATCATCAGAAACTTCCCAAGCTTGTGCTTGTTGGGCATCAAGTTTTTGGCACTGGGGCGTTGCTTCATCAGGTAATGCGCGACCCGTGCAATGTCGCCAGGAGCTATGACACTGATGTGGACTGGATCGGCGCCTAGCGTACAACTCCAAGCAGGAGATGCACACAGGGCGGCGGAAGACTGGTTGTGATTTAAAGGCCTATCGGTCCAGGCGATTGCATGGGCGCCCAACAGCAACGATCGGCCGGCACCACCGCGGGGGTAATTGATGACGGGATGAACCTCGAGCATGACGAACGCGTGCAGATCCAAGCTGGCGATGGCTCGGCGGACCTTTTCGATCGTTTGCTGAATAGACAAATATGGCACGCGATCAGAGGTGTAGCCGGAGTCATCGCAGAAGCTCAGCATGTAATAGGTGCGACCCGCCGGCGCATTGGTCTGATGGGAGGTCATAATTGAGGCCAGCCCCTTCGAAGCATGGTACCGCGCCCGAAGGTCGGACCACAGGAGCTGCTCTGCTCGATGGCGTTCGCCCATCAATCCGAGTGCAATCGCATGGTCGTCGCTGCTAAGCTTCCACAGCCGGCAGTAGCGACTAATTTTTTTGGCACTTTCTATAAATTCGCTTCGCGTTCTACGTTGGGGGTCGGGTTCATTAGGAAGAATTTTCTTGGGCATGAGCGTGGCCTAAAGGGACGCATCTAGTCCTCCGCGCACATCGTTTGACATGCACGGGGGCTAAATGGGTTATGTGGGTGTGTATTGCTAAGGGGCGTAGTGAGATTGACGTTCAGCTAGCCCGGCATACGTCACTTCGGTGAAGTGGGCCTCTTGTTTAGCGTAATTTACCTAGGGCTTGTACACTTGCTATCGTGACGAGGTTTCGCCGTCCGATTTTTACGGTTTTCAGCTGACCGCAGTTGATCAAATCGTACGTTTTTGTGCGACCAATCCCGAGCGACGCCGCCGCGTCGTTCACCGAAATCATGATTTTCTCCATAGTAGCCTCCTTCCGTCGCAGGATTGCTGACGGGTGAGGACGATTATGAGCGATCAAAAGAATAAGTCGGCTGAAAACATTTTTGCAAAAAACCCGAGCTTTTACAGTGGGTTGCGCTTTCTGAGGGCGTCGCGGATCGCGGTAGCGCGCAATCTGATTTCTGATGTTGAGGGCCCCTCTCCGGGGCCAAGCTTTCGAGAGAACGAATCGGACATCCAGCGCTGCAGCGCCGCCAGCCCTCCCCGGGCAAAGAGATTAAGTGGCTCCGCGCCTCGCATTCCCAATATGTCGGGATTACCTATCAGGCCATCTGCATCGGCGATGGCTACCAATTCGACGAGTAAAGACTCCCAGTCCCACTTCGGCGTGCTCTTCGTCTTATTCTTTTTGGCAGAAGAAGGAACGTGAGAAAGAAATCGTCTAAATTTTGCAACGTCAAGAAGGTCATCTTCTAAAAAACTGACTCCAATCATTCTCCATCGAATAGGTAGGGGGTCATTCGCGTAGGTGATGCAAAAATCACCATCATGCCAAATCCATCTTTTTAAATCTGCTTCCCAATCTATACTTTTAGACCAAACATCTGAAATGGTTACGTCGTTTCGTGTAGGGAGAAGTGTTTTTTGTGGCGTGTAGAGATCTATAAGGCGAACAGCCTGACTTGTACTATATGTATGAACAGCTGGGGTGGCATCTATGTAGTTATAGAATTTTTCTGCTCGAGCTTCAATTTCAAGACTTTTGGCCCTCTCGGCAATAAGTCATTTCGCGACGTCTTCTGAAAAATATCTTTCTAGGCGAAGCATAGCCTCATAGGCGGTAATCCGTGGACCGTTTCTGTCGCGTTTTTTCAAGAAACCTCTCACACCAAGGATGCGTTTCAATCAGCAGATTGCAGGTAGTCGGCCCAAGCATTCATCACCTCGCGTCTTCGATCAAGCGCATTTCCACGGCGATAAGCTCGTTCGGCTTTGTTTTGAATTGTGTGGGCTAGAGCCTGCTCGATTATCTCACGAGGAAAGTTGGTTTGGTCGCCAGCCCAGTCTCGGAAAGTAGAACGGAACCCGTGAGTTGTAACGTGGCCAAAGCCCATTCGACGGAGTAACATTGCCATCGCCATGTTGGAACGTTGCGCGCCGTTGATCGAGAATACTAGATCGGTAGCCTTGAAACTTTGCGGAATTAAGCTTTTCAAAACATCGATCGCAGCGGGGGAGAGCGGGACGACGTGTTCTTGTGCCGCTTTCATACGCGTCGCCGGGACGGTCCACGTCGCGACATCTGGGTCAAATTCGGCCCACGTAGCTCCTAGTGCCTCGCCACTTCTGGCTGCAGTAAGGATAGTGAACTCGAGGCATCTTGCAGCAGTCGCTGTCCTGACTTTTAGTTGAGAGAAGAATGCGGGAGCTTCGGAATAAGGGAGCGCTGCATGATGTCCCGTGGGACCTTTGATTGGCTTGGTAGCACAAGCGCCAAGTGCCCTCGCCAAGCCGCAGGGTTCACGGAATCAGAAGGTCGTAAGCCGCGAACTTTTGCCGCATCTAATACCTTTTCGATCCGCCCCCGAACGCGCTTTGCGGTTTCGGCTTTGGTCAGCCAAATCGGTCGTAGAACGGCGAGAAGTGCGTCGGTATCAACGGCCTCAATAGGCAGCGGGTTGAGGGCGAAGGCATGATCGCGAAGGCTGTTGCGCCATTGTTTGCGATGCACCTCGCTTTTCCATCCGTCTTCGACCGTGCTGATATATTCGTCAGCGAAGGCGCCAAACGTGACAGGCTTCTCACTGTCCGCGGGAGCCACACGCTTGGCGGATGCCAGTACGCCGCGTGGGTCGCGACCCACCGCCACCGCTTCTCGCATGTCGTTTGCTATCTTCCTCGCCATTGCGAGCGTGAGGGCCAATGCGGAGCCCAGTCCAAGCTCGGTTCGCTTACCGGCATTCACATACATAAAAGCCCACGATCGGGCACCGGACGAGGAGATGCGAAGGTACAACCCCCCTCCGTCAGCATGCCGGCCGGGGGTTTTGAGTGCAGCCACCTCGCGGACGGTAAGCCTATTCATTCCTCGTGCCATGATACCGCCTCTAATGTGTTGCCCACTCCGTCCCCACTTTTTTGCCCACTTGTCGTACGGCTGTCAGCGAGCAGCGGTGAATAAGTACGAACGATCAACCTGCGGTCCTCACCCTTAGCTGGCTGTGAGGAGACCATTATTGCACATCGGCGACCTTTCGCGAACGATGGAGCAGCGGTGGCTCTAAGGACTCCGTCTCCGCCAGCCGGTCTGCTCTGACAGCGATCGTATCGCCCTCCGGGCCGAGGCGTCTGATTTGCGGGCTATCTTCGGCAGCAGCGATAGCGTGATGCAGCGGATGCTTGCCCGACGCTGTTGTGGAGCGTGTGGGCTTTCAGCACGCCGGACCTACCATTTCGTCCGCAGCGTCAGCCCGTAGGTGCGTGGGTCGCCCAGCGTGCCGGTGATCGCGCCGGTATTCGCCGCCGACCGTGACAGGAAATAGGCCGCGTCGGTGATGTTGCGGCCCCAGAGCTGGATGTCGAACCGGCCGTCGAGCGCGCGGATGCCGAAGCGGACGTTGACGAGACCATAGCTCGGGATGGTCGAATAGCGGCTGAGGCTCGCGCTGGTGTTGGTGCTGCTGCGATAGCTGTAATCCGATCCCAGATAGAGTTCGGTGTCATGGCCTTCGGTCGGTGCGATCGGCACCTTCACCTCGCCGCCCGTCGACGCCGCCCATTTCGAGACGCCGGGCAGGCGGCGGCCGCTGAGATCGCAGATCGTCTGGCCGGTGATCTCGATCGGGCAGGGCGCGTTGGCATAAGAGACATAGCGCGCATCGTCATAGGTGCCCGAAGCATAGGCCGACAGCCAGCTCGCCGGTGCGATGCGCACGTCGCCCTCGAAACCACGGGTGCGGACCTTGGCGGCGTTGGTGAAGAAGCTGACGCCGTTGCGCTCGATGTCGACGATCGTCGTCTGATAATCCTTCACGTCGGTCCAGAAAGCGGCGGCATTGGCGGTGACGCGACCGCCCGCCCAAGCCGTCTTCAGCCCGGCCTCGTAGCTGTCGATCGTCTCGGGGCGGATCACCGGATTGGCGGCGAACTGGCCGGTGGTGGTGATGTTCGCCAGATTGAGGCCGCCGAATTTGTTGCCGCGCGCGTAGGTGACATAAGCGAGTACCGGGCTGGCGACCTTCCACGACAGCGTTGCCTGACCCGACAGACGCCCTGCCTCGGTCGATGCCGCATAGGCATTGGCGACACCGTAGCGTGCCCGGATCGTCTGTGCCGCCGCCTGTTGCGCCGGCGTCAGCGCGGCCAGCGAGGCGCCGGTCGCGCGCTGGTCGAAATAACCCGACTTCGTCTCATAGGTATAGCGCAGTCCGGTGGTCAGATCGACCGCGCCCGTGACGTGCCAAGTCGTCTGCGCGAACGCCGCATAGCTGTCGGTGACCGGTCGCGAGTGGCTGACGACGTCATAGCCGTTGAGCGCGGCGGCGCCGACCGCGGCATTGGTGGTCGGCGCGAGGAACCAGTCCGCCGCGCGGCTGCCGTACAGATTGACCGCCTCCGCTGCGATCGACTGATAGAGATAATAGAGACCCGCGACGTAATCGATCCGGCGGTCGCGGTTCGAGGCGATGCGTAATTCCTCGCTGACCTGCTTCTGGTTGTTGCTCTGATGGAAATCGGCGCCGGCGTCGAGCGACGTGCTGTCGCCGTCATTGTGCGGATACCAGTTCCAGGCGCGATATGCGGTGACCGAGGTCAGCGTCGCGTCGCCGAGATCGAAATCGGCGGTGACGTTGATGCCGTGCTGGTTCATCTTGTAACGCGGATCGGCATTGGCGTCGGTGGTGCGCGCCGCAATGTCGGTCGACACCGGCGAATAGCCGAGCCGGGCGGCGCGGTCGTAGTAATTGTTCGCGAAGACCGTGCCATTGTCATAGGTGCGGATCGCACCGAGCAGGATGCTGCCGGCGGTGAACGAGGATTGCCGTCCCCAATCGGCGATCAGGCGCAGCTTGACGCGGTCGGTCGGCTGGAACAGCAATTGACCGCGCAGATTGAGGTCGTGGAAGTCCTGGCCATAGCGGCCGTCGAAGCGGTTGAAGGTGAACCCGTCGCGATCGGTCTTCGACAGGAACAGCCGCCCCGCCAGCGTATCGGTCAGAGGCCCTGCGATATAGGCGTGGACCTGGCGAAAGTCGTAATTGCCCAGCGATGCGTCGCCGCCGGCCTCGAGATCGAAGGTCGGCGCTTTGGTGGCGACGACGATCGCGCCGGCCGACGTGTTCTTGCCGAACAACGTGCCCTGCGGGCCGCGCAACACCTCGATCCGATCGAGATCGGCAAGATCGAAGACGGTCTGCCCGGGCCGCGCGAGATAGACGCCGTCGAGATAGACGCCCACCGCCGGTTCGAGCCCGTCGTTATAGACCGCGACATTGTTGCCCAGCCCGCGGATGTTGATGCTGGTGTTGCGCGGATTGGTGTTGGTGACGACCAGACTGGGGGTGAGCTGCTGGAGGTCGCGCAAGTTGTAGGTGCGGGTCGCCTCGATCTGCGCGGCGCCGAACGCGTTGATGGCGATCGGCACGTCCTGGCTGCGTTCCGGTCGCCGGCGCGCGGTGACGAGGATGTCGCCGGTCGCACCGCTGCCCGCTTCGTCGTCCTGTCGTTCGGTGTCCGGTGTGGCGGCTTGCTGCTGCGCGAAGACGGGAGCGGCGGTCAGTACGGCACTGGCGAGAAGGAAGGACCGGACGAAGGGCGTGGACATGGGGCGGCTGTGCTTTCGTGGCGCTGGCGCGGCGGCTGCCGCATCCCCTTTGGGTAGAAAGATCACCGGCTGTAACGAAAAGCATGAATCCCCATCGGCTTGGTAGGAAATCTTTATTGAGGCTTCGGGGGCGGTGGCTATGCGTGCGTGGACCATCGCAAGGGAGCAAGCATGACCGTCAGACAGATCCTCGCAGCGACGTCGGCGTTGGTCGCGGTGGCGGGCGCCGCGCCCGGCGTTGCGGCCGGGCAGGCCACGTCCGCTGCCGTGTCGCCGGCCCCGGCGGCGCAGCGCCAGCCCAACTTCCTCGTCATCGTCGCGGATGATCTCGGCTGGTCGGATCTCGGCGCGTTCGGCGGCGAGATCCAGACGCCCAATCTCGATACATTGGCGCTGTCGGGCGTGCGCTTCACCGGCTTCCATACCGCGCCGACCTGTTCGCCGACGCGATCGATGCTGATGAGCGGCGTCGACAATCACGAGGCGGGGCTCGGTACGATGGCCGAGTTGCTCGGCGATGCGACGCGCGGGCGGCCGGGATATGAAGGCTATCTCAACGACCGCGTCGCCTCGATCGCCGAATTGTTGCACGCCGGCGGCTATGTGACGGTGATGGCGGGGAAATGGCATCTCGGGCTGACCCCCGAGCGCGAACCCGCCGCGCGCGGATTCGAACATAGCTTCGCCCTGCTCCAGGGGCTGTCGAACCATTTCGGCGAGGATCAGAACGCCGCCTGGGCCGCCGCCGGCTATGCGCCGAGTTATCGCGACGACGGCAAGCCGGCGGCGCTGCCGAAGGGCAGCTATTCGGCGGATTATTTTGCAGATCGGTTGATCGGCTATCTCGACGGTGCGGCGCGGGCCGGCGATGCGCGCCCGTTCTTCGCCTATCTGCCGTTCACGACGCCGCACTGGCCGCTGCAGGCGCCGGCGGAGACGATCGCCAAATACAAGGGACGGTACGACGCGGGCTATGAGGCGTTGCGTGACGCGCGGCTCGCACGCCAGAAGCAGCTCGGCCTCGTGCCCGCCGATGCCGTCGCGCATGCGAAGGAAAAGGTGCCCGCCTGGTCGTCGCTCGGCGCCGAGGGGAAGGCGATCGAGGCGCGGAAGATGGAAGTCTATGCGGCGATGGTCGACCGGATGGATCAGAACGTCGGCCGGGTGATCGCTGCGCTCAAGCGGCTCGGCCGCTATGACGATACGATCATCCTGTTCTTCGCCGACAATGGTCCCGAGGGCAATGTCATCGAGGCGCCGAGCCCGCGGTTCAAACCGGCGACGCCCGGCGCAGCCGCGGCCGACGCCCCGAAGCAGCCCGAACCTGCATTGGGCATCGACAACAGTCTCGCCAATATCGGCAGGGGCAGCAGCTACGTCGGCTACGGACCGGGCTGGGCGCAGGCCAATTCGACGCCGTCGTGGCTGGTCAAGGGCTATCCGACCGAGGGCGGCATCCGGGTCAGCGCGTTCGCGGCGGGACGCGGTGTCAAGGGCGGCGGCCGCATCGCCAACGCCAATCTCGACGTCCGCGACGTCGCGCCGACGCTGCTCGATTATGCGGGGCTGCGCCAGCCGCAGCACTTCGCCGGCCATCCGATTCTGCCGCACGAGGGGCACAGCCTGCGCCCGGTGCTCGCCGCGGAGGCGGCCAGCGTGCGCACCGCGCAGGAGCCCGTCGGCTACGAATTGTTCTTCCGGCGCGCGCTGCGCAAGGGCGACTGGAAGGCAGTCTACCTGCCGGCGGGTACCAACCGGTATACGCGGCAGGGGGTGAGTACGGGACGCTGGCAGCTCTTCAACGTCGCCGCCGATCCCGGCGAGACCAGGGATCTCGCGGTGGCGGAGCCGGGCAGATTGACCGAGCTGGTCGCCGCTTATGATGCCTATGCCAAGGCGAAGGGGGTGGTGCCGTTGCCCGCGGCGGAAACCGCCGCCGCTCCGGCGGCGCGGCCGTGACGCGCGGGGGTGCGCTGCTGCTGGCGCTGGTCGCGCTGACCGGGATCGGCGCGCGTGCGCCGGCGGTGACGGCGCGCTGCCTGACCGGGGACGCCCGCGTCTTCATCCCGGCGGGTGCGGTCCTGCTCGGCGAGGATGGCGACGGGCGGCCGGGGCAGGCGACCCCGGTCGCCGCCTTCTGGATCGATGCGCATGAGGTGACCAACCGCCAGTTCGCCGCCTTCGTCGCGGCGACCGGCTATCGCACCCGCGCCGAGCGCGACGGCGCGTCCGCGCTGTTCGTGTCACCGGCGCAGCCGGTGTCGCTCGACGACGCATCGCGCTGGTGGCGGTTCGTCAAGGGCGCCGACTGGCGGCATCCGCAGGGGCCGGGCAGCGACCTGTCGGGCAAGGCGGACGAGCCGGTCGTCCATGTCGACCGCGACGATGCGGTCGCTTATGCCGGTTGGGCCGGCGGCGCGCTGCCGACCACCGAGCAATGGGAACGCGCCGCGCGGGGCCGTCAATATGCCGGTCGCGCGCCGATGGATTGGGCGTTCCCCGGCGGCAAGCCGCGCGCGAACGTGTGGGAAGGCGTCTTTCCGGTCCGCGATACCGCGGACGACGGCTATGCCGGCCTCGCCCCGGTCGGATGTTTCGACGCCAACGACTTCGGCGTGTACGACATGGTCGGCAACGTATGGGAATGGGTCGCCGGGCAGGATGCCGTCGGACTGGTGAAAGGCGGCAGTTTCCTGTGCGCGGTCAATTACTGCGCGAATTTCCGCCCGGCGGCCTATCAGGCGCAGGAGCATGATCTACCGACATCGCATATCGGCTTCCGCATCGCGTATCGGAGTGAGCGGGCATTCTGAATACTGACGTGAAGGGGCGATATATGCCGACCCAAAAGTCGTCGGTTTGATCGCCTAAGCCGCGTCTCGCAGCGTCTGCAGCACGGTATGGATCACCGCCTTCTCACTACCCGCTGCCGCCGTCTCCAATTGCTCCTCGAGTTCTGCCGCACGTACGCCGAGGTCCTTTTGCCCGAACATCGCAGCGGAGCCCGCCAGCTTGTGGAGCAGTCCGGCAAGCTGCTTGACCCCCTCGTCATCCACCCGATCGTCGTCGTCGAGCCGCTTGGCGAAGGCGAGCAGTTCCGCCATGCGCGCGTCGAAGCGCGCTTGCAGCGCCGGACTGATCTTGAACGTCGGCGTGACGAGGACCTTGGCGGGCACGGAGCGCGTCCATTTCTGGACGGCGCGAGTGAGGATCGCCAGATCGAGCGGCTTGGCGAGATGATCCTGCATCCCGGCGTCGAGGCATGCGGCGACGTCGTCGGCATAGGCATTTGCGGTCAGCGCCACGATCGGTAGTCGATCGGCGGTGATCCCCGCGGACCGTATCGCCCTGGCGGCGTCCAGCCCGTCCATGACGGGCATCTGCACATCCATCAGCAGCAGATCGAAGCGCGCATCGGCGGCGGTCGCCGCCTGTACGGCGCGCAGACCGTTGTCGACGATGACGCAGTCGTGGCCGAGCCGCGACAGCATCGCCTTCATCAGGACCTGATTGACGTCGTGATCTTCGGCGAGAAGGATGCGGAGCGGGCGCTGCTCGGTCGTTCGGGCGGCGATCGGCATCGCTTCCCGCTCGTCGGATTGCGTTGGCAGCAGCGGCAGGCGAAGCGTGAACGTCGTGCCGATCCCCTCGTCGCTGGTCAGTTCCAGGCTGCCGCTCATCAACGCCGCGAGCTGCTTGCTGATCGCCAGGCCGAGACCGGTCCCGCCGAACCGCTTCGCCGTGGAATGTTCGGCCTGGGTGAACTGGTCGAATACCGCAGCCTGCCGATGCGCGGGAATGCCGATGCCGGTATCCTCCACGGCGACCTCGAACATCGGCCGCCCCTGTCCCTCGACACCGTATGCGCGCAGGCACACGCTGCCTGCCGGCGTGAATTTCACCGCGTTCGCCAGCAGGTTCAGCGTGACCTGGCGTAACCGCAGGCCATCGAGCAGCACGCAGACCGGCAGCGCATCGTCGATCTCGACATCGAGCTGAAGACCTTTCTGGGAGGCGGCGGGCTGTACGAGCTTGATGCAGTTGCGCAGGGCATGGCGCAGATCGATGGGCTCGGGTGAGATCTGCATTTGCCCTGCCTCGATCTTGGAGAGATCGAGAATGTCGTTGAGCAGCCGCATCATCGCCTTGGCGGAGTCGACGATCAACTGCGCCTGATGGCGTTGCTCCGTCGATATCTCGCTGTTGAGCAGCAGGTCGGCGAAGCCGAGAACACCGTTCATCGGCGTTCGTATCTCGTGACTCATATTGGCGAGGAAGCTCGACTTGGCGCGGACGGCGGCTTCCGCATGCTCGCGCGCCGCCTCCAGTTCGGCTTCGAGGCGCTTGCGCTCGGTGACGTCGCGCAGCGACGTGATGATCTCGCGTGGTTCGCCGGTCGCGGGATCGCGGACGAGGCCGGAATGCGCCTCGATCCATAGCTCGTAGGCGGGCGTATCGATCCGCTTCGCGCGGTAGGCACGCACGCCGCGATCGACGGTGCCGGTGACGAGCGCGCTATGGAACGACTGCATTTCCGCGCGATCGTCGGGATGAACCGAGGCGCCGAGCCGCTGCCCGACCAGCACGCTGGCCTTGATCCCGAACAGCTGCTCGACCGATGGCGACGCGTAGATGCAGCGGCCTTTGAGGTCGACGCGCAGCACGGCATCGGTGGCGTTCTGCGCGAGGAGCGACAATTCCGACTCGGCCATCTGACGACGCAGGATGTCTGCCTCGAGCCGCTCGTTCACGATGCGCAAGGCGTTAAGCCGCCTCCAGCGGTCGTGGTAGACGAGCACGGCGAGCAGCACGATGAGCAAGCCGCTGACCATCAGCCCCGCCTGGATCGGTGCGCGGAAATTTTCGGCGTGCTTCAGCCGGATGGCGAGCAGGCGCCGCTCTTCCGCACTGATGCGCTTGATCAGGTCGATCAGGGCGGCGGTCGCCACATGGCTCTCGGGGCTCGCCATGATCCTGGCCGCGTCGCTCGCCTTGCCCTGCCGGGTCAAGGCGATGGTCTCGCCGATGTCCTTCAGCCTGGTGTTGGCGATCTTGGCGAACGCCTCGACCCGCGCATGCTGATCAGGATTGTCGTTCGTCGATCGGCGAAGCGTCGCCAATTGCCGCGGCACCTTGCGCGAGATTTCGGCGAGCGTGTCGCCGGCCTGCGCGTCGCCGAGGACGAGGGCACGCCGATACACTTCCGCCCGCAGCAGGTCGACGCGGACGTCGGACAGATGCTCCTTGACGACATAGGTATGGCGAACCCAGGCGTCGGCCTTCTGCTTCTCATGGACCAGCCAGAGCCCGGAACCCGCACAGCAGATCAGCAGGACGAGCGCGACGACGAGCGCGACCTGCGACCTGATCCTCTCCGTGTACATGCCCGCGCCTCCCGTGAGACGTCGTCTCTATGGCGGGATTGGTTAAGGCCTTGTTGAACCATTGCTTCTTAATGATGGACGCGCGGGTTCAGGGTGGCGCGTCACTTTGAACCCCCAATGTCGAAACCTGGAGCGAGACACGAATGGCCCGGATTATCATCGCCGACGACGACGAGATCGTCGGTGAAATCGCCCGCGATGCGCTCATCTCGGCCGGCCACGGCGCCGGGCTCGTCCTCGATGGTGGCGAAGCGCTCAAGATCATCAAAGCGAGAAAGCCCGATCTGGTGATCCTCGATTGCAACATGCCGGGGCTGGCGGGCGTCTTGCTGGTGCAGGAGCTGCGCAAGAGCGCTGCCTTCGCCGATCTGCCCGTCATGATGCTCACCGGGCGTCAGGGCCAGCGCGACGAGGAGCTCGCGCGCTTCGCAGGCGCCAACGATTATATGAAGAAGCCGTTTGACCCCGACGAACTGGTGTTCCGGGTCGAGCAGCTTCTTGCCAAGGCATAGGACCCGGGCTCGGATTCTCCATGTCGGAAATGACGAACGTGTCGCCACGCGGGCACGACGGGTCTCATCGCGGTTCGCCACGTCACGACGTGTCTTTCATGCCCGCTAAGCTTCGGGGCCATATGGCGTTTGCCGTGATACGGACGGTCTCGTGCCATCCATTGACACAAATCGCGCACATGCGCAGGGCCGGATCATGACTTCGCGCCTCTCCTGCAACGTATCGCTGACGCCCGAGCTGAAGAGCTTCATTTCGAGCAGTTTGGCCACGGGCGATTATGCCAACGTCAGCGAAGTCGTCAGGGCGGGCCTTCGCGCCCTGCGCGATGGCCAGGGGCCGATCGCTCGACCTGCGATACAGGGTTGGCCGGTGGCCGGAGGTGAGTGCGGGACGCTGATCCGCAATCGCGATTGGAGCCGTACCACGCTTGGCGCGCCCGAAGGTTGGCCGCACGAGATGCGCGCGACCATCTCCAACCTCGTCAATTCGCCGATCGCAAAGGTCCTGATGTGGGGACCAGATCACATCATGTTCTACAACGATGCCTATCGGGAGATCGCCGGTGATCGGCACCCGCTCGCGCTCGGTACGCCGGTGGCGGAGGCCTTCCCCGAGGTTTGGGACTGGAATGGCCCGGTGCTGGCCGCCGTCCTCAAGGGCGAAACGCAGTCCTATCTCGATCAGCCGATCGTCTTCGAGCGTCCCGGTGGCACACAGACACTGATGCTCGGCCTGTTCTACACCCCCGTGTACGATGCCGATGGCACGCCCGGCGGGGTGCTCTGCACGATCATCGACAACAGTGCGCGCGTCGCCACCGAACGCAAGCTGGCGGCGAGCGAGGCCGAACTGCGCCGCATCGCGGACGCGGTGCCGATGTTGGTATCCTACGTCGATCGCGAGCATGTCTACCGCTTCGCCAATGCCGACTATGAGGCCTGGTTCGGCATCGCTCCCGAAGCGATGATCGGCAAGCACGTCCGGGAGGTGATCGGCGAGGAGGCGTATCGTTCGCGCGCGGCAGACCTCGATCGGTCTCTGGCGGGCCATGCGGTGATCGCCGAAACGGTGCTTCATCACCGTGACCTCGGCCCGCGCCAGACCGAGATCCGCTACGTGCCCCACGTTGGCGACAACGATACGACGGTCGGCGTCTACATCCTCGGCATCGACGTCAGTGACCGCGCCGAGCGCGAGCTGGAGATCAAGGCCAGCAACAGCCGGTTCCGCACTGCCATGGAAGCGGTTCACGGCGTGCTCTGGACGAACAGCGCCGACGGTCGCATGGTCGGCGAACAACCCGGCTGGAGCGCGCTGACCGGGCAGAGTCCGGATCAATATCAGGGCTTCGGCTGGGCATCGGCCGTCCACCCAGACGACTCGGCAGGGACGGTCATCGCCTGGAACCAGGCGGTGACGACCCGCAGCATGTTTGTGCACGAGCATCGGGTGTGCCGCTACGATGGCGAATGGCGGACCTTCGCCATTCGGGCATTGCCCATTCTCGATGGTGCCGGCGAGATCAGGGAGTGGGTGGGAGTCCACACCGACATCTCGCACCAGCGCGCAGCGGAGGCGAGCCTGCGGGAGCATGCGGAGAGTCTGGCACGCCAGGTCCGGCATCGCGAGCGCGCCGAGGATCAGCTTCGGCAACTCAACGAAACGCTCGAAAGCCGCGTCATCGATGAGATCGCGGAACGCCGCCAGGCAGAGGTCAAGCTCGCCCAGGCGCAGAAGATGGAGACCGTCGGCAAGCTGACGGGCGGCGTCGCGCACGACTTCAACAATCTGCTCCAGGTCGTCGGCGGCAATCTCCAGCTGCTCATGCGGGATGTGGCGGGCAACGAGCGTGCCGAAAAGCGCGTCGCAAACGCGATGGCCGGCGTTGCGCGCGGCGCGAAGCTCGCGGCCCAACTGCTCGCCTTCGGCCGCCGTCAGGCACTCGAGCCCAAGGTCGTCAACGTCACTCGCTTCGTGCAGGGGATGGACGACATGCTGCGTCGCGCGATCGGTGAGGCGATCGAAGTGGAGACCGTCTTCTCCGGCGGGCTGTGGAACACCTTCATCGATCCCGCGCAGATCGAGAACGCGCTGCTCAACCTTGCGATCAACGCACGCGATGCGATGGAAGGCCGCGGCAAGCTGACCATCGAATTGGCCAATGCTCACCTCGACGACGCCTATGCGCGCTCCCACGACGAAGTAACGCCGGGCCAATATGTCATGCTGGCGGTCAGCGATACGGGGTCGGGCATGTCGCCCGAGATCATCGCCAAGGTGTTCGAGCCGTTCTTCTCGACGAAGGCCGAGGGCAAGGGGTCGGGCCTCGGCCTTTCCATGGTCTATGGCTTCGTCAAGCAGTCGGGCGGCCACGTGAAGATCTACTCGGAAGTCGGCGAGGGCACCACGATCCGGCTCTATCTGCCGCGGGCGACCGAGGTCGAAGACGTCGAGGTCGTCAGCGATGCAGGACCGATCACGGGCGGCACGGAAACGGTATTGGTGGTGGAGGACGACGAAGAGGTTCGCGCCACCGTCGTCGAGATGCTGACCGATCTCGGCTACCGGGTCCTCAAGGCACCGGAAGCGACGAGCGCGCTCGCGGTCATCGAGAGCGGGGTTGCGATCGACATGCTCTTCACCGACGTGGTCATGCCGGGGCCGCTGAAGAGCCCGGAACTCGCCCGCAAGGCGCGCCAGCGCCTGCCCGACCTCGCCGTGCTGTTCACCAGTGGATATACCGAGAATTCGATCGTGCACGGCGGCAAACTCGACAAGGGTGTCGAACTGCTGTCCAAGCCATATACCCGCGATGCGTTGGCTCGGAAGTTTCGCCATGTGCTGGCCAATCAGCGCCAGCGGGGGCAGGCGTCTATCCCGACGGCTGCCGTTCCCGAGCTCGTCACCGCCTGCTCGGCACCGATCGCCTCGACGCCGACGCTACGTCGGACGGCGCTGCTGGTCGAAGACGACGACCTGATCCGCGGGAACACCGGCGAGATGCTGGAGCAGGCCGGCTTCGTCGTGGTAGAAGCCGCCAGCGCCGAGGAGGCGTTGATGGCGCTGCAGACCGCCCCCGTCGACGTGCTCGTGACCGACCTCAATCTCCCGGGAGCGTCCGGGCGTGAGCTCGCCGAAAAGGCCCGCGCATTGCGCCCCGACGCTACCGTCGTGTTCGCGACCGGCGATCCCGGAGCGGTTGCCAACGAGATCGACTGTGTCGTTCTGGCCAAGCCGTACAACGCCGAAGCGTTGATCGCGGCCATCGCCACCCACCCCGGCACTGAGCCTGCCGCGAGCGCCCTCACGGACATGGCCGCTCGCTGATGTGCCTGATGCCCGGGTGTTCCCCGACTTTGAACGCTCGTCCATCTTCGCAAGCGATCGGCTGGTCCCCATGTCATTGGCACCTGCCGCCTTTCCCAAAGGCCTCTTCTAAGACGGTTTGAGCCGGTTGGCGCGGCTCACCTGAATCCCCTCTTTCGCCCATCCCGCCCGTGATTTGCATATGTCCTTCGATGGGCCGGGTTGAGGCATTGCCGCGGGCAGGTCAGCGAAGAATTTGATACAATAGACGTCCCGGCGCTGATCATACTGCGCCTTATAGTCGTCCGTTATGGTCGTGATCCGGCGTGGCATAGCCGCGGCGCCGGTCGATAGCGATGCGATCAGCGTGACCGCCGCAAAAGCCTTGCTCGTGTTGGTCGGTATCATATCCGGCCCCCCGTAAACGCCCGCCACCAGTCCGCGGCGGCTCTGTCCAGAGGTGCAAAATGTGTGTCATACGAGTAACACACCTCGTCTCTCGGGGGGATGGGACCGTGCCTCGTCGCTAGCCACTATTATATGACGAAAAACGCCAAGCTTTGGCGTGCATGCCATCTACTGCAAAGGTGGATCGACGTCAGGAGCCGCTACAATCACGATGTGATCCCGAGCTACCATCATGCCTCGCCTTCCCCCCGCCGAGGCGGGCGTAGAGGGTCGGCAGCACGAACAAGGTCAGCAGCGTCGCCGAAACGAGGCCGCCGATCACGACGGTGGCCAGCGGCTTCTGCACCTCCGCACCCGCACCATGGCCCAGCGCCATCGGCACGAAGCCGAGGGACGCCACCAGCGCCGTCATCGCGACCGGGCGAAGCCGGGCGAGCGCACCGTCATGCGCGGCCTGAACCCGGTCCATGCCCCGGGCCATCAGGTCGTGGATCGACGACACCATCACGAGGCCATTGAGGACGGCGATCCCCGACAGCGCGATGAAGCCGACCGCCGCGGACACCGAAAACGGCATACCCCGCAAGGTCAGGGCCAGCACGCCGCCGACCAGCGCCAGCGGCACGCCGGTGAAAACGATCGCTGCGTCGCGTACCGAGCCGAGCGCGCCGTAGAGCAGCAGCATGATGGCGGCGAAACAGACGGGTATGACAAGCAGCAGCCGGTCGCGGGCCGAGGCGAGGTTCTCGAACTGCCCGCCCCATGTGACGTAGGTCCCCGGCGGCATCTTCACCTGCGCGTCGATCGCCGCCCGCGCCTCCGCGACGACGCCGGCGACGTCGCGGTCGCGGACGTTCGCCTGGACGACGACGCGGCGCTTGCCGTTCTCGCGGCTGATCTGGTTCGGCCTGTCGACGACCGCGATATCGGCCACCGTCGACAGCGGCACGAAGCCGCCGGCCGACGTCGGCACCGGCACCTGCGCCACCTCGGTCAGGTCCGACCGGGACGCGTCCGACAGGCGGATCACGACCGGGAAGCGCCGGTCGCCCTCGAAGATCACGCCCGCCTCGCGACCGCCGATCGCGGCGCTGACGGTATCCTGCACGTCGCCGGCGGTGACGCCGATCCGCGCCATCGCCATGCGGTTGGGGCGGATGTCGAGCATCGGCAGCCCTTCGGTCTGTTCGACCCGCACGTCGACGGCGCCGCGCGTCTTGCGCAGGATAGCGGCGATGCGGCCGGCGGCGTCGGTCATGCCGCCGAAGTCGTCGCCGAAGACCTTCACCGCGATGTCGCCCCGCACGCCTGCGATCAGTTCGTTGAAGCGCATCTGGATCGGCTGGGTGATCTCATAGGCGTTGCCGGGCAGCGTCGAGAGCCGCTGCGCCATGCGCTCCACCAGCTTTTCCTTGCCGAGACCGGGGTCGGGCCACTCGGCACGCGGCTTCAGGATGACGAAAGTGTCGGTCGCGTTCGGCGGCATCGGGTCCGAGGCGATCTCCGACGTCCCCGTCCGCGAGAAAGCGAAGCGCACCTCGGGCTGGCGGGCGAGCATCTTCTCGATCCGAAACTGCATCGCCTGGCTCTGGTCGACCGAGGTGCCGGGGATGCGCACCGCCTGAACGAGGATGTTGCCCTCGTCGAGCTGCGGCAGGAATTCCTGTCCCAACGTGGTGAAGGCGACGCCGGCGAGCGCGAGCGTACCGATGGCGACGCCGAGCGTGGCCCCCGGTCGCCCCATCGCCTTGCCGAGGCCCGGCTCGTAGCGGCGACGCAGCCAGCCGATGATCCGGCTCTCCTTCTCGTCGACCGGTCGGCCGAGCAGACAAGCGATCGCCGCCGGTACGAAGGTCATCGACAGGATGAACGCGAAGACGAGCGCGATCATGACGGTGAGCGCCATCGGCTCGAACATCTTGCCCTCGACGCCGGTGAAGGTGAGCAGCGGCGCGTAGACGAGGATGATGATCGCCTGACCGTAGACGGACGGGCGGATCATCTCGCGCGCCGATGCCGCGACGAGGTCGAGGCGCTGCCGGAGCGGCAGCGGCGCGGGGCGGCCGTGCTGGGCATCGCCGAGCCGTCGCAGCGCGTTCTCGACGATGATGACGGCGCCGTCGACGATCAGGCCGAAGTCGAGCGCGCCGAGGCTCATCAGATTGGCCGAGACGCCGGCGCGCAGCATGCCGACGCTGGTCAGCAGCATGGTGATCGGGATCACCAGCGCCGCGATCAGCGCCGCGCGGACATTGCCGAGCAGCGCGAACAGCACGACGATGACGAGCAGCGCGCCCTCCGCCAGGTTGCGCGCTACGGTGGCGATGGTCGCGTTGACCAGCTCGGTGCGGTCGAGCACCGGCTTGACGACGACATCGACGGGCAGCGCCCGGCCGATCTGCTTCAGCCGTTCGCCGACCCCGGTGGAGACGGTGCGGCTGTTCTCGCCGATCCGCATCACCGCGGTGCCGACGACGACCTCATGGCCGTTCTCGGATGCCGACCCCATACGCAACGCCTGTCCGGTACGAACGGTGGCGATCTGGCTGAGCAGGATCGGCACGCTTTCGCGCGTGGCGATCACCGTGCGCGCCAGTTCGTCGGCGTTGCGGACGCGCCCGTCCACGCGAACGGCAAGGCCTTCGCCGTTGCGGTTCACGACGCCAGCACCGGCGCTGCTGTTGTTGCGCTCCAGCGCGGTGGCGAGATCCTGCAGCGTGATCCGCATCGCCGCCATCCGCTGGATGTCGGGGACGACGAGATATTGTTTGGTGTAGCCGCCGAGACTGTCGACCCCGGCGAGGCCGGCGCTGCTCTTCAGCTGCGGCGTGACGATCCAGTCCTGGACGGTGCGCAGGTAGGTCGCCTTGTCGGCGGCCGTGACGAGGTGGTCGCCCTCGGGCGTGATATAGCTGCCGTCCTTCTGGAGCCCGGGTTCGCCGTTGCGGTGATTGACCTCGTCGAGCTCGCGATACTCGACCGTCCACATGACGATGTCGCCGAGTCCGGTGGCGATCGGTCCCATCTCCGGGTTCACCCCGTCGGGCAGGGTCTCCGCGGCGGTGCGCAACCGCTCGCCGACCTGCGCCCTCGCGAAATAGATGTCGGTCCCCTCGTCGAAGACGGCGGTGACCTGCGCGAAACCGTTGCGGCTGAGCGACCGGGTGTATGCGAGGCCGGGAATGCCGGCGAGCGCGGTCTCGACGGTGAAGGCGACCTGCTTCTCGATCTGGTCGGGCGAGAGGGCGGGCGCGACGACGTTGATCTGTACCTGATTGTTGGTGATGTCGGGGACGGCGTCGATCGGCAGCCGCTGGATCGCGAACACCCCGGCGAGTGCCGCGGCGACGGTCAGCAGCAGGACGAGCCAGCGCTTTTCGACGGCGAAGGTGACGATGCCGGCGAGGACGGGGCGGGCGATCATGGCCTAGTCCTCGTCCTTCGCTTGCGCCTTGCCGAGTTCGGCCTTGAGCGTGAACGAGTTGGTCGAGGCGATGCGCTCCTCCCCGGTCAGCCCGGCGGTGACGCTGACCGAGCCACCGTTGGTGCGGCCGAGCGTCACCGGCATCGCCTTGAACCCGGACGGGGTCCGCACGAAGACGTGCGGCCTGTCGCCGATCATCTGCACCGCGGCCGACGGCACGGCGACGCTGCGATCGCTTTTGGCGGGCAGCAGCACGGAGACGCTGGCGGTCTCGCCGACGCGCCAGATGCCACCGGCGTTGTCGATGGTGGCGATCACCGGCACGAGACGGGTGGTTTCGTCGAGGATCGGCGAGACGAAGGTCACGCGGCCGTCCTGACGCCGTCCGGCAGACGTGACCTCGACGCGGGTGCCCGGCGCGACGTGACCGGCATCGGCCGGTACCAGCGACATGGTCACCGACACTCTGGCCAGGTCCGCGACCCGGAAGATCTCGGCGTCGGCGGCGATCTGCTGGCCGAGCGTCGCGGAGCGGGCGATCACCCGGCCGGAGATCGGCGAGCGCACCGTGATGCGGTTGAGGGCGCCCCCGCCCCCGCCCGTGGCCGACAGCTGCTGATTGGCGAGACGCAGCGCGATGTCCGCCTCGGTCGCGGCGGTGCGGGCGGCGACGAGGTCCTGTTCGGGCGACACGCGTTCGGCGAACAGCCGCTGCTCGCGGCGCAGATTCGATCGTGCGAGGGCGGAGCGAGCCCGCGCGGCTGCCACTTCGGCGTTGAGGCTTGCTGCCTCCCGGCTCTCGATAACGGCCAGCGTCTCGCCGCGGCGGACCGGCTGGCCGAGGTTGCGGGTCAGCGCGACCAGGCGGCCGCCGATCGCGGCCGACACGACCTGCACGCCTTGCGGGTCGCCCTCGATGGTCGCGGGAAGCTCGATCGCCCCGGCGACGCCGCCGACGGTCGGACGGGTGACCTCGATGCCGGCGTCGGCGATCTGCTGCGCCGAGAGCGTGGCGGTCGTCGGATCGCCGCTGGCCGCTCCCTTCGTCTCGCCTGCCTCACTGGCGTTCTCGGCGGGCTCGGCCGAGCGGCCGCAGCCGGTGACGGCGAGGGTCAGGACCGCCGGCATCGCGGTCTTCAGGATGCGGTTCATCGGTGATCGTCCTTGGAAAGCGGCGCGGCGGCGGTCAGCCGTTCCAGCCGTGCCTGCGCATCGTGATGGGCGGCGAGCGCGTTGATCGCGGCCGTGCGGGTTTCGAGCAGCGTGCGCTCGGCATCGAGCAGGTCGAGCTGTCCGAACTTGCCCTCGCGGTAGCCGATGCGGGCGATCCGGGCGGCCTCGGTCGCGGCGGCGAGTGCGGGTCCGGTGGCGTTGCGCGCCGTCGTCGCGGCGTTCTCCGCCTCGGCCTGCGCCGTGGCCACGTCCTGCTCGGCGTCGAGCAGCGCGACGCGCCGCCGTGCGTCCGACTGCTCGCGCTGCGCTTCGGCGAGGGCTATGCTCGCTCGCCCGTTGTTGAAGACGTTCAGCGGGATGGAGATGCCGAACACGGCCGCGACGTCGTTGGTCTGTTCCAGCCGGCGGGCACTGGCACTGACCGTCAGATCGGGCACGCGCTGGCTGCGCGCGAGGCGGACCTGAGCCGTGGCCGTGTCGAGGTCGGCACGCGCCGCGGCGACGGTCAGCGATGCCGACGGCGTCATGGGCCGCGACGGGCCGACCGAAGACACCGCGTCGAACCAGCCGCCATCGAGCCGGCCGACCGGCACGCCGACCAGCCGGGCGAGATTGTCGGAGGCCACCGCCGCCGACCGGCGTGCCCGTTCGAGCGTCCCCGCGGCGGCGATGCGCGCCACGTCGGCGCGCTGCTCCTCGAGCGGTGATGCGCGACCGGCCTGCACCCGGACGCGGGCGGCGCGCAGGACCTCGGCGGCGATGCCGACCTGATCCTCCGCGATCCCCACCCGACGCTGGGCGGCGGCGGCGGCGGTGTAGGTCTGCGTCACCCGCAACCGCAAGTCGGCGCGCGCGATCTCCGCCTGCAGGCCGGCACGTCCGATCTGCGCGTCGGCGACGGCGATGCGGGCGCCACGCTTGCCGCCGCGCTCCACCGGCAGCGCGAGGCCGAGCGTCGTCTCCGACGAGCGCAGTCCCCGATAGAGGCCGGTGCCCGCGACGTTCTCCGCCTCGCCCACGATCGACGGATTGGGGCGGAGGCCGGCGAGGCGGCGCTGCGCTTCGGCGGCACGGACACCCGCGGCCGCCGCGTCCCGGAACGGCGACGACGCGCCCGACCGGTCGATCGCTTCGGACAGCGTGAGGATCGGCATTGCGGCGGCGCTCTGTTCGGTCTGGGCCTGCGACGACGATGCGCAGGCACCGGCGGCCAGAACGGCCGCGATGATGCGATGCATGAATTGCTCCCGACGGTAGTGACCCGGACGCGCATGCGCGCGCGCCCGATCGACGCGTCAGGCCTGCGGCGGTCGGAGGCCGGCTTCCGTGTCGTGTCCGCTCAGCGCACGGCTGCGCACTGCGAGCGGTATCGTCGATGCGACGAGCGTCCGGCCGATCATCGTCCCGACGACGGGCGTGTCCGCGTGGTGCTCGTGGCAGCTGGCGTGATGGTGGGGGTAGGCCTTGTCCGCGTCGGCAGGCACCTCGTCGCCATCGCCCGGTGCATGGACGGCCGTCTCGGTCCTGCTCATCTCGACGCCGCCTGCTTCCGCGGCATGCGCCATCCCGGCCCAGGCCGTCAGGACCAGCATCAGGCACGCCAGGAGGGGCACGAGCTTGCGCATGGCTGTGCCTAGCATTCTGCCGGCACCGTGTAACCCTGTTCGGCAGCCACCCTCTCGTCCGAGGTTCTGCCGCAACCGCCGCAAGCCATGGCCGTCGTCCTTCGCGAAGTGCGTCCGACAGGCTATATGCACCCTGTAGCTACTACAGGGTCAAGCGAATGATGTGGTTCGTCGTGAAGTCGCTGCTCTCGGGTGTGATCGTCGCCACTGTATCCGAGGTAGCGCGTCGCAGCCCGGGGTTCGGCGCTCTCGTCGCTTCGCTGCCGCTCGTCTCGATCCTCGGCATGATGTGGCTGTGGCACGACACGGGTGATCCCGATCGCCTGGCAGCCCATGCGAGCGCGACCTTCTGGTATGTGCTGCCATCGTTGCCGATGTTCCTCGTCATCCCGTTCCTGATCCGCAGCGGCGTGCCTGTCTGGTGGGCTCTGGCCGCCGGGTGCGCGGTGACGGTACTGCTCTACTCAGCGATGACGGTGTCCGCCTCGAAGCTGGGGATCGCGCTGTGACCCATTTGACGATCGGCAAGCTCGCCAGGGAGACCGGTACGACGGTCGAGACGATCCGCTATTACGAGCGGGTCGGGCTGATCGCCGCCCCGGCGCGGACCGACGGAAACTATCGGTCCTTCCGTCCCGATGATCTGGAGCGGCTTCGCTTCATCCGGCGGACACGGGACCTTGGCTTCTCGCTGGAGGAGGTCCGCGCATTGCTGGACATGGCGGTAGAGCGGGATCAGGATTGCGGCGAGGTCGACGAACTGGCCAAACGGCATTTGAACGCGATCGACCAAAAGATCGCGGACCTCGTCGCGTTGCGACGCGACCTCGCCAGCGTCATCGCGCGCTGCGCCGGGGGCACGGTGGCGGATTGCCAGATCCTCCAGACCTTCTTGCCACGGCTCCCCGGCAAGAGCGGGCCGGGCACGGCGAGTTGACCGTCACTGTCCTGACATCGGTCGGGACATCGCCCGATCTCGAAACACCTAACGCTTCGCCACGCCGGTCGATTGCCGGATGATGAGCTCGTGGCGATGGCTCCGGCATAGGATCGGGGGCGTGTCCTTGAGCTGGGCGACGACCATATCGGCGGCGGCGACCGCCATGTCGAACACCGGCTGGCGGACGGTCGTGATCGCCGGCCAGGCGATGCGCGCGACTTCCGAGTCATCGAAGCCGGTGATCGACACGTCGCCCGGCACCGTCAGCCCGGCCTCCAGCGCCGCGATCAACGCGCCGACCGCCATGTCGTCGTTCTGCGCCAGGATCGCGGTCGGCCGATCGGCGCGGGCGAGCAGCGTCGTCGCGGCGGCATGGCCGCTTTCATAGGTGTAGAAGCCCGTCGCGATCCGCTCCGGGGCGATGGTGATGCCGGCCGCGGCGAATGCCTCGGCGAAGCCCTGCATGCGCGCGTCGGCCGAGGCATGGGTGGGATCACCGGTGATGATCGCGATGTCGCGATGGCCGAGGCCGATGACATGGGCGGCGATCTCGCGCGCGGCGGTGACGTCGTCGATCAGGTTGCTCGGTCCCGCCTCGATCAGGCGGGTGGGTGCGATCCGCGCGAAGCGGATGCTCGCCGCGGTCAGATCGGCCATGATCCGTTCGCTGTCGGAGGCCGGCGGCGCCAGCACGACGCCATCCAGCGCCGCCGAGCGGAGCAGCCCGACCACGTCCGCTTCGTGCGCCGAGATCGATGCGATCGGAATGACGACGAGCCGGTAATGTTCGTCACGCAACCGCTCGAGCACGCCCTTCTGCAGATCGACGACGTAACTGGGCGAGGGGTTTTCGTAGACCAGGCCGATCAGGTGCGAACGGCGCTGAACCAGCGCGCGCGCGAGCATGTTGGGATGGTAATTGACCGCCGCCGCGGCTTCCTTGACCCGGCGGATGATGTCTTCGGTCACATGCGGCTGGCCGTTGAGCACGCGCGATACCGTCTTGATCGACACGCCGGCGTGGCGGGCGACGTCGACGATCGTCGTGCGGTGATGTCCCTTGACCATGAGGCGGTGTACGAAGCGTCGTCGCTTTGGTCCACTCTGGATGGCGCCGCTTGGATGGCGGCATGCTGTTGACAACGTCGGACAAATTGTATCGAATTGTCTCTGCCGCCAACGAGCGGGACGGGGAGAGAGACCATCCACTACGTCGACTTGCAGACGTTGCAGCGGACGCCCGGCGCGACCTGGTATGAGGAAGTCGTCCGCCGCAAGCCGATCGTATGAGGCGTGGCATGGCATTCGCCATCGCGGATGACGCGCGGCTGACCGCCTCGGCGATCGGCGCAGAACGCGAACCGCTGCTCGATGCCGCGGGGCTGCTCGCCGATCCCGCCGCGCTGGTCGATGTCGCGGCGGCGAGCCGCTTCACCCCGGCTTATGGCCCGACCGGCGGCTATCCCGGCCTGCGGGCGGCATTGCCGGACGCCTATATCCGGTCGGTCGTCGACGTGCTGGTCGGCCCGATCGCCGAGGCGTTCGGGCTGGGCGCGGTTCGTCCGAGCCGCGCACAGGGGGCGTTCTCGCTGGTGACGCTGGCGCCGACGGCCCTGACACCACCGCAGCGGTCGCCGCACGTCGACTCGGTCGACCCGGCGCAATTCGCGATCCTCCATTATCTGTGCGACGCCGGCGTCGGTGGCACCGCCTTTTATCGCCATAAGGCGACGGGGTTCGAGCGGCTCGATGATCGCCGGCTCGCCTCCTATCGGGCGGCACGCGCGACCGAGGCCGCCCCGGACGGCTATGTCGACGACGGCGCACCCTGGTTCGAGCGGACGATGCAGGTCGGCGCCGCGTTCAACCGGGTGATCGTCTATCGCAGCTGCATCCTCCATTCGGGAACGGTGCCGACGCCGGATCGGTTGAGCGCCAATCCACGCAGCGGGAGGCTCACCGCCAACATCTTTTTGACTCTGGCTTCGGTCTGATCCGTCCGCGGCCGATGACGCCCAATGTTGTTTTGTCGCACATAACAAAATCGCAACAAAACGTCGCGATTTGGTATACTTTTATTGCTATTGACAACGTAGGACACGACAGTAGGTCTTGGCCCCGAGGCAAGCCAGGGTCGCCGACGACAGGCGGCTGCTTGACCGTAAAGGGGAGGAAGCATGAGGGGATTTTCGCCATTGAGGGCGCTCGTCTGCACGACATCGGTCGGCGCGATCGCATTGTGTCTCACCACGCCCGCATCGGCCCAGGTCGTCGGCGGCGGTGACGACAGCAACGCGCCCGCCACCAATGCGCAGCCGGGGTCCGAAGACGCGCCGCGTGCCGCGCAGGACGGTGCCACCACCGCCACCGCGGAAGGGTCGGGCGAGGACATCGTCGTCACCGGTATCCGCGCGTCGCTCAATCGCGCGATCGACATCAAGCGCAACTCGAACGGCATCGTCGACGCGATCTCGGCCGAGGACATCGGCAAATTCCCGGACACCAACCTCGCCGAATCCCTGCAGCGGGTCAGCGGCGTGTCAATCAACCGCGTCAACGGCGAGGGCGCCGAGGTGACCGCCCGCGGCTTCGGCGGTGGCTTCAACCTCGTGACGCTCAACGGCCGGCAGTTGCCCGCGACCAATTTGCAGGGGGTCGGCGGCGACCAGAGCGTCGACTTCGCCACCGCGACCGGCCGTTCGTTCGACTTCGGCAACCTCGCGTCGGAAGGCGTCAGCACGCTCGAAGTCTACAAGACCGGGCGCGCCGCCATCCCGACCGGCGGCATCGGCGCGACGATCAACGTCATCACCCGCAAGCCGCTCGATTCGCGGCAGTCGGGCCTGTCGGGGTCGATCGGTGCGAAGGCGTCGTACGATACCAGCATCTCCAAGGACGAAGACGGCCTGGCGAAAGTCACGCCGGAAGTGTCCGGTCTTTTGAACTGGAAAAATGATAGCGATACCTTCGGTGTCGCGCTGTTCGGCAGCTACCAGAAGCGCAACTCGGCCGCCGCCAGCTCGACGTCGAACGCCTGGAACATCCGGACGATCGACAATCCCGGCGACATCTTCGGCGCCAATACGGTGATCAACAACCGCCCGCCCGCGGGCAGCCTGATCGCCTTCCCGAACGATGCGCGCTACCATTTCTCCGAATCGACCCGCGAGCGCATCAACGCCTCGGGCGTCATGCAATTCCGCCCGGTGGAAAGCCTGCTGCTGACCGCGGACGTGCTGTGGGCGCAGAACCGCCAGAACGAGGCGCGGCAGGATCAGACGAACTGGCTCAACCGGCCGTTCGGCACCGTCACCTTCGACAACAGCCCGGTGCCGACCGCGACGGTCATCTCGCAGGCGGTGCCCGATCCCAAGGACACCGGCTACGAGCAGCAGTTCCGCGCCACCAAGGACAAGCTGGAGGAATATGGCCTCAACGCGGCGTGGGACGTCAGCGACAAGTTCAAGCTGGTCGCCGACATCCAGCATTCCAAGTCGCAGGCGCTCCCCGACGCATCGAACGGCGCGAGCTCGACCCTGTTCTCTATGGGTGCGAACGTCGTCAATGGGCAGACGATCGACTGGTCGCGCGGCTTCCCGCAGGTCAGCGAGACGATAAACGACTGTAATGCACTGTCTTCCAACGCCGGACCGGGCCGCGTGATCGGCAATTGCAACGGCCAGCTCGACGCCGGCGATCTCGGCACCCAGGTCGCCCGCACCAACTCCGCGCGGCAGATCCAGACGATCAATCAGGCGCAGCTCGGCCTCGGCTGGGATCTCGGCGGCGGCAGCAAGGCCGAATTCGGCGGCAGCTACATCGATTCGAAGCTCCGTTCAACGCGGACCCAGACCACGCAGACGCTGGGTGACTGGAGCATCAGCAATCCCGGCGAGGTCGAGGCGCAGGCCGCAGGCCTGATCAAGACCTTCTGCCTCGTCTGCAAGTTCGATCACTTCAAGCCCGGCGTCACCGGCCCTGGCCTCAATGCCTTCCGCGGCAATGCGGTGGCGCTGAACAACATCTTCTCGCCGCTCTACGCCGCGCGCGGCAATCCCGTCACCGCCGGCTCGGCGAATGACGACAGGATCGAGGAGAAGATCGCCTCGGCCTATGGCCAGCTGACCTGGAAGGGCCAGATCGCCGGTGCGGATGCGACCATGGTCGTCGGCGCACGCTACGAAGTCACCAAGGTGAGGGCGTTCTCGCTGGTCAACGGACCGTCGGCGATCATCTGGACGTCGGACAACGACTTCAACGTGCCGGGCTCGTCGGCGGCGACGCCGCTGTCCGGCCGCGGCAGCTACGACAATCTGCTGCCCGCGATCGATTTCCAGATCTCGCCGTTCGAGAACGTCATCACCCGCGTCTCGTTCAGCAAGACGATCGCACGCCCGTCCTACGGCGATCAGTTCGTCAGCTCGACCGCCGCTGCCGGCAGCCGCGCGACGCTGTTCGGCGGCCAGCCGAATGGCACGACGGGCAACCCGAACCTGCGCCCGCTCGTGTCGGACAATTTCGACATATCCGCGGAATGGTACTTCAAGTCGTCGAGCTACCTGTCGGCGGGCTTCTTCGACAAACGGGTGCGCAACTTCGTCGGAACGGGCTTGTCGAACGGCAATCTGTTCGGCCTGCGCGACGCCACCACCGGAGCGGCAGGCTCGCGATCCGGCACGGCGGCCGAGGCGCTCGGCCGGCTCGGCCTCGACCGGACCGACATCAACCTGTTCAGCTATACGGCCCGGCTGGTCCAGAACGGCGGCAACGTCGCGCAAACCGACGCCGATATCCGCGCCAACAGTTCGGGCACCTCGGTCAACGGCGGCTATTTCGACCAGCTGTCGCGCTCGGTCGACATCACGCCCGACGCCAACGATCCGCTGGCGATCTTCTCGATCGCCTCGCCGATCAACAACCGCGACGCGGAAATCTACGGTGCCGAGTTCGCCGGCCAGTATTTCTTCGGCCGGACCGGCATCGGCGTCGCGGCGTCCTACACGTTGGTGCGCGGCAATGTCGGCATCGACGTGCTGGCCGCGCCGACCGCGGATCAATTCGCCTTGCTCGGCCTGTCCGACACGGCGAACGCCTCGCTGATCTACGACAAGAACGGTCTGTCGGCGCGCCTGACCTACAATTGGCGCGCCAAATACCTGTCGGAGATCGGCCGTGGCGGCACCACCGATCGCAATCCCGTCTTCTTCGCGCCGTATAGCAGCGTCGATGTCAACGTCAGCTGGGACATCAATCAACAGATCGCCGTCTCGCTCGAAGGTATCAACCTGACCAGCGAATCGGTGCGCAGCTACGGACGCTCGGAAAACCAGACCTTCTTCGCGCAGGAAAACAAACCGAGACTATTGCTCGGCGCGCGCTATCGGTTCTGAACTTATCATCGATTATGTCTCCCCTTGGGGTCGCTCTTCGGAGCGGCCCATTTTTTTGGAAGACGCTTGCTGACCCGGACGATGCACGGTACGCCATCGGCAGGGACAGGATCACGATTTACCAAGAGAGATGCTGACGGCGATGAACCGCGTGCTGCTCAACAATATCGATCATGCCGATCTGCGCGTCGCGATCCGCGCTGGCGCGGCGTTCGGCGATGGCGTCAACCAACTGCCGATCTTCCCGTCCGAATTCGAGGAGGCGCAGCGCGTCTTCCCGATCATCTTCCGCGAGGAGAACGGGGCTCTACAGCCGTATGCGCTGCTGGGTCTCGACCGTGACGAAAACCTGTTCCTCGCGGGTGATCGCTGGACGAGCGACTATGTCCCCGTCTTCCAGCGCCGCGGGCCGTTCTCGATCGCCGTCGGCAAGACGGCCACGGGCGGCGACGACGAACCGATGGTGCATGTCGATCTGGACGATCCGCGGGTCGGCGCGCCCGACGGCCTGCCCCTGTTCAAGGAGCATGGCGGCAACGCGCCGCTGCTCGACCATATGACCGACGTGCTGCGGACGATCTTCCAGGGTATGGAAACGACCGCGGCGATCTGCGCGGCGTGGCGCGACGCGGGACTGTTGCGCGCGATCACGCTGCAGATCTCGCTCGACGAGGATCGGACCTACGAGGTGCCCGATATCCTCACCGTCGACCGTCAGGCACTCGCCGGTCTGTCCGGTGAAGCGCTGGAGCGTCTGCACCGTCACGGCCTGCTCGAAGGCGCGATATTCGCCGCGGCATCGCTCGGCAACGTCCAGCGGCTGATCGCGCTGAAGGCCGCGCGGCAGGCGGGCCGGTGAGCGCCGCCGCCATCACCGACCGGCGCGTGGCGGAGGTGGCGGCCACGGACGCCGCTTTCGATCCCGACGCCCTCGTCCGGCGCGGCGAGCCGGTGATCGTGCGCGGCCTGGTGCGCGACTGGCCGCTCGTCGCCGCCGGCCGCCAGGGCAATGCGGCGGCGGCGGACTATCTGCTGTCCTTCTACAGCGGTCGACCGGGTGTCGGCTACACCGCGCCGGCGGAAGCGGGCGGCCGCTATTTCTACGACGAGAGCCTGACGCGCCTCGATTTCGCGGCGGAGCGCGTCGATCTCGCCGCCTATCTCCGCCGCATGCTCGCCGGCACGGAGGCGGGCCCCGCATTCTATGTCGGCTCGACCGATCTCGGCCAGTTCTTTCCCGGCCTCGCAGCGGCCGGCAACGACCTGGCGCTGGACGAGGCGGCGTTCGGGCAGGCGTTGCGCAGCATCTGGATCGGCACGCGCACGACCGCCTCGGCGCATTACGACATGTCGAACAACATCGCCTGCGTCGCCGTCGGCAGGCGGCGGTTCACGCTCTTCCCTCCCGACCAGATCGCGAACCTCTATCCCGGTCCGCTCGAGCCCACGCCGGGCGGGCAGGTCGTCTCGCTGGTCGACTTTCGTGCGCCCGATCTCGATCGCTTCCCGGCCTTTGCCGAAGCGCGGCGGCATGCCCGCGTCGCCGAGCTGGAGCCGGGTGACGCCGTCGTCTACCCCGCTTTGTGGTGGCATCACGTCGAGGCGCTGTCCGACTTCAACGTCATGATCAATTATTGGTGGAATACGGCGCCGGCTTTCATGGACTCGCCGATGACGACGATCCTGCACGCGATGCTAAGCCTGCGCGACCGCCCGGCCGCCGAAAAGGCGGCCTGGGCGGCGATGTTCGACTATTACGTCTTCGGCGAATCCGGTCGTGCCGCCGCGCATCTGCCCGCGCCGGCGCAAGGCGCGCTTGCCCCGCTCGACACGCGTGCGGCGCGCCTGCTGCGCGCCCAATTGCTGCAACGGATCAACCGATGAACGGGCCGGCGACGCGCCGCCGCATCGTCATCGCCGGCGGCGGCACCGCAGGCTGGCTGGCGGCCGCGATCCTGACCCGCCAGCTCGGTCCCTTCGCCGACGTCACGCTGGTCGAATCGGACGAGATCGGCACCGTCGGGGTCGGTGAATCGACCATCCCGACCGTCCGCGCCTTCCACGCGCTGATCGGCGTCGACGAACGCGAATTCATGCAGGCGACCGGCGCCAGCTTCAAACTGGGGATCTCGTTCGAAAATTGGGCGCGCGAGGGGGACCGCTACATCCATTCGTTCGGCGATGTCGGCCAATCGACATGGATGAGCGATTTCCACCATTTCTGGCTGGAGGCGCAGGCGCGCGGCGTCGCCGAACCGTTCGGGTCCTATTGCTACGAGCATGAGGCCGCCGCGGCCGACCGCTTCGCCGTCGGCGGGACGCCGGCGCTCAACTACGCCTATCATTTCGATGCCGGCCGCTATGCGCGCTTTCTCCGCGGCAAGGCGGAGGCGAACGGCCTGCGCCGGCTCGAAGGCAAGATCGACCGGGTCGTCCGCGATACTGAAAGCGGCGATATCACCACGCTGATCCTCGACGACGGCACGGCCGTCGCCGGCGATCTGTTCTTCGATTGCACCGGCTTTCGCGCGCTGCTGATCGGCGAGGCGCTCGGCGTCGGGTTCGAGGATTGGGGCGACTGGCTGCCGACGAACCGCGCGCTGGCGATGCAGACCGAGGCAACCGGCCCGGCGCGTCCCTACACGCGGGCGATCGCGCACGATGCCGGCTGGCGGTGGAAGATCCCGCTGCACCATCGCGTCGGCAACGGGCTGGTCTATTGCGCCGACTATCTCAGCGACGACGCCGCGCACGCGCGCCTGTTGGCGACGGTCGAGGGCGCGGCGCTGATCGAGCCACGGCTGATCCGCTTCCGCACCGGCCGGCGCAAGGCGGCGTGGCAGCACAATTGCGTCGCGCTCAGCCTGGCGAGCGGGTTCGTCGAACCGCTCGAATCGACGAGCATCCACCTCATCATGATCGCGCTGACCCGCTTCCTGCAATTGCTGCCGAGCGAGCGGCCAAGCGCCGCGGCGATCGCCCGCTTCAACGTTCAGGCCGCGCAGGAGATCGAGGGCGTGCGCGACTTCATCATCCTCCACTATCATCTCACCGACCGCGACGAGCCTTTCTGGCGCGACCGGCGAGCGATGACGATCCCTGAGAGTCTGTCCGACCGCATCGCACTCTTCCGCGACAGCGCCAACGCCTATCAGGCTGATCACGACCTCTTCCGCGTCGCGTCGTGGCTGCAGGTCATGCTCGGCCAGCGCCTTGCCGCCGCGAGCCATCACCCGCTGGTCCGATTGATGCCGTCTGATCAACTGCGATCCGCCTTGCGGGATATGCACACGGCGATCGCGCGGTCCGTCGACGGTTTGCCATCGCATCAGGTTTTTCTGGATGGCTACGTTCGAACAGCAGCTCATTGAGGTGAGAAACACCTAATCGGCTCGATGCAACTCGAGCCAATTAGATGCGCTGGGTGATGAGTGTCCGATCGGGATCGTCTTAGCATCCGACACCTCCGTGGGGTCGGATGCCTATCAACAGTCGGGGCGCAGCGATTAACCGTGCGGGCGCATGACCACTTTGATGACGCCATCTTCCTTGTCGCGGAACTTGGCGTACATTTCGGGTGCGTCCTCCAGACTGGCCGGATGGGTCACGACGAAGCTCGGGTCGATCTCGCCGGCCACGATCTTCTCCAGCAGCGGCTTGGTGTAGCGCTGCACGTGGGTCTGGCCGAGCTTGATGGTCAGGCCCTTGTTCATCGCCGCACCGATCGGCAGCTTGTCGCCCATGCCGACATAGACGCCGGGCACCGAGACGGTGCCTCCCTTGCGGCAGCTCATGATCGCCTGGCGCAGGACGTGAACGCGATCGGTGGCGAGCATCATGCTGGCCTTGACCTTGTCCATGACGGCATCGGCTGCGCCATGTCCCGCCGCCTCGCAGCCGACCGCATCGATGCAGCTGTCGGGGCCGCGTCCCTTGGTCCGTGCCTGCAGTTCGTCGTAAACGTCGGTCTCGGCGAAGTTGATCGTCTCGGCGCCGCCAGCTTCCGCCATGGCGAGCCGTTCGGGCAGCTCGTCGATCGCGATCACGCGGCCCGCACCCATCATCAGGGCAGAGCGAATGGCGAACTGACCGACCGGGCCGCAGCCCCAGATGGCGACGGTGTCGCCCGGTTCGATCTGCGCATTCTCGGCGGCCATGTAGCCGGTCGGGAAGATGTCCGAGAGGAACAGCGCCTGATCGTCGGTGACGGTGTCGGGGATCTTGATCGGGCCGATGTCCGCCATGGGTACCCGGAGGTATTCGGCCTGACCACCGCAATAACCGCCCAGCATGTGGCTGAAGCCGAACAGGCCGGCGGGCGAATGGCCCATCGCCTTGGCGGCCATCTCGGCATTGGGGTTGGTCCGGTCGCAGGCGGCGAACAGACCCTTGCGACAGAACCAGCAGTCACCGCAGCTGATCGTGAACGGCACCACGACGCGGTCGCCGATCCTGAGATTGGTGACTTCCGAGCCCAATGCGACGACCTCGCCCATATTCTCGTGGCCGAGGATGTCGCCGGCTTCCATCGTGGGTTGATAGCCGTCGAGCAGATGGAGGTCCGACCCGCAGATCGCACAGGCCGTGACCTTGATGATCGCATCGCGCGGATGTTTGATCTCGGGGTCCGCGACGGTATCGACGCGGACATCGCCCTTACCGTGCCAGCATAATGCGCGCATGATTCTTCTCCGTATGACCAGGAGCTCCGCCCGGATCGGAAAAGCGACTGTGCAACCCCAACGCGTTGGTTCGCGGAATGGACCCGGCGGTAATGTCCGTAAGAAGAAACGTCCGCTGTTCCGGTCGAGGCCGACGTCGCCGCGCGCGCTGAACGCCGTCAAAGAGCATCCGGGCCGGACTTAAAACGCCGTCTCTCTGATCCGAAAGGTCAAAGCCAGTTCGCCGCGTGCTGTCAGGATTTTAAACAGCCTTGCCGGCAGCACAAGGTGGCCGTTCTGCCGCCGCAACCGGGGCAAGCCGCGCATGCGCTGCCGTCCAGAACCCGACTGGGGTCAGCATGGCGGACCGCAGCAAGGCCCGGCGCGTGTTGAGAAAGTGCAGGTCAGCCCCCTGTCGCGGATTCATATCGTCCTTAAAAGGCGGGGCATTCCATGTCGATTGATCCGCCCCGCCCATTCCACGCTTGTCGCTACACGTCGGGAAACAGGGAGATGGGGGTGCGGCCCCGAAATGCGCCGGGGGTCACGTTGACCGCGTTGGGGGCAGATTGCACAGCATGACCTGACGAATAGGAAAGGGCGGCCCCGTGCATCCAGCGGCGAACTTCGAGCTGATCATCGGCATGTTCCTGGTGGTAGTCGGGCTTCACTATCTGGCTCGTCGCGTGTCGCTGCCGCCGGCAGCCGCACTGATCGTCGGCGGATGCGCGGTGGCCTTCGTTCCGGGCGTGCAGGGGATCGCGATCGACCCGGAACTGGTCCTCGTCCTGTTTCTTCCGCCGCTGCTGATGGACGGTGCGTGGTTCACCGCCATCGCACCGTTCCGAAGGCACATGGCCGGCATCCTGTCGCTCGCGGTCGGTGCGGTCTTCTTCACGACCGCGGTCGTGGCCATCGTGACCAAGGTGCTGATGCCCCATTTGCCATGGGCCGCCTGCGTCGCTTTGGGTGCGATCCTGTCGCCTCCCGACGCGGTATCGGCACGCGCCGTGTTGCAGCGGGTCAGGCTGCCGCGGCGGCTGACCACGCTGCTCGAAGGCGAAAGCCTGTTGAACGATGCCGCCGGGCTGGTCCTGTTTCGGTTCGCAGTGGCGGCGGTGCTGACCGGCGGCTTCCATCTGGGGGCGGCGACCGGGACCTTCTTCCTGCTGGTCGCAGGCGGCATCGCGGTGGGGGCGGCGATCGGCGGGTTGTGGGTGGCCCTGCTTCGCCGGCTCGGCGACGATACGCTGATGATCGCGGCGACCGTGCTGGTCTGCTGGAGCGCCTATATCGCGGCCGAACGGCTGCACGTCTCCGGTGTCATCGCGGTCGTCACCGCGGGCCTGACCTGCGGCTGGTTCCAGCACGTCGTCTTCGACGCGCGCGTGCGCATCCGGGCGCTGGCGTTCTGGCAGGTGCTCGTGTTTCTTCTCGAAGCTGCCGTCTTTCTGCTTATCGGCCTGTCGTTCCGGGGCTTGCTCGACCGCGTGGGCGGGCTCGGCATGGTGGTGGATACGATGGCACGGCCCGTGCTGCTCATCGTCGCGGCGGTGATCGTCGCGCGCTTCCTGTGGATCTTCGGTGTCGACGCCGGCCTCCAGATCCTTCGTCGCATCGGGTGGACGCGCCGGCAACCGCTCGGGCCACGCGCGGCGGTGGTGATGAGCTGGGCGGGAATGCGCGGCGTGGTGACGCTGGCGGTCGCGCTGTCGCTGCCCGAGTCGATGCCGGCGCGGGACCTGATGCTCGTCACCGCCTTTGCCGTGATCCTGGTCACCGTGCTGGTGCAGGGCACCTCGCTCGGCTGGATCATCCGGAGGATGAAGCCGGCGGAAGACGGCAGCACGCGACCGCCGCTCGATCTTCATGCCGCCGAGACGATGCTGTTCCGGGCGCAACTGGCCGTCGTGGAACGCGAGGCGGTGGCGGCCGATGGCACGGTCATCCACCCACAGCTGTTGCGGCGCTACCGGACCCGCGCGACGGCAGCGGATGCCTTCGATGGCACGGCCGAAGAGCGCGACGTGGCGATCGCGAGCCATTTCGACGTCATCATCGCCGCTGTCACCGCAGGCCGCGCCGAACTGGTCCGGCTGCACCGCGCCGGGCGTATCGACGACGAAACGCTTCACGACCTCGAACATGACCTCGATCTCGAGGAACTCGCCGCCACCGCCGCGAAGGGCTGATCGAACGACGGACGCTGCGCGGCGATCCTCGCGGCAGACGGGATCCCGTTTACTTGCGGATCGTGACCATGGCGACCGGGTTATCCTTGGTGGACGCGTTGGCGGCGATCGTCTTGACCTTCACGGCCTTGGGTTTGCGGGCTTCCTTGTTCGACTTGTGCTGGCTTTTGGCCATTGTCATCATCCTTCGGGCGAGGCGCCCGGTCCTGCGGTACACCCTTCCACCTGGATCGTTGCACGCCATTTCGGTCCGCCCTCGGGATCGGCTGCCGAATCCATGCCTTGGACGTTGGAGAGCGGAACAGGAGAGCCTTATGCCCGACGACAAGCAGACGACTGGACGCGCGAAGGCGGACGACCGCGGCGAGGCTATCGACAAGGCCGCACCTCGTTCGGAACACCGCACGAGCGCCGGCAAGGCGGATGATGGCAGGGGGCAGAGTGATACCGGCCGTGCCGACCAGACGGACGACAAGGCCGAAGCAAGCGACGAGGCGGCTGGGAAGGCCTTCGACCCGGACGAGGAACAGGCGTAGGCACGTCATCATCTTGCAGGGGCCGGCAGAATGGCTAGGTTCCGCCGATGGCTGATTTCGACGACACGTTCGATCCGGAACTGGGTGCGGCATGCAACCGCCTGGCCGCCTTCGTCGAGCCTCTGCCCGAGGGTGCGGTGATCGATCCCGTATCGCACCTCACGGAGCGCGACCTCGCTCTGATCCTCCGCCGTCTGTACGCCACGCGCCATGGCGAGGCGGTCGACGCCGGTGCGACGCAGGCCAGGCCGCGACGGGAAGGTCGCGTGTCCGTGCCCATCACCGCCAAGACATGACCTGATACGGATGCGTGGGCTGCCCGGTTTTATGGGTCGGTAGAGGAGCATCGCATCGATGCGATCTTGGGTCTATTTGACGGATTCGGGCGGTATCGATCATCAAAGTGGCTATTTAACCACTGGATAATCTCGATCATCAACGATGCATGCGTCACCGGGAGAGACGTGTGCCAAGCGAAGAATCGAGAGCCCTTCGGATCTATCACGAAACGCGGTGCGCACAGGAGAAGGCGCATATGCGTCGCGCGCGTTGCGCCAGGTCCGCGATCGCCCACGCGCATCTCTTCAGCCTGCACCGGATGCGAAGCATCGATCTGACGTATCGTGATCCAGACCGTCGCGACGATGGATGACAACGGGCATGCCGCACATAGCGGACGCAAGTTGTTTCTCGTGACTCCGCCGCGCGTGATCCGGTGATCGTCGCAATCGCCGCGTTCAATGTAGCCGGCGGTAGAGATCGCGGCGGTCGGCATCCTCTTCTGGACTTCTCGAAGCTGTGGCGGCGGGTGAACTTAGTATATCCGCTGACGCCTATAGTGCTTCTCGATCATTGCTGGCGGTCGTTGCAGCGATCATCATCGCCTCGGCTGCGCGATTCCCCCTAATGAGCCGTAGCCCGCGTCCTGTTGCTCTTTTGACCCAGCGTGGCAGGACGCGTCCTATCGATTGCCATCACCCGAAAGGCCCGCGCTCGAGGCGAAGCTGAACCGCGTCCGTCCGGCGCGTTCACGACCGATGCAATCGTCAGCGGTCATGAAGTGGCATGGCTCGCCGACCAACCAGCAACCGCGCGCGGCGCAACACCGAACAGAAGCGTGTACCCAAGCACGAACGCCCCAAGTGGAGGCAACGGCTCAGACGCTGGTGGCAGATCATCAGCGGCGGCTTCTGACGGGCTAAGATTGGTCGCATCGAACACCGCTTCTTCGCGTGATCTTAATCCGACGATGCGATGAGAGCGATCCGGAGCGCAGACTCCCTGTTGCGTACTGGAGAGTGTGCCGGCGCTTCGTCCGTTTCCCCACCTGACAGGCGGACGGAGCGCCACGCGCCGGCTTGGGTGCCTCCTTCCCGAGCAATTCGGCACGACCGACGGTCAGGCCACATTGCGAGATCCCTGTCGCCAACCGGCCATAAGATGTTGCGGGGCCTCGATCGTAGCTGGCGCCCGCAGCGCAAGGCGGATAGGCGCGAGCAATGGGTGAGATCGAAAGGCTGGTCCCGTCAGGGGTCATCGAGCAATGGGTGTTTCACCTGCGGCGGCAACGTTCGCGGGCGCAGGATGCCTTATGGTTGCTCGACCAGGGTTTCACGATCCACGACGGCCGCGACGGTGTCCCGACGGCGGACGTGAGTGATCGCTGGCGACGTGAGCAGGCGACGGTGATCGACGAGGTCAATCACCTGCTGGAACTGTACGACCGCATCAACCTGCGATCGTCGGAGTTCGTCGCGGCCGAGCGCAAAGCGGGCCGCAGGTCGACCGATGCGCCAGGCTTGCAGACCGAGCCAACCATTTGACCGACCTATCGGGGATAAGCGACCAGAGCCTATGAACAGGGACAATGAGATCGGCACCATCGAGCGCGCCTTCCAGCTCGCCCGGTCCGGGGCCTGCCATTCGGTTGCCGACATCCGCGCGCAGTTGAGCGCGGAAGGACGGGATGGCGTCCACGGCCACCTCAACGGGGCGAGTATCCAGCGACAGCTGCGCGAGGCGCTGGCTGCGCGCGGCATCGACGCCAAATCGGACGATGAAGACTAAAGGGCTGCGGCACGAGCTGAGAGGCTCTGAGCGTCTGGTCGTGGGGCAGCGTATCCCGCCCGAGTCATAGTGCAGGTAAGCGGCGCTGCCGGCGCCGAAATCGTCGATCTTGGTAGATGAACGACGGCTCGACTTTGGCAGGATTGTCGGTAGCCTTTCCGGCAGGGTGCATGCGCGACGTGCCATGCTCGTAAGGGAGCCGGTCTCGGACATCCATCCCACTGGTCCCGCATGCGGAGAGAGCCATGATTTCCCGCCGATCTGTTCTATTGGGCATGTCGACGCTGCCGGCCTGGCCTGCGCTCGCCCGGGAGGCGCAGGATCGGATCGACGACCTCATCGGGCGCATGACGATCGAGGAGAAAGCGGGGCAGTTGTCCTGCTTCTCCGATACCATCCGGCCGCTCGGACGCCCGACCAATCCGGGTGAGGCTGCGCGCGACGCCGCTGCGATGTTGGCGGCGATCCGCGCGGGGCAGATCGGCATGCTGTTCAACGGCCATGGCGTCGCGGGCGCCCGCAAGGCGCAACGGGCGGCGTTGCAGAGCCGGCTCGGCATTCCACTGGTCTTCGCGGCCGACGTCATCCACGGCTATGAGACGATCTTCCCGATCCCGCTGGGCGAGGCGGCGGCGTTTGATGCTGCCTTGTCGGAACGGATCGCACGGGCGGTGGCATCCGAAGCGACCGCGGGCGGCCTCCACTGGACGTTCGCACCGATGGTCGACGTCGCTCGCGATCAGCGCTGGGGCCGGGTTGCCGAAGGCGCCGGCGAAGACGTCCATCTCGGCTGCGTGCTGGCCGCGGCGCGCGTACGAGGGTTTCAGGGCGACGATCTGTCGGCGGACGATGCGCTTTGCGCCACCCCCAAGCATTTCGCGGGTTATGGCGCCGTCGCCGGAGGCATGGAATATGGCGCGGTGGACGTGTCGCCTGCGACGCTGCGAGCCGTCCATGTCCCGCCGTTCGCCGCGGCGTTTGCAGCCGGTGCCGGTGCGGTGATGGCGAGCTTTACCGACGTCAACGGCATACCCGCCACCGCCAACCGCCCGCTGCTGACCGGTTTGCTGCGCGACGAGCTGGCGTTCCGCGGGCCGTGCGTCTCGGACTATCAAGCGGATCTCGAGCTGATCGCGCATGGCGCCGCCAGCGACGGAGCCGACGCGACGCGGCGGGCCATTCTGGCGGGTACGGACGTCAGCATGCAAAGCGGCCTCTACAATGCGCATCTGCCCGCATTGGTGGCGGCAGGACGGGTGCCGATTGCGCGGGTCGATGAGGCGGTAAGGCGCGTCTTGGGGCTGAAGATGCGGCTGGGGCTGTTCGATCGACCATTTCGCTCGCTCGACCGTGCCGCGGAACGGACGCGGATCGGCACGTCGGCAACGCGCGCGCTGGCACGGGAAGCCGCCACGCGCGCGGTCGTTCTGCTCCGCAACGATGGCGACCTGCTGCCGCTGTCGTCCGCAACCAAGCGTATCGCATTGATCGGACCGTTCGGTGACGACCCGGCGCAACTCGACGGACCCTGGAGCTTCGCCGGCTACCGGCGCACGGGCATCGATCTGGCCGCCGCGCTGCGTGGCAGGATCACCGATCCCAACCGTTTGATTGTGGAACCGGGCAGCGGGATCGAGGCGCCGATCCCCGGCGGGATCGATCGCGCCGTCGCGGCTGCGCGGGGCGCCGATATCGTGTTGCTCGCGATCGGCGAAGGCGGTGACATGTCGGGGGAGGCGAACAGCCGCACATCGATCACCATACCGGTTGCCCAACAGGCGCTGGCCGATGCCGTCGCCGCGACGGACAGACCCATCGTCGTGCTGCTGCGCCATGGCCGGGCGCTCGCGCTGCAGGGAGCGGTGGCGGCAGCGCCTGCGATCCTGGCGACCTGGTTTCTCGGCTGCGAGACGGGGCCGGCGCTGGCCGACATCCTGTTCGGCGACGTCGAGCCTACCGGCCGGCTGCCGGTGAGTTTCCCGTTCGCAACCGGTCAGGAGCCCTGGTCCTACGATCGGCTCCCCACGGGGCGGCCGCCACCAGCCGAACCGCAGCCACAGGGTGGTACGGGCAGGTGGCGCGATGCACCGGATGCCGCGCGTTATGCGTTCGGCCATGGCATCGGTTACACGCGCTTCGCGCTCGAGACCGTCATCGCCCCGCCCGTGCTGGCGGACGCGAGCGACGTGGTCGTCACCGTCCGCAACATCGGCGCACGTCGAGGGACGCATCTCGTGCAGCTGTACGTGCGTCAGCGCGTCGCCAGTCTCGCCCGGCCGGTGCGGCAGTTGAAGCGCTTCGCCCATGTGACCCTCGACGCAGGCGAAAGCCGGGCCGTCGCCTTGCCCCTCGGCCCGGCGGATCTGGCGATAGTGGATGGCACGGGCGCGCGACGGATCGAGCCCGGTGATGTCGACATCTGGATTGCATCCAGCTCCGCCGATCCGGGCTTGCACGCGGTGACACGGCTGGTGTGACAGACGACCGGGCCATATCGCGCGTGGGTCATCGTACGGCGTCGTCAGCCGGCCGCCTTCGGTGGTGCCGTCGAGCCGCGGACGGCCAGCCCGACCGGGACGATGGTCGGGCCGTCCGGCAGCGTGCGGCCGGCCTGTTCGGCGATGATCAGTTCCACCGCGCGCGCCGTCACGTCGGCGATCGGCTGGACGACCGCGGTCAGCGCCGGATGCGTGAAGCGGACGATCGGCGTGTCGTCGAAGCTGACGATCGACACGTCGGAGGGCACGTCGAGGCGACGCTCGCGCAGCAGCTCCAGCGTCGCGAGCGACATCTGATCGTTGCTCGCGATGATCGCGGTGGGAGGCAGCGGCGCGTCGAGCAAGGCGGCGGCGGCGCGGCGGCCCGAGGCGAAGCTGAAATCGCCCTCGGCGAGCAGGTCGCCGATCGGCAGACCGGCGGCGGCCATCGCGTTGCGCCAACCGGTGACCCGCCAGCCGCTGAGTTCGTATTCGGCCGGGCCGGCGATGAAGCCGATCCGCGCGTGGCCGAGCGCGATCAGATGTTCGGTGGCGAGGCGCGCCGCGCCCTCGTCATCCATGGTCAAGGCGAAGCCGCCGCCCGGCCTGAGCGAGCCGATGCGGGCGAAGCTGATGCCATGGTCCTCGAGCAGGCGGGTGATCAGCAGGTTTTCCGAATGCGGCGGCGTCAGGATGACGCCATCGGGTTGCAGCGCGGCGATCGCCGCGAGCAATTCGCGCTCGATATGGTCGCTGTGCGTGTCGACCAGTTCGACGATCATGCGATAGCCGTGTTTGGCGCAGGTCAGCATGCCGCCCAATAGCATCTGATCGACCCAATCCGCGCCCTCGCGGCTGCGCCAGTCGGCGATCGTCCGTTCGCGGTCGTTGAGCGCCAGAATCAAGTGCGAGCGCGATCCCGCCATGCGCTGCGCGGCGATCGAGGGCACGTAGCCGAGCTTGGCGATCGACGCCTGCACGCGCTGCGTCATCTCGGGCCGGACGTTCGGCTCCTTGTTGATGACGCGGCTGACGGTCTGCAACGAGACGCCCGCGTCGGCCGCGACGTGGCGGATCGTGACGGCCTGGCGACGGCGGACCATCAGGCGGCGTCGGGCGCCACGCCGCAATATTGCGCGACGTAGGCGGCATGGGGCGGCAGGCCGCGGACCGTGGTCGCGACGTTCTGGCGCAATGTCGAGAGCAAGCGCGCCATGTCGTCGTCGCCGAGCTTGGCGGCGATCGGGTGGTGGCTGCGCGGCACGATACCCTGGCCCAGCATCACCTGCACCCAGCTGTTCTCGGCGAACAATTCCTCGTTCTTGCGGAAGACGCGGCCGGTCTCGCGGAACAGCTCGATCTTCTGCGCGAGACTGTCCGGAATCTCCATCGTCGCGCACTGCCGCCAGAACGGACTGTCCCGACGCTCGGTCACCTTATAGTGGAGGATCAGGAAGTCGCGGATCTGCAGCATGTCGGTATGCTGCTGGTCGTTGAATTCGGCGATGTCGCGGGGGCTGACGTCGCCTGCCGGCATCATCCGGATCAGCCGCAGGATCGCCCGCTGGATCAGGTGGATGCTGGTCGATTCCAGCGGCTCCATGAACCCGCCCGACAGGCCCAGCGCGATACAATTGCGATGCCATTGCTTGCGTCGCGCGCCGGTGACGAAGCGGATGCGGTTGGGCTGGGTCAGCACGCGCCCCTCGACATTGCCGAGCAGGCGGTCGAGTGCGGCGTCGTGATCGAGATAGCGGCTGCAATAGACGATGCCGTTGCCGACGCGATGCTGGAGCGGGATGCGCCATTGCCAGCCGGCGTCATGCGCCATCGCGCGGGTGAACGGCACCGCCGGGGCGACGCTTTCGGTCTGCACCGCGATCGCGGCGTCGCAGGGCAGGTAATGCGTCCAGTCGTCGAAGCCGGTGTGCAAAGCCTGTTCGATCAGCAGCGCGCGAAAGCCGGTGCAGTCGAGGAACAGGTCGCCCTCGATCCGCGTGCCCGACTCGAGCCGCAACGCCGCGATGTCGCCGCTGGCACCGTCGAGCTCGACCTGCGCGATCTTGCCCTCGATGCGGCGGGCGCCGTCGGCCTCGGCCATCCGGCGCAGGAAGCGGCCGTACAGCGCCGAATCGAGCTGATAGGCGTAGTTCATGCGCTCGTCGGGCAGATGCGCGAACTTGCCCTCGCGCGCGGCGATCAGTTCGAGGCAGTAATCGTCATAGGGCTGGCCGTGGCCGCGGGTCTGGCCGTCGAGCCAATAATGCTGGAAGCCCGCGGCCCAATGGTCGGTGCCGGTCAGACCGAAGGAATGGAAATAGCTGTCGCCGGCCTGCTTCCATCCGTCGAAGGCGATGCCGAGTTTGAACGTCGCCTGCGTCGCGCGCATGAACTCGGCTTCGTTGATGCCGAGCAGGCGGTTGAAGGTGATGAGCGGCGGGATCGTCGATTCGCCGACGCCGACGGTGCCGATCGTGTCGGATTCGACCAGAGTGACCTCGGCGGCGCGGCCCATGACGCGGGCGATCGCGGCGGCGGCCATCCAGCCCGCGGTGCCGCCGCCGGCGATGACGATGCGGCGCGCCTTCATCGGCCCAGCGCCCGCAGCAGGAAGGCGCGCAGCCGTCCGGCGGTGTCGGGGGTCAACGGCGCGAGGATGCTGCGCGCGCCTTCCGGGATATGCGCCGAGACGGCCGCGTCATCCTCGAAAACATAATGGTCGAACATGTCGCGCCAATGCCTCTTCTGGTCTTCGGGAAGGTCGCGGATGGCGAGGATCGCATGGTTGAGCGCATCCTGCGGCTGGCCGAGCCAGCGCGGGCTCGACCGCCACCAGTAATTGACCAGCACGTTGAACGACGCCAGCCCCTCGACGTGATGCCACCACATCGCCGGCACGTAGAGCGCGTCGCCGGCGTCGAGGTCGGCGACCATCGCATGGTCGAGCGCGTCGCGGAACCGCGGATGCGCGGCGAAATCGGGCGCGTGGAAATCGACCATGCTGACCGAGCGGCCCGCGGGCGTGTTGTCGATCGGACCGAGATACAGATTGCGGAACTGCTCGCGCGGGAAGAGCGTGAAGCGGCGCCGACCGACCGCGACGCAGGCGAGATTGTCGGGTACGTCGTTATGCGCCGCGATGCGCGTCCGCGTTCCCATCCAGATGCTGACGAGCGGGTCGCGGGTGCCGAGGTCGACGTGGTTCGCCTCGTGCAGGCCGTGGAAGAAGTTGAGCAGGTCGATCGACGCGAGATAGATGGTGCGGGCGTCGTCGTTGGCGTCGATATGCGCGAAGATTTCGTCGAGCTTCGACTGGAAGGTCGCGAAGTTCATCCCCATCGCATCGTCGTAGAACAGCCGGCCGTCGCTGCCCGGTGCGCCGACCGACACGGTGAACGGCACGTCGCGGCGGTGCGCGAGGATATAGCGGCGCGCGTCCTGCGCGGAGCGGCGACCGGCCTGGACCAACGGCCAGTCGCCGACGAGGTTGCGGACGACGAACGGCCGGTCGGCGGCGCGCAGCCTCGCGTCGAGGTCGGCGGCATCGACCACCGCCACCTCGGGGACGCGGGGCAGCGCCGCGAAGATGTCAGCCATGCGCCAGCGTCGCGTTCTTGCGGGCGATCAGCGCCGGCAGATTGCCCTGCGACGCCAACGCCATGAAGATCGGCAGCAAATGCCCGTCGCGATGCAGATCGTCGAGCGCCGACCCCGACAGGCCGCGCAGCCGATCCTCGTCGATGACGTGGAAGCCGACCAGCCGATTGATCGATCCGTCGTCGAGCGGGACTTCGAGGGTCAGCGGCTCGAGCAGCTCGTGGCGATCGAGCGCGGCGAAGAAGCCGGCGCTCTCGCGATAACCGGCGTCGAGCGCGCCCAGCTGCTCGATCATCGCGGCGAGGCGGGGGGAGGGCTGGCCATCGGCGTCGAACAGCAGGTCGCCGTCGCCGATCCGCGGGCTGGCCATGTCGATATGGACCTGCGGCCCCTGCGCGCTCGCGCCGATCAGCAGCGGCTGGATCGCCATCGCCAGGGGCACGTAGCGCGCATCCCAGCGGCCATCGGCCAGGTAGAGGTTCTCGTCATTCTCGAACCCGAACATGGCGAGCGCGAGCGTGCTGCCGTCGGCGAGGTTGCGGCGGAAGAGGATGAGATAGTCGTTCTGCACGCGACGGAATTCGTCGGGGACGATCAGGCAGCTCATCTGCGCATCGCCCAGCGCGGCGCTGCGTTCGCGGCGGATACGGGTGCCGGCATGCGTGGCGGCGGTAAGGATGGCATGGTCGGGCATAATCGATCCAATCCCGTGAAACAGGCGCCTTGGCGGCGCGGGCGCGCACGCTTCGTCCTATCTGTCGACGCGGCGCCGACAAGACGAAAAGAGCCACCTCTTCACAGAGATGGCTCTTTCCTTCAGCACCGGTCGATCAGAAGTTGAACCGGACGCCGCCCGAGTAGCGCGCGTCCTGCTTTGCCACGAAGGTGACGTTGCGGTCCGAGCGGCGATGCCCGCGGCGATCGGCGCCGGTCAGGTTGATCGCCTCGGCGAACACGGTCAGGCCGGGCACGAACTGCCAGCTGATCGTGCCGTCGAGCTGGCCGTAGCCTTCCGTATAATAGGGATTGATGCCGCCGCCCGACAGGAATTCCGCCCGCCAGTTGTACGACGCGCGCGCCTGGAAGCCGTTCTTGTCGTAATAGAGCGTTGCATTCGCACTGTCGGACAGGCCGTTGATCGCGAATTGCGACGTGCTCGCCGGCAGCAGGTTGTTGTAGTCGCGATTGCCGTTGACGATCGTATAGTTGAGCTGCGTGCCGAAGCCGGTCTGCCAGAAGCTGTGCTGGATCGCGAATTCGAAGCCGTTGATCGTCGCGGTCTCGTCGCTGTTGAACGGCGTCGAGATGACGAAATTGACCGGTGCGTCCGCGGCGGTGCCGAGGATCGTGCCGTTGACCACGCTGCCCGGGTAGTTGGTGCCGATATAGTTGCGGATGTCGGCGAAGGTCGCATTGGCGCCGAGCGCGGCGATCGCGGCCTGATAGCGCGGGCCGTTGGCCGGGTTGGTCAGGTTGAACGCCGGGCCGTTGAGCTGGGTGACGCCGATGTAGTTCGACACCTGTTTGCGGAAATAGCCGACCGACATGTAGCTTTCGGGCGTGTAATACCATTCCGCCGACAGATCGATGTTCTTCGACTTGTAGGGCACGAGGTTGGGATTGCCCTGCGCACCGGTGCCGCCGCCGACGCGGAACAACTGGTCGAGCGTCAGGCCGCCCTGCAGCGAGCCGTAATCGGCACGCGTGATCGTGTGGCTGTACGAGGCGCGCAGCTTGACGTTGCGGATCGGCTGGACGTCGAAGTCGATCGACGGCAACCATTCGTCATAGCCGCCCGAGAAGGTGGTGAAGGCGCTGTCGCCGGAATAGACGATGTTGAATTCGTTCTGCGAATTCTGCCGCGTCCCGGTCGGGATCGGCACCAGCGCCGACGATTTCACCGTCGTGTTCTCGTAGCGCAGGCCGGCGATCAGATGCGCCGGGTTCGAGAACAGATCGAACTTGTTGTTGATCTGCAGATAGGGCGCGACGGTCTTTTCACGGATGCGGCGATCGGTGGTGTAGGGGGTGAGGCAATTGCCGTCGCCGCCGCAGATGCCATAGGTCGAATCGAGCAGGCCGACGACCTGTTCGAAATTGTAGCCGTAGAATTGCTTGGCGATGTCCGAGCTGCCGACGCCGCCGATGCCCTTGAACTTGCTGGGGATGTCGATCAGCTTGAAGATGTCGTCGGGCAGCAGCGCCGCCGCTGCCGCGCGCTGCGCCGCGCTGTCGCCGCCGGTGCCGCCCCAGGTGTCGTTCTGCAACACGCCATAGGCCGAGCGCACCTTGTTGTCGGTGAAGGTGAAGCCGAAATCGATCGAATCGAGGAAGCTGCCCTCGTGGTCGTAATGCCCCTTCAGCTGCGCCTGGTTGATCCGGTCGCGGAAGTAGGAATTGCGGAAGGCGTTGCCGGTCGGCACGATCAGCGACGCGTTCAGCGGGTTGATCCCGGGCTGCATCTGGTAGGAGATCACCGGCAGATCGTTGTCGAAGTTGATCGTCTGGTTGGCGACGCCGAAGATCGCGGTGCCCAGCGAATTGCTGTTGCCGTATTTGTTGGTCGGCTTCGATTCGGCGGTCGAATGATGCGCGTCGAGGCCGACGGTGACGCCGCCGGGCGCTTCCCAGGTGAGGTTGGCGCCGAGCGACTTGTTCTCGGTCCGGTACGCAGTCAGCGCGCTGGAATAGGACAGGTCCTTGGCTTCCGCCGCGGTGAAGCGCTCGGTGTAGAAGCGCGGGCCGGCGACCGGGCCGTCGGTCCATGCCGACGAGGTGTCATTGTGGTTGAACCAGATGCCGACGTTGGCGTTGCGCGTCTTCACCTCGTTGCGCGAATAGGTGTAGTCGATCGTCGCGACCAGCGTGTCGGTCGGCTTCGCCTGCAGCACCAACTGGCCGTTGATGCGCTCGCGGCTGATGTCGTTGACGTCGTAGGAGGCGTTCTGCGGCACTTCGTAGACGCTGGTGGCGCTCGGGCGGTTGGTGATGTTCGCCGCACGCGGATCGCCGGGCTGCGCGAGCGAGCCCCAATTGTTCTCCGAGCCGAGATAGCCGTCGCGCCAGCCGACGTTGGCCTGGTTCACCGATGCGCGGCGCTTCTGGTAGACGCCGTTCGCCAGGATGCCGATCCGGTCGTCGGCGAAGGTGGTCGAGAAGATGCCCGACACTTCGGGCGTGATGTCGTTCTTGCCGTTCTGCGAGGTGTCGATGACGCCGCGCGCCGCGACCGAGCCGCGCGTGCCGACCTTGTCGAACGGACGCGGCGTGCGGATGTTGATCGTCGCACCGATGCCGCCCGAGGGGACGCTGGCGCGGCCGGATTTGTAGACTTCGAGCGCGGCGATGCCTTCGGAGGCGAGGTTGGCGAAGTCGAACGCGCGCGAGCCGGGCGCGCTGTTGCCGTCGCCGATCACCGCGGTCGGCAGCTGACGGCCGTTGAGGACGACGAGATTATACTCGGGGCCGAGGCCGCGGACGGTGACGAACGAGCCTTCGCCGTTCGACCGGTCGATCGACACGCCGGTGATGCGCTGGAGCGATTCGGCGAGGTTGGTATCGGGGAATTTGCCGATATCCTCCGCCGAGATCGCGTCGACGATACCCTGGCCGTCGCGCTTGATGTCCGCGGAGGCGCGCAGCGAGGCGCGGATGCCGGTCACGACGATGTCGCCGGTGGTATCCGGTGCGTCCGACGGCGTCGCCGCCTGCGGTTCGATCTGCGCGGGGCCGGTGTTGCCGAGCGTGGCGGCGGCGTCCTGCGCGGCAGCGGCACCCGGCAGGGTGACGAGAGCGGCGGTCGAAACCCCGATGGCGAATTGCGAAAGCAGGCGAGCCCTGACGCGGCGCATGGTAATCCTCCCCGATGACAGGCGCGGCGATCCCGCGCTCTTGAGAACGTTCACTTCACGGATAAGCCGTTGTCTGTCAAGCGCATCCTGTCGAACGACCGTCACCGTTGTGAACGTTCTCTTAATATGCTTTGAAGGGCGTCATGCCTGCAAAGGGCGACAGGCCGGCGCGGCGAATGCGTCGGCGACGGGAGGATTGCATGAAGCGGTTTTGGAAGACGTGTGCCTCGGCGACGGTATTGGCGACGGTCGTGCTGACGGCCGGTGCACCCGCCGCGGGCGGTCGCGTGGACGGGGCGGCACCGGCGTCGGCGCAGGCGACGGCGGCGCGGGCGCGGGCGCGTGCCGATGCGATCGTCGCGCGGATGACGATCGACGAGAAGATCGCGCTGCTCCACGGGCTGTTCCCGCCGATGGCGGCGGGCAAGTCGGCCAACGAGCTGATCCCGTCGGCGGGCCATATCGACGGCATCGCGCGGCTCGGCGTGCCGCTGGTGCGCGAGAGCGACGCCTCGCTCGGCGTCGCCAACCAGGTCGAGCAGCGCAAGGGCGACGTCGCTACCGCGCTGCCGTCCGGCCTCGCCACCGCGGCGAGCTTCGATCCCGCCATCGCCCGGGCCGGCGGCACGATGATCGGTGCCGAGGCGCGCGCGAAGCGGTTCAACGTGCTGCTCGCCGGTGGCGTCAACCTGACGCGCGACCCGTGGAACGGGCGCAATTTCGAATATCTCGGCGAGGACCCGCTGCTCGCGGGGACGCTGGCCGGCGAGCATATCGCGGGGGTGCAGAGCAACCGCATCGTCTCCACCGTCAAGCATTTCGCGCTCAACGCGCAGGAGACCGGGCGCACCGTCGTCGATGCGCGGATCGGCGAGGCGGCGTTCCGGATGAGCGACCTGCTCGCCTTCGAGATCGCGATCGAGAAGGGGCAGCCGGGATCGGTGATGTGCGCCTACAACAAGGTCGGCGGCGACTGGGCGTGCGAGAACGGCCATCTGCTCAACGACGTGCTGAAGCGCGACTGGGGCTATCACGGCTGGGTGATGAGCGACTGGGGGGCGGTGCATTCGACGGTGAAGGCGGCGAACGGCGGGCTCGACCAGCAATCCGGGCAGGAGCTGGACAAGGCGATATATTTCGGGGCGCCGCTCAAGGCGGCGGTGGCGGCGGGGCAGGTGTCGGGCAAGCGGCTCGACGACATGGTCGCGCGCTATCTGACCGGGCTGATCGCGACCGGCGCCTATGACACGCCGGTCCCCGCCACCGCGCAGACCCCGCCCTATGCCGCGCACGCCGAGGTCGCGCAGCGCGCCGCCGAGGCGGGCATCGTGCTGCTCAAGAACGAGGGCGACGTGCTGCCGATCGCGCGCAGTGCCAAGCGGATCGTGGTGATCGGCGGCAATGCCGACGTCGGCGTGCTGTCGGGCGGCGGCTCGTCGCAGGTGCGCTCGGTCGGCGGCGCGCCGGTCGAGATCCCGCTCGCCACCGGCGGATCGGCGTCGTTCGCGCGGATCACCTATCACGCCTCCTCGCCGCTCGCCGCCTTGCGCAAGGCGCTGCCGGGGGCGCAGGTGACGTGGGTGGATGGCCGCAACTTCAACGCGACGATCGACGCGGCGAAGGGCGCCGATCTGGCGATCGTCTTCGCCACGCAATGGACGACCGAGGCGGAGGACGTGCCCGACCTGCGCCTGCCCAACCAGCAGGACGCGCTGATCGCCGCGATCGCCGCCGCGCAGCCGCATACCGTCGCGGTGATGGAAACCGGCGGCCCCGTGCTGATGCCGTGGATCAAGGCGGTGCCCGCGGTGGTACAGGCCTGGTATCCCGGCCAGCGCGGCGGCGAGGCGCTGGCGGCGATCCTGACCGGCGCGGTCAATCCGTCGGGGCGGTTGCCGATCACCTTCCCCGCCGACGCCTCGCAGCCGCCGCGCCCGCGGCCCGTCGGGCTTGACCGCCTTACCGGGCTGGAGGCGGAGGCCGCGGCCAATCCGGCGGTGGCATCGCAGAAGACGCTGGAAAGCTTTCCGGCGGACTATGTCGAGGGCGCCGACGTCGGCTATCGCTGGTATGAGAAGAAGGGGCTGACGCCGCTGTTCCGCTTCGGCCATGGGCTGAGCTACACCAGCTTCGCCTATCGCAACCCGGTGGTCACCGGCGGTGCGCGGCTGAGCGTGACGTTCGACGTCGTCAATACCGGCCAGCGGGCGGGTGCCGACGTGCCGCAGATGTACGTAGCACGCGAGGGCGGAGGGGCGCGCGAGGACGGGGGCACGCCGATGCGGCTCGCGGCGTTCACCCGCGTGACGCTGAAGCCGGGCGAGACGCGTCGCGTGACGCTGACCGCCGAACCGCGCATCGTCGCCGACTATGACACGAAGCTGCCGGGCTGGCGGATCGCGGCGGGGCGCTATCGCGTGGCGCTGGCCCGCGACGCGGGCGACCGCACGATCGTGTCGAGCGCGACGCTGCAGGCGACGACGATGAAGCCGTAGGGAAACAACGAGGCAAAGCATAAGGTTGTCGCCGGGAGGCATCGCGGGCAGGATCGCCGCGCCACGATGCCCGACGCCACCGCCACCTTGCCCCGCCGCCTGTTCCTGATCGTCTTCGCGCTGGCGAACGTCGGCGGGGTGATCGCCTATCTGCCGCTGCTGACGCTGCTGTTGCCGCTCAAGGTGGAAGCGCTGAGCGGTGCGGCACGGATCGGGGTGTTCACCGCCTGCATCACCGCGGGCGCATTGTCGGCGAGCGGCGCCAACGTGCTGTTCGGCTGGCTGAGCGATCGCTCGCTACGCCGCGGCGGCGGCCGGCGGCGGTGGATGGTCGGCGGCATCGTCGCCACCGCGGCGAGCTATGCCGCGGTGGCGTTCGCCCAGACGCCGGTCGCGCTCGTCGCCGCGATCGTCGTCTTCCAATTCGCCGTCAACGCGCTGCTCGCACCGATGATGGCGATCATGGCGGAGGAGGTGCCCGACGCGCAGAAGGGCATCGCCGGCGGGCTGCTGTCGCTCGGCAGCCCGGTGGCGTCGGCCTTCTCGGCGATGCTGGTCGGCAGCGCGGTCCTGCCGGAGGCGGCGCGGCTGGCGCTGGTGCCGGCGGTCGTCGCCGCCTGCGTGCTGCCGCTGCTGCTCGTGCGCGGCGCGCCCTCGGCGGCGGTCGTGGTGCGGACGCCGGTGCCGTCGTCGCGGCGCGACCTCGTGATCGCCGGCCTGTCGCGCTTGCTGGTGCAGGTCGCCGCGGTCGTGACGCAGGCCTATCTGCTCTATTATTTCGAGAGCATCGTCGGCGGTGCGGCGCGCGGCGATCTGCCGGCGCAAATCGGCGGCCTGCTGGTCCTCGTCTTCGTGATTCCGTTGCCGATCGCCGTGCTGCTCGGCCGCCTCTCGGACCTGACGGCGCGGCGCAAGCCGTTCCTGCTGATCGCCGCCGCCGTCGCGGTCGCGGGGCTGCTCGGCATGGCGGCGGCGCGGGACTGGACCGGCGGCGCGACCGCCTTCGGCGTCTACGTCACCGGTTCGTCGGTGTTCGTCGCGCTCCACGCCGCCTTCGCGATGCAGCTGCTGCCCAACCCGGCGCACCGCGGACGCGACCTCGGCCTCTTCAACCTCGCCAACACGCTGCCGTCGCTGCTCGGCCCGCCGCTGACCTGGATGCTCGCGGCACCGCATGATTTCACCGCCGTCCTCTTGCTGCTCGCCTTCCTCGCCGGCTGCGGCGGGCTCGGGATGCTGCGCGTGCGGGCGTGGCAGTGACCGTCGTCGCACGTCATCCGCGCGTGCCGAAGCCCGGTTGGCGACGCGCTGGACGGCGTGATACGTCGCCGATACGCTGCGATCGCATGTCCCGTTTCTCATCCCTCGTCGTGGTGGCGACGCTCGCCGGTTGCTCGCCGACCGCAGCGGTCGAGGGGCCGGTCGCGCTCGGCCAGACCGCGCTGGTCGGCGGGCCGCGGGTACGGCCCGATCATGTCGTCGAGGACAGCCGCTGCCCGGTCGGCACCCGCTGCGTCTGGGCGGGTCGGGTGGTGGTGCGCGCCACCGTGTCGGGCGGCGCCTGGTCGAAAAGCGTCGACCTAATCCTGGGCGTGCCGGTCGATGTCGCCGACGGCAAGCTGACGCTCACCGCGGTGACGCCGGCGCGCAGGGCGGGCCAGTCGGCGAAGACGACGCCGTCGCGCTTCACCTTCGCCTTCCAGGGCGGGCTGTAGCGGGAAACGCCCGTTAACTAGGTCATTTTACCGGATAATCAGTTCCCTGCGCCTATCCTTCGCGCGACGGACATGCCGTCGAGGGGGATCTTCATGCGGTGCTTGCACATCTTGGCGCTCGGCTGCGCCTTGCCGACGATCGCGGCGGCGCAAAATGCGCCCGCCGACGTGGTGATGGTGCCGGCGCATACCCAGATCGCCTTCCGCCTCGACGAGGAGGTCAGCTCGCAGCGCGCCCGCGTCGGGCAGCTCGTGCCGGTGTCGGTCGCGCGTGACGTGATCGTCGACGGTGCAGTGCTGATCCCGCACGGCGCGGCGGGCACCGGCCTGGTCACCGCGCGCACCGGCAAGGGCGCGTTCGGCAAGTCGGGCAAGGTCGATATCGCGCTGCGCTCGGTGGAGATCGCCGGGCGGCAGGTCGCGGTCACCGGCCGCTTCCACGCCGCGGGCGAGGGCCGCGCCGGCGAGACGGTCGGCTCGATCCTCATCGGCGGCGTCGTCGCGGGCGCGTTCGTTACCGGGCGGCACGCGGTGTTCGAAGCGGGTCGCGAGTTCGTCGCCTACACCACCGATGCCGCCAGCATCCCAAAATCCGCGGTCCGGCCGGTGCGGCCGGCGCCTGTCCTCGTCTATGCGAGCACCCTGCCCGCGCGCGCGGGGGCGTATCGGACGCCGATGCCGGTGCAACTGGTCGACATGCCCGGCGATGCCGCCACCGGTTCGTCGCGCTTCGACACGATGCAGCAGCTCGATCGCCGCATCGCCCAGGCGCAGCCGATCCGCGGCCGCGACGCGCGGCAGGGCTGGACGATCAGCGATTGAGCCGGCGCGGCGTCACAGCCCGAGGCGCAGACCCAATGCGAAATAATGCGGTCCCGCGTTGCCCTTCAGGCTGATCGCCGGCAGCAGCGGCAGCGCCACCGTACCATAAGGGCGCAGGTCGTCGCCGGCGCGAATGCCGGCGCCGACCGTCGCGACGAGGGGAATCGCATAGGTCGCCTCGATCCGGCCATACGGTTTGACCGCATCGTCGTCGCCGCGATCGACGAGCGCGCCGACCATCGGCGTCAGGCGGAAGCCCGCCGCCCCGAAGCCGTAGCCGGCGCCCAATTCGCCGCCCCAGCGGCCATCCGCGCGCGCACCATTGGCTTCCAGCACGATCTGCGCCGACGCCGGCGTGGCGCTGGCGAGGGCGGCGGCGATGGCGGCGCCGATCAATGGGATTCGGGTCATACGCTCTCCGTACGGATCGCCGGACCGGCGACGTGGCGGGCGCTCTACGAACCGGCGGCGGCCGGCACAAGCCGCGACCATGGCCGCGCCCGCCGCATGTCGAGCCGGCAGAGGCCGTGTAGGCGATGGCGCCGCGCGTAAGCAGCGACGCGCGTGTCATAGTCCGCCGCCAAGGGGCTGGCGAAATTCCAGTCGGGCGGGTTGAACGTGGAGATGCCGTTGATCGTCGGCACCCGCCACAGTTCGGCGAGCAGCATCGCATCGGCGTTGTGCGGATAGAGGCCTTGCTTGAAGGCGCTGAGGTACAGCGGCTCGTCGCGCCGGGTGACCACGGCGTAGAAGCTGGCACAGGCGGCGGGCGGCGGCGGGATGGCCGACACGGCGGCCTGCTGTTCGTCGTGGTGCAGCTGGGCCGGCGTTTCGGCACTCAGATTCTCCGCGACGAGCAGCACGGCGAAGGTCGCGGCGAGCCACGGCCGCGACCGGGTCAGCCGCGTCGCCCGCTGCCGCCAGACGGCGACGACGAGCAGCAGGAAGGGCAGCACCAGCCAGAGCTGATAGCGCGACACCACGCGCAGCCCCTTGCCGCCGGGTACCAGCGCGTACACCAGGCCCCAGGGCGACACCGACCAGAATTGCAGCGTGAGCAGCCAGCCGATGATCGTCGCGAGCGCGAAGGCGCGCAATTCGCGCGATACCGGCAGGCCGTCGATCCGGCGGCGGACGATGATCTGCCATGCGGCGGTGACGACCAGCACGAACAGGATCGGCGGGATGCCCGTTTCATGCTCGCCGCCGAGCACGCGCCGGGGCAGCATCGGGTCGGCGGGCATTTCGGCGTGGATCAGCGCGAACAACGGCCGGAACAGCCAGCCCCACAGGTAATTGTCCGGCCCGACGTTGATCATGTCGATCAGCGGCGTGACGAGATAGCCCAGCATCTCCTCATAGGGGTGACCGCCGGTTTCGCCTGCCTTGGGAAGGTAGATGGCAAGGAACGGCAGGACGAGGATCGCGAACGCGCCCGCGCCGCAGAGCCACGTTGCGGCATGGCGGCGGGCCAAAGCGAGGGCGGCGGCGGGACGCCAACGGTCGCTCAGCACGCACCAGCAGGCGACGAACAGGGCGGCGGAAAAAATTGTGAACCAGGCCATGTAATAGGCCGTCAGCAGCCATGCCGCGATCAGCGCCGCCAGCGCGACGGCGAGCGTCCGCGCGCGACCGCGGCGCCCGTCCTGTTCGGCGCGCACGGCGGCGATCGCGAGCATCATCGCCACCGGCAGCAGGGCGACGCTTTGCAACTGCACGTGCACGGCCTGCAGCGAGATGCCGCTCGCCACCGTCCACAGCAGCGCCACCAGCGTCGCCGCAACGCGCCCCCAGCCGAGCGTGCGCGCGACCAGCAGATAGGCCGCGACGAAGCCGATCGTCTTGAAGGTCAGGACGTTGAGCATGTCGGCATGGAAGGGATCGGCGAACAGCCGCCAGAAGGAGTAACTGAGCCCATACAGCAGATAGCCGTCGTTATAGCCGAGCGTCCCGCGATACGGATGGAAATAGCCGGTGGTGTCCCAGGCGGCGGCGCCGTCCAGCACGTTGCGCCAGTGTTCGAGGATGCTGATCTCGATCACCGCATCGCCGCGATCGCCGAAGCCGAGATCGAAGCCGCTGAGGATCGGGACGCGGAAGAACAGCAGCATCGCGACGACGAACGCGCCGGCGACCATCGCCCCATGCGCCAGCCGATCGCGGCCGGACGACCGGTCGCGCGCATCCGTCACGGCATTGGTGTCGGCGACGTCGGCACGGTCCATCGCCTCCGCCTAATTGTGGCGGTGGGTGCTGTCCAGACGCGCGCGCCGGCACGTCCGGCGATCAGTAGGTGACGGCCTTCACCATCAACCCGGTCTTGACCTTGTAGGCGACGGGGCGGGCGGGATCGATCGGCTGCGACCAGGTCGCGCCGGCATAGAGCCGCTTGGCGGGGAGCGGGCGGCAGTCGCCGCCGGCGGCGGTGCATTGCCGGCCTTCGTACAGTTCGACGCTGGTGCTGCCGGTGTTGGTCAGCGCGAGCGTCGTGCCGTCGCGACGGCCGGCGACCTCGCCGGCCATCACCGCGGGGCGGACGATGACCAGCATGTCGTAGCCGACCAGCACCTTGAGCGCCGAGCCCGCGGCCGAGACATCGCCCGCCACCGGCTTGACCGTGACGCGATAGACGCGATCGCGCGCCGCCCGCGGCGCCACCGCGGCGATGCGGATCAGCTTGCGCTCGCCCGGTTCGAGGATCATCTTCTGCGGCGTCACCAGCAGGCCGCTTTCGGCCGGATCGGCGCTGGCGACACGCCGCTCCGCCGGGGTGCCGGGATCGACGATGCTGGCGGGTTCGGCGACGACGTACATGCGCTCGGCCCCGGTGTTCCACGCCTCGACATCGGCGCGCGGCGGCCCGGCAGGCGTGAGGTCGACGACGACCTGGCTGAGCACGAGATTGGCGGCGGCGGGCTGCGCGCCCAGGCCGGCGACGGCGGCGACGATGGTCGCGAGGCTCCGGCGCATCCGGGTCATGGTCATGATCCTCTCCTTCTTCACGGCCGCAGGTCGGCGATCTGGTTGACGAACGACGCGCCGACGCAGGCGAGCGTTCCGAGCGCGGCATAGCCGTCGGGCGTCGCCGCGGCGTGGACCGGCAATTGGCAGGACCGGCCGTCGGGCGCCTGGATCTTCAGCACGGCATTGCGGATCGTCTCGATCTGGAAATAGCCCGCGGCATCGGTGTCGCCGATCGCGCCGGCGGCGTGGATCGCCGCATTGGCGACCGGCGTGCCGTCGTGCCACAGCAGCCGCCCGAACATCGCGACGACGTGGCGCGTCTTCCATTCGAGCCGCGCGACGGTGCCGGGATAGACGCTCACCTTGCGCGTGCCGCCATCCAGATGCATCAGCTCTTCGCCGGTCGAGCGCAGGCGCACGGCATATTGGCGATAGGCCGGCACCGACACCGCCAGCGTCTCGCCGAGCCGAACGGTGCCGCGCGTGCCATTGTCGACCAGCACCTCGAACGGGGCGCCGGCGGGGCCCTTGCGGCGGGGCTCGCCATCCTCCTGCACCGAGACGACGATGATCGCGTCGTTGCGCTCGCGGCCTTGCAGGACGAGCGCGCGATGCGTCGCCGCGGCGGTCGTCTGGAAGCCGAAACTATATTGGGTGGCGCCGTTGCTGCCCGCGAGCGGCTGCGCGACATCGGCATAGAGCGCGGCGGCGCGGGTGCGCAGATCGGCATGGCCGCGCGCCAGCGTGCCGCCGACCTCGCGCTCCACGCCGCCCGACAGTGCCAGCTCGCCGCCGAGCACGCGATCGCGCTGCCACGCCCCTGCGATGCCACCGACCGCCGCGACGCCACGCTGCGTGCCGCCGACATCGCTGGCGCGCAGGCCGGTGCTGGCGCTCCAGGCGGCGGTGCCGCGCAGCCGCTGGAGACTGATGCCGAGGAACGCCACGCGCCCCTGGTTGGTGATCGTCGCGTCGCCACGCACCGTCACCTGCAAGCCGCCGCGCTGGATCAAGGGGATGGTGAGGCTCGGCCCGAGGCCGTAGGAGGCGCGCGCACGCTGATCCCGGCGGTAGAAACCCGACAGGGCGAACTGGCCGCGGGGCAGCGCATAGTTGATCGTGCCGTTGACCTGGGTGAAGCCGCCGGTCGAGACGCGCGCCGCCGGGTCGGCGCGGAGGATCATCGCGGTCGCGACGCTGTCGCCGAGCGGGATCAGCGGCCGTCCCCCCGGGCTCCACACCCGCCGCAGATCGACCGCATAATTGAGCCGCGCGGTGCCCGACGAGGTGGCCTGGGCCAGCACGCCGAACTGGCCGTGGAGGGAGGCGAGCCCGGCGGCGCGCCATTGCGCGGCGTGGCCGAGCCAATAGCCACCCAGTTCGATCAGCGCGTTGCGATCGGTGCCGAGCACGGTCGCGTCGAGCGCGAGCTGCGGCGTCAGCCGGCGCGCGATGCCCGCTTCGTAGAAGGGCGTGCGCGACGTTGCGATGAAGGTGCCGACGCGGTCGTTGGCGAGCAGCCCGGCATAAGCGAAGACGATCGGGTCGCCGATCGCCGCGATCGCGGCGTTCTTGGTGAAGAAGCGCCGCTCGTCGCGCACCGCGCCGCCGGCCTCGGTGACGTGCAGCACCAGTTCGTAGGCGCCGTCCGGCAGGCTGGAGGTGTCGAGCGCCTGATTGCCCGCGTCATAGGTTCGCGAGGTTAGCAAGCGGCCGTCGCGCAGCACGTCGACGCGCGCCCGCGCCGCCAGCGAGACGACGAGCGGACTGCCGGCGATCAGCGTGCGATCGAGCCGGGTATCGATCTGGCTCTGCACGCCGACGCCGAAGATCCGCCGCCGGCCGGTGAGGTCGATCCCCGGCGTCCATTGCACGCCCGCCGCATAGCGATAGCCGGGCGTGTCGAGCTCGGCCGCGAGCGTATCGGCGAGCAGGCCGTAGCGCGACGAATAGGACATCTCGCTGCGCACGCGGGCATGGCCGTAGCCGAGGATGGCGCGGTTGAGCAGCGTATAGTCGACATAGCCGCCGCTGCCCGCGACGGTGCCGCCGATCTGGTCGACCAGCGACAGGCGCGCCTCGGGCGGCGGCAGATAGCGGCGCTCGCTTGCCGGATGCACCGCCAGCAGCTTCGGATTGAAGAAGAGATCGATACGGAAGCGTGCCGCATCGAGGATCACGCCGGCATCGGCGGGCGTCAGCGTCCGGCAGCCTGCCGGATCGGCATCGGCCGGGCAGACCAGCCCGGGATGCGCATCGAGATCCGGCGCGGCGAGCGCGGCGCGCGCGGTGGCGACGTCGACCAGATCGGGGACGAGGGCGAGCAGCGCGTCGACCTCAAGAAGGGTGACCCGGCCCGAACCGTAGCGCAGCCGCGTCTGGCCGATCGCGCGGCCGCCGACGAAGACGTCGACCATCGCCTCCTGCGGCTTGAGCAACTGGTCGAAGCCCGCTGGCGCGCCGACGTGGAGCTGCGGCGCATCCGCCGGCCGATCCGCACGCGCGCCCGCAGAGCAGCAGAGCGCCGCCGCCGCGGCCAGCGCCAGCCGCCAGCCCCTTCTGGGACGGCACCGGGGAACGGAAGCGCCGGACATGGCGTCGCGCCGCTATTCGGCCGCGATCAGCAGCGTCAGCGTGCCCGTATAGGGACCCGCCGTCGCCTTGCTCAGCTCGCTCGACCGCAGCAGGACGATCAGGCTGGCGCTGTCGTTGCCGAGCACGCAGCCGAGATTGAGGCCGAGGCCGGTCGTCGTCAGTCCGGTGGTGGCCACCCCGGCGACCAGCGCGGTACCGGTCGCCCGGCCCGGCGTGCCGCTCCATTGCACCTCATAGGCCAAAGGCGCACCAGCGCCGGCGAGCGTGAAGGCGCGGTTGATGCCGCTGCCGCTCGCGACCACATTGTAGCGGCCGAGCACACCGGACGATGAGATGCACACGTCCTTGCTGCTGCTGATGTCCGCATCGACCCCGACCGTGCCGAAGGCAAAGTCGGCGAGCCGGGTGATCTGGACCTGCTGCGCGGCAGCGGGCGCGGCGCCGGCGAGCGCCACGGCCAGCATCATGCCGCCGGACAGGGCGCGCGGACATCCGATGGCCACGCTCCCGCCGTCCGTCAGAGCGGGTTGACGAGCAGCGTCAGCGTGCCTGTGTAGCTGGTCAGCGACGGCATCGCCTGCAACTGCGACTGCGCGATGGTGACGATCAGGCTCGACGTCGAGCTGGGCGTCGTCGCGCAGGTCGGCACCGCGGCGGTCGAGACGAAGCCGCTCGACGCGGTCGATGCGACCAGCGCGGTGCCGGAGGTCTGGCCCGAGCTCTGGTTCCACTGCACGGCATAGGACACCGGCGTCAGCGCGCCCGAGGCGAGTGTGAACGCGCCGCCGGTGCCGCTGCCCGTCGCGGTGATCGTATAGCCCTTGGTCGCGGTGTTGCTCCACACGCAATTGTTCTGCGCGCTCAGCGCCTGGGCGTTGGGCTCGGCATTGGCGAAGCTGATGTCGCTGAGGCCGGTGATCTGCACGCGGCTCGGCACCGAGACGGTGATCTGGACGCTGCCCGTCGAGGTTGCGCCGAGTGCGCCGTTGGTCGCGGCCGCAGCCGGCGTCGCGGCGAGTGCGGTGAGGCCGAGCAACGCCGCCGCGCGACCCGGCAGGAACTTTCCGAAAGCAATGATGTTGAGCTTCATGTTGCGCCACCCAAGTTGACCGACGATCAAAGTGCCGGTGAATGTGCCGCCGGACCGCTCGATTGCTCGAACCGTCCAAATAGTTCGGCGTTGATCCGCTGATCTCATGGCGCCGTTAACATTGCGTGTAACATTTTAACCACTTTGATGTGGGTTATGGGCGATTAGAACCACAACTGTTCTATGGGAACGGTGGTTTTATCTATCGTATATGATTTCGTGGTGCGGTTGTGGTTGGGTCGCGCGGTTCGGGCGGTCCGATCATGCCGGGAACCTCATCGGCGCTGCGGAATTGTGGGGAGCAGCGCGTGGGCGAACGCCCCGTGTCATCGATCTGAGGACATTATGAATCGTATCAAGCTGGGCCTGTTCGGGGCCGCCCGTCCGTCGAGCGTATCGGCCGACCTACAAGCGCTGAGCGACGCGCGCACGATCGAAGCGCAGGACCGGCTCGCCGGCCTGACCCCGGTCGAGATCGCCACCGCGGAAGCCCTGTTGCGCAGCGACGGCGTCGCGCTCGCCGCGCGCTGACGCGAGGGTGGGATCAACGTTCGTTGCGGCCGTGACCCCAAGACCTTGATCCGTCACCCCGGGCTCGACCCGGGGTCCCGCTTTGTCCCGATCGACACGTTCAAGATGCAGCGGGACCCCGGATCAAGTCCGGGGTGACGAGGCTTGATGTGGCGGGGTCGCGACCGCGACGAACGTCGCTCCGGCCGCGCGTCGACCGCTTCCGGTCATTCGACCAGGAAGCCCTCGGGTGGCGTGCGGGTGATGAAATGGCCCTTCACGCCCGCGGGCCATTGCTTGAACGCAACCTGCCCGGTGTCGCTGGCGGCGTAGAGCGCGGCATAATCGAGGATCGCGCGCGCCGCTGCCTCGTCCGGAGTGAAACGGCCGAGGACGTAGCCGACCTTGCCCGGCGCGCGCAGGTGGACGGTGCAGAAATCGGCGCAGGCGAACAGGCACGGCATCTCCTGTACCGCGACGCCGGCATAAGCGGGATCGGCAGCGCGTGCCGCATGGAGCGCCGCGACGAGCAGCGCGCCGCCGCGACGGCCGTCGCCATCCTCGCGCGCGTCCGCGGTCAGGCGGCAGGTGCTGCATGCGACTACGGCGGGCCCGGCGGCAACGGGGGTGAGCTTCATCGCGCGACCCGGCGGTGTCCGTCCCGCACCGTCCGCTCCGCGGCGCGGCCGAACAGATCGGCGGCGACCAGCCAGAACAGCGCCTGCGTGCCGATCGCGGCGAGACGGAATTGCCAGAGCAGCGTCGCCGGGAAGCGCGCCGGCACCTCGTCGATCACCGGCAGCAGCCGCTGCACCAGCGCCACCGTGGCCGCATAGATGCCGATCGCGATCAGCAGCCGGTCGAGCCCGGCGATACGGCCGGCGAGGCGGCGATAGCTCCACAGCGCCAGGGTCGCCGCCGCCACCGACAGCGCGAGCATCGCGAAATAGGCGGCGGTGCGCAGCCGCACCGTCTCGTGCAGCCCGACCGCGGGCGGGGTCGGCGGATATTTGATCGCCGGCACCAGCACGATCGCGACGAAGGCCGCGAGCGCGAGCAGCAGCGCGAGGCTGCGCGGCCCGACCCGCGCGAGCCGGCCGTACAGCCCTGCGAAGACGATCGCGAGCAGCCCGCCGAGCGCGGTGCCGTACAGGCCCATCGCGGTGTAGAGGCCCCAGGTCTTCTGCGTCGCGCGGCTGACCAGTTCCTCGTCCGCCGCCATCGCGTGCGCGGCGTTATGCGCCTCCAGCGCCACCGCGGCGTCGATCTGCGGCTCGGCGAACAGCAGCGCGAAGGTGGCGGCGACCAGCGCGCCGATCAGTCCGGCGAGCATCCCCCGCCAGAGCAACGTCCTCATCATGACCGTGCGTCCGTCGGGATCAGTGACAGGGGAAGCCGAGCAGGTGGCGGCCGTCGTGGACATATTCGTGGACGTACATGCCGTCGAACAGCGCGAAGGCGCCCTGTTCGGTGCTGACGAAATACAGCAGGATCAGCGCGACGACCGCGGCGAACACCGCCCAGGGGGCGATATCGGCGAGCGGGATGTGCGTGGTGCCGACGGGAAGAAACGCGTCGTCGAAGGCGGCGGTGGTGCCGGACATCAGTCAGTCTCCTGCCGGGAAAGCGCGCCCGGATGGGGTGGAGGCGCCGGGCGGGGTCTGACTCTCGACAGGCTGGCGCCCGGCGATCACAGTGGCGCGACCGCGCCGGATTTCCACCGGCTTCCCGCCCGGCTCCGATCCGCCATGCTGTGGACGCGGGGCGGGGATGCGTCAACCGATCAGGAGATCCCGCCCGATGCCGACCCGCCTCGTCCTGCTCTGCGCCGGTGCCACCGCGGCGACGCGCGCGGCGCGCTTCGCCGATCCGGCCGAGCCGCTCGACGCCGGCGGGCGCGCCAAGGTGCTGGCGCTCGATCTCGCCGGGGCGGCGGCTGCGCATTGCTGGGTCAGCCCGGCGGCGGCGGCGCGCGAGACCGCCGCACTGATCGGTGTCGCCGCCGAGGAGGCACCGGCGCTCCGCGACATCGATGCCGGCGCATGGACGGGCCGCAGCCTCGAGTCGCTCGCGCCCGCGGCGGTCGCGGCGTGGCTGGCGGCACCCGAGGCGGGCGCGCCGGGCGGCGAAAGCATGGCGGCGGTACGCGCGCGGGTCGGGCCGTGGCTCGACGGGCTGGGCGAGGGGCGTGTGCTGGCGATCAGCCATGCCGCGGTGCTGCGCGCGGCAATCGCGCACGCGCTCGACGTGCCGGTGGCGGCGACGCTGGCGATCGACGTCGCGCCCTTGTCGATCGTCGGACTGTCGCGGCACGGCCGCTGGCGGGTGCAGGAGCTGCGCCGCGGCTGAGGCGTCAGCGTTCGACGATGCGGTCGGCGAGCGGTTCGCGCGCCTGCCAGCCGCGGCGCGCCAGTTCGGGGGTGGCGGCAGGTGCCTCGGGATAGCCGATGCAGAGCACAGCGATCAGCGTCCACTCCGCCGGTACGTCGAGCAGGGCGGTGACATAGGTCGGATCGAGGATCGAAACCCAGCCGAGGCCGATGCCGCGCGCGCGGGCGGCGAGCCACAGCGTGTGGATCGCCATGACGGTGGAATAGCGCAGCATCTCCGGCATCGTCGCGCGGCCGAGGCCGTGGCCGGCGGCGGGCGCCTCGTCGCTGAACACCGCGAGCAATTCGGGCGCCTCGCGCAACCCGTGCAGCTTGAGCCGGGCATATCGCGCGCGGCGCTCGGCATCGGGCAGCCGGTCGGCCGCCGCGGCGCTGGCGCTATCGACATGCGCGGCGAGCGTCTCGCGCAGGCCGGGCGAGCGCAGCCGCACGAAGCGCCACGGCTGGGCGTTGCCGACCGAGGGCGCCAGCGCCGCGGCGGCGAACAGCGCCTGCATCGCCCCCTCCGCCACCGGATCGCGGCGGAAATGGCGCACGTCGCGGCGCCAGTGGAGCAACAGGTCGAGCCGGTCGCGGAGCGCCGCGTCGAAAGCGGGGGCGGTCACGCGGCCGTCCGGCGCAGGAGATAGGTGTCCATGATCCAGCCGTGGTCCGCACGCAGCGCCGCGCGCCGCGCGACGATCGCCGCGCCGGTGTCGGCGAGCGGACCGGCGGCGAGCGCCTGCTGCGGCATGCCGAGATAGGCGCCCCACCAGATCGTCACGCCGGCGGGGTCGAGCGTCGTGAATGCGCAATCGCCGTCGAGCATCACCGCCAGCGTGTCGATGGCCGCCGGCCAGCCGCTCGCGCGCAGCCGGCGGCCGGTGGTGACGAGCACCGGCGCGGCGAGCGTGTTGAGCGGGATGGCATGCGCGGCGGTCAGCGCCTGCAGGCTGGTGATGCCGGGCACCACCGTGACCGTCAGCGCCATGCCGCCACGGCGCAGGCGCGCGGCGATCCGCAGGCTGCTGTCGTAGAGCGAGGGGTCGCCCCAGACGAGCAAGGCGAGCCGCCCGCCGGCGGGCAGGTTGGTGGCGATCGCCCCGGCCCAAGCGGCGGTGATGGCGTCGTGCCAGTCGCGCACCGCCCCAAGATATGGGCCGAGATAGGGGCCGTCCGCGGCGCGTTCGGGCAAATCGAAGACCACGACGCGCGTCGTGTCGGTCAGCACCTCGGCGCAGAGCGCGCGGCGCAGGTCGAGGAGATCGGCGGCTTCGGCGCGCTTGCGCGGCAGCAGGATCAGGTCGGCGGCGCGCATCGCGCGTTCGGCGGCGCGGGTGAGATGATCGGGATTGCCGGTGCCGATGCCGATGAGGTCAAGGTGGATCACGCCTCCTCCATCAACGGGCCATAGAGGATCAATGCCGGTGCCTCCGACACGGTCGCGCGCAGGCGGTCGGCGAGCGCGGCGACGGTGGTGCGGGTCAGCCGCTGGTCGGGGTGGCCGACGTTCTCGGCGAACAGCGCCGGCGTATGGGGTGGCAGACCGTGCGCGACGAGATCGTCGGCGAGCGCCGGAAAGGTGCGTTTGGGCATGAAGACGACGGTGGTCGCGTCGGGATCGGCGAGCGCCGCCATGTTGCGCGCCTGCGGCAGCGTGCCGGTGACGTCGTGGCCGGTGACGAACTGGACGCGCCGCGCCGACAGCCGCCGGGTCAGCGGGATCGCCGCCGCCGCCGCCGCGGCGCTCGCCGAACTGATGCCGGGGACGATCTCGAAGCCGATCCCCGCGTCGCGCAGCGCGACGATCTCTTCCTCGAGCCGGCCGAAGATGGCGGGATCGCCCGATTTGAGGCGGACGACGCGCGCGCCGGTCGCCGCATGCGCGACGAGCAAGGCCGAGACGTGGCTTTGGCTCGGCGAGGGGCGGCCGGCGCGCTTGCCAACCGCGACCAGATCGGCGTCGGCGCGGACGTGACGCAGCACCGGCCCGGCTGACAGATCGTCGAACAGCACGATGTCCGCGGCGCGCAGCCGGTCGACCGCTTTCAGCGTCAGCAACTCGGGGTCGCCCGGTCCCGAGCCGACGAAGGAGACGAAGCCGCTCATCCCACCGCCGCGATCAGGTGGAAGAAGGTGCCCGACACGCGGCGCCGGTACGAACCGGTGTCGGCGAGCTCGGTCCCCTCTGCATCGATGACCCGCGCCAGCGCGGCGTCGGGCTGGTCGAGGATCGTCGAATAATGGAAATCGTGCCCGGCGAGCGTCGTCCCCGCCGGCAGCGCGGCGAGCGGCGCGTGCAGCGCGGCGCGACGATAGCCGAGGTGCATCCGCCGCCGTTCGTAGCTGGTGACGAGGCCGAGCAGCCCGGCCATGCGGTGGCGCACGCCGGCGGCATCGATCAGCCCCTCGCCGAGCGCCATATAGCCGCCGCACTCGCCGTGGACCGGCCGCGTTTCGGCATGGAGGTGGAGCGCGGCCCGGAACCGCTCCGCCGCGGCGAGGCGGCCGGCGTGGAGTTCGGGATAGCCGCCGGGCAGCCAGACCAGATCGGCGGCGGCGTCCGGCGCCTCGTCGGCGAGCGGCGAGAAGGGCAGGATTTCGGCACCGGCGGCGCGCCAGCCGTCGAGCAGATGCGGATAGGTGAAGGAGAAGGCCGCGTCGCGGGCCAGCGCGATGCGTTGCGCGGGCGGCACCAGCGGCGTCGATGGGACCGGCAGGCGCGTGTCGGCGCCGGCGGCGGCATGGAGCGCGTCGAGATCGACGTGCTCCGCCAGGAAGGCGGCATAGGCAGCGATGCGCGCGTCGAGATCGTGATGTTCGGCGGCCTGTACCAGGCCGAGGTGGCGTTCGGGCAATTGCAGGTCGGCGCGCCGCGGCAGGCTGCCGAAGACGCGGAGGCCGATCGCCGCCATCCCGACCCGCGCGAGCCGTTCGTGGCGCGGGCTGGCGACGCGGTTGAGGATCACCCCGGCGATCCGTACCGCGGGATCGAAGCGCGCGAAGCCCAAGGCAGTGGCGGCGGCGGATTGCGCCTGACCCGATATGTCGAGCACCAGCACCACCGGCCAGCCCATCCGTGCGGCGATGTCGGCGCTCGCGCCATTACCGGTCGCGCCCGCGCGGGCGACGCCGTCGAACAGCCCCATCGATCCCTCGGCGAGGACCAGATCGGCATCACCGGCGCGGTCGGCCAGCCCGTCGAGCATCGCCGCCGGCATCGCCCAGCTGTCGAGGTTGAACGACGGACGCCCGCTCGCGGCGCGGTGGAAGGCGGGATCGATATAATCGGGGCCGCTCTTGAACGGCTGCACGGTCAACCCGGCGTCGGTGAAGGCGCGGAGCAGGCCGAGCATCACCGTCGTCTTGCCGGCGCCCGAGGCGGGCGCGGCGATCATCAGGCCCGGAATGGGGCGGGGCGTCATGCCGCATCGCCTCCGGCGAAGCGCGAGTCCACCGATTGCGGGCGGAAGCGACGATCGTAACCGGGCGAATAGAGGCTGCTGTCGCCGAACCCCTCGGCGGCGAGGACGCGGCCGACGAGGATCAGCGCGGTGCGCTCGGGGCCGCCCTCCGCCGCCGCGACGATCGTGGCGAGCGTGGCGCGGACGATGCGCTCGTCGGGCCAGCTCGCCCGCCAGACGATCGCCGCCGGACAGTCCGCGCCATAATGGTCCGCGAGCTCGGCGGCGATCTCGGCGAGGCGGTGAATCGACAGATGGATGGCGAGCGTCGCGCCGGTCGCGCCGAAGGCCGCGAGCGTCTCCGCCGCCGGCATCGCGCTGGCGCGGCCGGAGGTGCGGGTCAGCACCACCGATTGGGCGAGGCCGGGCAGCGTCAGTTCGGCCTCCAGCGCCGCCGCGGCGGCGGCGAAGGCGGGCACGCCGGGGGTGATCGTGACCGGGATGTCCAATGCGCGCAGCCGGCGGAGCTGTTCGCCCATCGCCGACCAGATCGACAGATCGCCCGAATGGAGGCGAGCGACGTCCTGACCCGCCTCGTGCGCCGCGACGATCGCGGCAACGATCTCGTCGAGCGACAGCGACGCGGTGTTCACGATCCGCGCGCCGGGCGGGCAATGGTCGAGCAGCGCGGCGGGCACCAGCGATCCGGCGTAGAGGCAGACCGGCGAGGCGGCGATGCGGTCGCGGCCGCGCAGCGTCAGCAGATCGGGTGCGCCGGGGCCGGCGCCGATGAAATGGACGGTCATGCGGGAATATCCTGTGAGATGGCGAGCGCGCAGGTCGCCATACGGTCCGGCGAGATGCGGCGGGATGTGAGCAGGCGGGCGCCGCGACCGGCGGCGGCGAGCGCTGCGGCCTCGGCGACGCTGCCCGTGCCGCGTGCGGCGAGGCTGGCGGGCGAGCGGGTCGGCGTAACGATGGCGGCGAGCGCATCGGCGGCGATGCCGACCAGCGGCAGGTCGAGCGCGTCGGCCAGCGGCCGGGCGATCGCGAGCCGGTCGGCGGGGATGGCGAGCATCGTCGCGCCATAGTCTTCGCTCGCGACGACGAGTGCGGCGTGCAGTGATGCGGCGGTGGCGCCGGCGCGGCACCCGAAGCCGGCGACGATCATAGCGTCACGCTCCACTGGACCAGCGGATAGCTCGACCTCCAGCCGCGGCGGCTGCCGAGCGACACCGCTTCGGCGAGTTCGATGCGCAGCATTTGCCCGCCGCGCCGCGCGTGCCAGCCGGCGAGCAGGGCTTCGGATTCGAGCGTCACCGCATTGGCGACCAGCCGCGTGCCGGCGGGCAGGTCGGCCCACAGCCGGGCGAGCAAAGCCTCGCCGAGCCCGCCGCCGACGAACACCGCATCCGGTGGCGACCGGCCGGCGAGCACGGCGGGGGCGTCGCCCTCGACGACGTCGAGCCGGTCGACGCCGAGCGCGGCGGCGTTGGCGCGCGCGCGGGCAGCGCGGACGGGATCGCGCTCGAAGCCGATCGCCCGGGTCGAGGGGCAGGCGAGCAGCCATTCGATTGCGATCGATCCCGATCCGCTGCCGATGTCCCACAGCGTCTCGCCGGGCCGCGGCGCGAGTGCCGAGAGTGTCAGCGCGCGCGTCGGGCGCTTGGTGATCTGGCCGTCATGCGCGAACCAGTCGTCGGCGAGGCCGGCGGTGCAAGGCAGGACCGCGCCGTCGCCGGCGAAGGCGATGCCCAGCGCGACGGGATGCGCGATGTCGTCCAGCGCCAAATCCATCGCGGCGGCGTGGCGGATGCGTTCGCGGGGACCGCCGAGCGCTTCGAGGACGGCGATCCGCGATGCGCCGAAGCCGTGGTCGGTCACATAGCGCGCGGCGGCCAGCGCCGCCTCGCCGTCGCGGACCAGCACGATCGCGCGGGCACCCGGCGCCAGATGCCGGCGCAGCCGCGTCGGCGGCGCGGCGTGGAGGCCGAGGCAGACGGTCTCCTCCAGCCGCCAGCCGAGTTGCGCGGCGGCGAGCGCGAAGGTCGAGGGGGCGGGATGGGCGACCCATTCGCCGGGCGTGAGATGGCGGGCGAGCGTGCCGCCCGCGCCGAACCAGAACGGATCGCCCGACGCCAGCATCACCACGCGCTGCCCGCGCCGCGCGAGCAGCGGCGCGATCCCCGCCTCGAACGGCACAGGCCATGGTTCGACCGGGCAGGCGAGCGGCGGCAGCAGCGCGAGATGGCGGCGCGCGCCGGTGACCCATTGCGCCGCGTCGAGCGCGGCCCGGCTTGCCGCGGACAGGCCCGCGGGTCCATCCTCGCCGATCCCGACGATCGTCAGCCACGGATTGCCTTCAGCCATGCCCCATCTCCTGATCCTCGGCGGGACGACCGAGGCGAGCGCGCTCGCCGCCGCCTGCGCGGCGCGCGGGGTGGCGGCGACGCTGAGCTATGCCGGACGTACCGCGGCCCCCGCGGCACAGCCGGTGCCGGTGCGGATCGGCGGCTTCGGCGGGGTGGCTGGGCTGACCGAGCATCTCCGGCGGGAGGGCGTCACGCATCTGGTCGACGCCACCCATCCCTTCGCCGCGCAGATGAGTGGCCATGCCGTCGCCGCCGCCACCGCCGCGGGCGTGCCGCTGCTCGCGCTGACCCGCCCGGCCTGGGTGGCGCAGGCCGGCGACCGCTGGACGCACGTGCCCGACATCGCCGGCGCGGTGGCGGCGCTCGACGGACCGGCGCGGCGGGTGATGCTCGCGCTCGGGCGGATGCACGTCGAGACCTTCGCGGCGCGGCCGCAGCATCGGTATCTGCTCCGCTTCGTCGACCGTCCGGACGTGGCTCCGCCGCTGCCGCAATACGATCTGGTGGTCGATCGCGGGCCGTTCACCGTCGCTGGCGACCGCGCGCTGATCGAGCGGCACGGCATCGACCTGGTCGTCGCCAAGAATGCCGGCGGCAGCGGCGCGGCGGCGAAGCTGGCGGCGGCCCGCGACCTCGGCTTGCCGGTGCTGCTGATCGACCGGCCGATGCTGCCGGCGCGCGCCGAGGTGCACGACGTCGCCGCGGTGATGGCGTGGCTGGGTCATGCCGAGCGCGGCGTATAGAGGATCGGCGCGCCGGTGCGCGCGATTAGCCGGGTGCGGCTCGATCCGACGATCACCATCGTGCGCATGTCGGCCATCGCGCCGCGCGCCGCGGGCAGCGGCACGATGCGCAGCGCTTCCTCCGCGGTGGTGACGGCGCGCGCGAAGAGCACCGGGCGATCGTCGCCGCATGCCTCGCGCAGGATCGCGAAGGCGGCGTCGAGCGTGTCGGGCCGCGCGCGCGAGCGCGGATTGTAGAAGGCGATGGCGAAATCCGCTTCGGCGGCGAGCGCGATCCGGCGTGCGAGCAGCGGCCAGGGCTTGAGATTGTCGGAGAGGTTGATCGCGCAGAAATCATGGCCGAGCGGCGCACCGGCGCGGGCGCTGGCGGCGAGCATCGCGGTGATGCCGGGCAGCACGCGGATGTCGAGGTCGCGCCAGTCGGGCGGCCCCGCCTCCAGCGCCTCGAACACCGCCGCTGCCATTGCGAACACGCCGGGATCGCCCGACGACACCACGACGACGCGTCCCCCCGCCGCCGCCAGCCGCAGCGCGTGGCCGGCACGATCGATCTCGACGCGATTGTCGCTCGCGTGCAGCCGCAGGCCCGGCCGCGGCGCGATCCGCGCGACATAGGGGATATAGCCGACCACGTCGGTCGCGCGGGTTAGCGCGTCGGTCACCTCGGGCGTGATCAGCGCCGAATCGCCCGGTCCCAGCCCGGCGATCGCCAGCCAGCCGCTGTCGCTCATGGCCGCCGCCCCTGGCCGTGGATCAGCAGGATCGCGAAATAGGGTGCGGTCTCGCCCGCCTCGGCGAGCGGGGTGACGCGTTCTTCCGGCATCGCGGCATATTCGACCAGCCAGGCCGCGTCGGTGCGCCCGGCGGCGGCGATCGCGCGGCGCAGCTTGGCGAGGTGGCGGCCGATCTTCATCACCACCAGCGCATCGGTATCGCGGATGCGGCGGGTCAGCTCCTCTTCGGGCAGCGTCGCGGTGGCGATGGTCAGCACGTCGTCGCCCCAGGTGATCGGCCGGTCGGTCGCGGTCCAGGCGCCTGACATGCCGGTGATCCCCGGCACGATCCGCACCGGCACGCGGCCGGCGAGCCGCGCATGCAGGTGCATGAACGATCCGTAGAAGAACGGATCGCCCTCGCACAGGACCACCACGTCCTCGCCCGCTTCCGCCAGCGTGGCGAGATGCGCGGTACAGTCGGCGTAGAAGGCGGCGAGGCAGGCGTTATAGGCGGGGTCGGCGACGGCGATCTCGGTGGTGACCGGATAGTCCATCGCATATTCGACCACGTCGGCACGCAACAGGCCGTCGACCAGCCGGCGGGCACGGCCGGCGCGACCCCGTTTGCGGAAATAGGCGAGGTGGCGCGCGCCGCGCACCAGCCGGTCGGCGCGCACGCTCATCAGGTCGGCGGCGCCGGGGCCGAGGCCGACGCCATGGACGGTGCCGGTCGTCATTCGGCGCGGCTCGCCAGCGCGTTGACCGCGGCGACGGTGATCGCGCTGCCGCCGAGCCGCCCGGCGACGATCGCGCAGGGCACCGGCTGCTCGGCCCAGAGCGCGTCCTTCGACTCGCACGCGCCGACGAAGCCGACCGGGCAGCCGATGATCGCCGCCGGGCGCGGGCAGGCGGGGTCGGCGAGCATATCGAGCAGGTGGAACAAGGCGGTCGGCGCGTTGCCGATCGCCACCACCGCGCCGGCGAGATGCGGCCGCCACAATTCCAGCGCGGCGGCGGAGCGGGTGTTGGCCATCGCCGCGGCGCGCGCCGGCACCTGCGGATCGTGCAGCGTGCAGATCACCGCATTGCCGGCGGGCAGGCGGGCGCGGGTGATGCCCTCGCTGACCATGCGCGCGTCGCACAGGATCGGCGCCCCGTCGGCGAGCGCGGCGCGGGCGCGGGTCGCGAAGCCGGGCGAGAAGCGGATCGCGGCGGCGAGCTCGACCAGTCCGGCGGCATGGATCATCCGCACCGCGACCGGTTCCTCCTCGGGCGGAAAGCGGGCGAGATCGGCCTCGGCGCGGATGATGGCGAACGAGCGGCGATAGATTGCGGCGCCGTCGGTTTCGTAGCTATGCGACACGGGAGGGGCTTTCGAGCAGGGCGATGAGGTCGTCGGGCGACAGGCCGGCGACGGCGGCGGGATCGCCGGCACGGGCGTGGAAGGCGAGATCGAAACGGCCGTCGCGGCCGGTGACGACGACGTCGGCGGGGGCGGCGCGGGCGCAGCCCTTGGCGCATCCAGAAACGTGCAGCCGTCCGGCGACGTGCGGCGCGACACGCAGCGCGAGCGCGCGCGTCGCGACGGTCGCCTGCGGACAGGCGGGTGCGCCGACGCAGGCGTCGACGGCGAGGTCCGCAGCCGCGCAGGCGGGGAGGCCGGCGGCGGCGGGATCGAGCCCCTCGACCAGCAAATTGCGCCACGGCGTCACGCGGATGCCGGTGACGCCGGGCCGGTCGGCGAGATCGGCGAGCATCGCCGCGTCGGTCCGGCCGAAGGGGAGGCCGATCGTGGTGCCTTGGGTGGGTCGTAGCGGATGCGTATTGTGGTCCCCGGCGGAGGCGAGATCTTCGCGCAAGCCGACGCCATCCCCCGTTCTCCCGCGAAGGTGGGAGCCCAGGGCCCCCACTCCAAGACGGTGTCCTGCTTGGTCCTGTGTTCCCGCTTTGGCGGGAACACTGGGGGTGGTGGCACCCCCCGCGAGGTTCGCCGGCAACGGGGCGACATGCCGCGCCATTCGTCCCGCCGCGACGCCGCCGCTGGCGACGAACCATTCCGCCAGCGCGATCAGCGCGGTCGTTTCCTTACCCGGCGCCAGCGCGTACCCACCGGCGCGGCCGTCTGCGCGCAGGATCAGCCCACCGGTCGCATCGCGTTCGATCCGGAAGTCGGCGGGGCTGTCGATCAGGACCGGTTCGCGCCCCGCATCGATCGCGATGCCGATCTTGCCGGGCAGCGGCGGCAGCGCGTCGAGCCGGTCGAGCAGCGCGCAGGCGATGCGATGCGTGTCGTCGCCCTCCCGCCAGTCGGGCGCGACCAGCAGCGCGCGGGCCTCGCGGACCGGATCGGGATCGACCAGCCCGGCGGCGACCAGCGCGGTGAGGGCGACCGCCCAGCCCGCCTCGTCCAACCCGCGCAGCTGGAGCGCGGCGCGGTTGGTGAGGTCGATCAGGCCGTTGCCATGCGTGCGGGCCACCACGGCGATCGTCCGCGCCTGCGCCGGCGTCAGCCGCGCGAGCCGCGGGCGGACGCGCAGGATCAGCCCGTCGCCCGCCGCCATCGGCCGCCATGCGGTCGGGCACCAGCCACGCACGACGCTCATGCCAGCGACGCCACAATGGCGTTGCGCCGCGTCGGCCACAGGCCCGAGCGATGCAGCGCGGCGAAGCGCGCCTCCATCGCGGCGAGCGCGGTGGGATTGGCGGCGGCGAGGAAGGCGCGCACCGCGTCGCGGCCGAGCGTCGCGTCGTGATAAAGGTCGATCAGCTCCGGCGTCACCACGCGCGCGAGATGCGCGAAGGCGCCGAGATGGTCGAGCGTCGCGGCGATCTCGGCGGCGCCGCGGAAGCCGTGGCGCATCATGCCGTCGATCCACGCCGGCTGCGTCGCCCGGCCGCGGACGACGCGGGCGATCTCCTCGCGCAGGCTGCGCGCGCGCAGCCGCTCGGGATCGCGCGCATCGAGATGATAGAGCGCCGCCCGGCCGCCCGCGACCGCCTGGGCGGCGGCGAACCCGCCTTCGTGCGCCGCATAATCGGCGGCGAGCAGCAGGTCGCTTTCGGGCAGGTCCTGCAGATGGACGAAGGCGTCGGCGGCGGCGATGCGCGCGCGCAGGCCGGCGGCATCGGCGCGCGCGTCGGTGTCGTCGAAGGCGAAGGACGAGGCCGCCAGCCACGCCTCGCCCGCCATTGCGCGCGCGGCGTCGGTATAGGTGTCCGCAGCCTCACCCAAGCCGAGCCCGAACCGCCCCGGCGCTGGGCCATAGACGCGCGGCGCGGCGGCACGGCCGACGAACGGGTTCCAGTCGGCGGGCTCGTCGCGCGCCGCCAGCGCCCGTACCGCCTGGCCAAACAGCGTACACAGCGGCGCGAACGTGTCGCGGAACAGGCCGGAGATGCGCAAGGTCACGTCGATCCGCGGCCGATCGAGCAGCGCGAGCGGCAGGATGTCGACGCCGGTGACGCGATCGGAGCCGGTATCCCAGATCGGCGCGGCGCCGAGCAGGTGCAGCGCCATCGCGAATTCCTCGCCGGCGGTGCGCATCGTCGCCGATCCCCACAGATCGACCACCAAGCCGCGCGGATAGTCGCCGTGATCCTGCAGATGGCGGCGGATCAATTCGTCGGCGAGTCGCTGGCCCTGCACATGCGCCGAGCGCGACGGCACCGCGCGCGGATCGACCGCGAACAGGTTGCGCCCGGTCGGCAGCACGTCGGTACGGCCGCGATGCGGCGATCCCGCCGGGCCGGCGGCGACGCGGCGGCCGGCGAGCGCGGCGAGCAGGCCGTCGCGCTCCGCCGCGCCGCACGCGCCGCGCCCGAAGACGTGCAGGCCGTCGCCGAAGCGGCTGTCCTTCACGTCGCAGACGAAGGCGTCGATGCGGGTGATCGCCTCGGCGGCGGTGGCCGCGCCGGCGAGATCGAGTTCGGCGGCGAGTCCGATCGCCTGCGCCTCCTCGGCGATGTCGCGCTGCAACCGGTCGCGCCGCGCCGGGTCGAGCCCGTCGGCATTGGAGAATTCGTCGAGCAGCGTCTCGATCCGCGCGAGACCCACGCCGCCGTCCGCCGCGATCATCGGCGGCGGCAGATGGCCGAGCGTCACCGCGGCGGTGCGGCGCTTGGCCTGCGCCGCCTCGCCGGGATCGTTGACGATGAACGGATAAAGGATCGGCAAGGACCCGGTCAGCGCCTCCGGCCAGCAGGCGTCGGACAGCGCCACCGCCTTGCCGGGCAGCCATTCGAGCGTGCCGTGCGCACCGATCTGGATCGCCGCATGGCACCCGCGGCTGCGCAGCCAGAGGTAGAAAGCGACATAGCCATGGCGGGGAACGCGCGACAGATCGTGATAATCGTCGGCGCGGGTCGCGGGCGTGCCGCGTTCGGGCTGGAGCGCGACCAGCGTCGCGCCGCGCCGCGTCGCGGCGAAGCGGAAGGCGCCGTCGGCGACCGCGGGATCATGCTCGGGCTCGCCCCAGGCTGCGGCGAGATCGTCGCGCAGGCTGGGCGGCAAGGCGGCGAGCGCGGCGCGATAGGCGGCGACCGGCCAGCATAGCCACTCCGCCGCCAAGGCCTCGGCCAGCGGTACGCCGGCGGTGGCGGCATGTCCGGCCGTGGCGAGATCGGCGAGCATCGCCTCGGCCGAGGCGAGCGCGTCGAGCCCGACCGCATGCGCCATCTGGTGGCTCTTGCCGGGATAGGTGGAGAGGATCAGCGCCAGCCGCCGCGCCGCCGGTGCGGTCCGGCCGAGCGAGACCCAGGCGGCGACGCGATCGGCGATCGCCGCGATGCGGGCGGGGTCGGCGCGATGCGCGCGGCGGGCGTAATCGAGATCGGGGTCGCGCACCGCATCCTGCTTGCAACTGGCGATCCCGGCGAAGATGCGGCCGTCGACCTCGGGCAGGACGACGTGCATCGCGAGATCGGCGGGCGACAGCCCGCGCGCGCTCTCCGCCCAGGCGGCCTGCGTCGAGGTGGCGAGCGCGACCTGGAAGACCGGCACGTCGGCGCCGTCGAGCGGCGACTCGGTCTCGTCGCGCGCCGAGAAGGCGGTGGCGTTGAGGATCGCGACCGGGGCCAGCGCCTTGACCCAGCGCGCGATCCAGCCGCGCGCGTGCGCGTCCTTGAGCGACGGCGCGAACAGCGGGACGACGTCGAAGCCGCGCGCCGCCAGCGCCCCGGCGAGCGCCGCGACCGGATCGAGATCGGCGGCGAGCAGATAGGAGCGGTAGAAGGTGAGCAGCACCCGCGGCCGCGCCTCCGGCCGGATCGCGAGCGCCGCGGGGCAGGTGACGCCGTCCGTCTGCGTCCAGCCGCCGACCGGCGGAACCGCACGCACCCCGCCTACCGGTCCCGCCGCCAGCCCCGCGGCGAGCGCGAGCTGCGCCAGCGCCGCCTGCGCCGCGACCGCGCCGCCGGTGTCGCACAAGGCGGCGAGCCGGCCGAGCGTCGAGCCCGGCACCGTGGAGGCGGCGGCCAGCGCGGCGTCCTCGCGCCCGTCGGCGGCGAGCACCGCCAGCGCGATGCCCTGCGCCCGCGCCAGCGCCTCGACCTGTTGCAGGCCGTAGGACCAATAGGACCGCCCGCCGATCAGCCGGATCAGGATGCCCTTCGCACCCGCCAGCGTCCGCTCGACATAGGTGTCGACCGACAGGGGATGCGCGAGATCGGCGAGGTTGGCGAGCCGCAGCGACGGCAGCGGCACGCCGCCACCGCGCGCGGCATGCCAGCCCGCGGCGAATGCGCCGAGGTCGCTGTCGGAGAAGGACAGGACGACGAGATCCGCCGGCCGCTGGCCGAGATCGCGCGGCGTCGCGATCTCCTCCAGGCCGTGGCTCTCGCGGAAGACGACGTGCATCGTGGGGGCTCAGCCGTTCAGCACGGGCCCGATCGTCGCGGGGTCGATGCGGTCGCGCTCGGCGATCACGACCAGCCGGGTGGCGCGCGCCTCGCCCGGCCGCCACGGCCGGTCGTATTGCGTCCGCACCCGCGCGCCGACCGCCTGGACGAGCAGCCGCATCGGCTTGCCGCGCACCGCCGCATAGCCCTTGACGCGCAGCACGTCGGACTCGCGCGCGAGCCGTTCGATCCGCGCGACCAGATCGGCGGGATCGTCGATCTCGCCGGTTTCGTGGACGAGGCTGTCGAAATCGTCGTGCTCATGCTCGTCCTCGCCGTCATGATGCGAGGGGCGGGCGGCGATGTCGTCCTCGGCCGCGGCGTCGAGACCGAGGATCACCGCGGGATCGATCACGCCGTCGGTCAGCTCGACCACCGGCACCGGCCGCGGCGCCTCGGCGGCGATCACCGCTCGGGCGGCGGCGACGCCCTCCGGCCCGGCGAGGTCGGCCTTGGTCAGCAGCACCATGTCGGCACAGGCGAGCTGGTCCTCGAACACCTCCGCCAGCGGCGTCTCGTGGTCGATCCCCGGATCGGCGGCGCGCTGCGCGTCGAGCGCGGCGACATCGGTGGCGAAGCGACCGGCGGCGACCGCCTCGGCGTCGGCCAGCGCGATGACGCCGTCGACGGTGATGCGCGAGCGGATCGCCGGCCAGTCGAACGCCTTCAGCAGCGGCTTGGGCAGCGCCAGGCCTGATGTCTCGATGAGGATATGGTCGGGGCGCGGGTCGAGCGCGAGCAAGGTCTCCACCGTCGGGATGAAATCGTCGGCGACGGTGCAGCAGATGCAGCCATTGGCCAGCTCGACGACATTCTCCGCCGGGCAATCGGGGATCGCGCAGCCCTTAAGGATGTCGCCGTCGACACCCAAGGTGCCGAATTCGTTGACCACCACCGCGAGCCGGCGGCCGTTGGCGTTGCGGATCAGATGGCTGATCAGCGTCGTCTTGCCGGCGCCGAGGAAGCCGGTGACGATGGTGACGGGGATCTTGGCGAGTTGTGGATCGGCCACGGATGTTCCTTCGCGAGCGCCGCGACGACGAGAACACGGTGGGGCCACATATCGCCGATGCGCGAGCGACGGACGGGCGCTTCGCATGTCGCCCGCGCCACGCACCGATGCGGGCCAACCGCATGGGTCTTCGTCGCTCAGACGGAACACCGTGCCCCGGCCATCCCCTGGACCAAAGCAAGAGCGACCCTATCGCCGGCAGGTTTCCTGGCTCGCGGGTCGTCGCTCGGGGCACGGCCTTCCCGGATCGGGCGAACCCTTGCCAGTGGCCGCCTTCCCGCGGGGGGAAGGCATGTGTCCGTCGCTCGCCGCTTACAGTTGCAGGGACAGCCGCGGCATTGGAGCCGAGGCCCCGCACCGCATTCCCATTTACGCCCTCTTGCGAAGGGCACCGACGCGATCATGGCACCGGAGACCGGCGCCGCCGGTCGACTTAGCCGCTACCGCCGGCTTTGCCAATCGCGCAGGCGGGCGGAGACGGCGATCGCTGTGTACGGTTTCGTACATAGCCCGTTTCCGGTCGACTTGCCGCCGTTAACCATTAGAGCCCGTGCGCAGCAGGAAGGGTTCTCCCGATCCTTCGTGTGCAGTTCTCCAGGACTGTCGGAGCCGTCGCCGCATCATGCCGGCGGCGGCTCCACCCCGCCCCGTCAATGCGCCGCGAGGTGTGCGGCCTCATCCTCGATCAGCCGGCTGATCGAGCGTTGCAGCGTATCGTGCGACACCGGCTTTTCGATCACCGTCGATCCCGGCGGGCATTCGCCGCAGCGTTCGGGATAGCCGGTGACGTAGAGGATCGGGATGCGGCGTCCCTTGGCGATCCGCTCGACCGCACGGACCCCGGAGCCGTGGACGAGCTTGACGTCGGCGATGATCATGCCCGGCATGCAGCGCTGCGCCGCCGCTTCCGCCGCTTCCTGCGTCTCCACGATCTCCGTGCTGCCGGCACCGGCGAGCACCGCGGCGTCGGCGACGAACTGGCCGAACAAATAGGAATCCTCGATGATCAGCACATGGGTCATGACCGCTCCCGGCAGTATCCGGGGGCCGGCAGGCCAGAGGTGGCGACGCCGTCTCCCGAACCGGTTCCTAATGCGTCATGCTGATCTAAGTTCCTGATAGAGGTCATTTTCCGCATGTTCGACGGGCGATGCGTCCGGTCCCCGGCACGGTGCGTTGACGCCGCGCACGAGGAGAGAATGATGACCGACACGACCGATCAGAATGGCCCCGCCGAAAGCTACGGCGACCTGCCGATCCAGCCGACCGGATCGGGTGTCGCCGATCTCGAGATCGCCTATGAGCAGATGAAGCTCGCCGAACAGGCCGAGGCGGATGTCGGCGCGGTCGCGGTGACGCCGACCGATGCCAGCGACGCCGCCGCCGAGAGCGCCGCCCACCCGAGCTGAGCGACGGGACGGCGCTTGCGAGGCAGCGGCGGCACGGTGCCGCAAGGAGAATGACGATCTTCCACCTGATCTTTGCGACGCCGTCCCTGTACGTCATCGTCCGTTGGCTGCTGCCGCTGTCCCTGCCGCTTTGGGCGAAGGGCGGCGTCGCGGTGACGCTGCTCGCCGCCTCGCAATATCATTTATGGAGCCGCCTCTCGTCGGGATCGGTGTTCGCGCCGGAATTCCCGCGCGCGATCGTCATCCTGTTCAACTGGGCCTTCGGCGCCATCCTGTTGCTCGCGCTGCTGCAGATCGTGCTCGATCTCGGCACGCTCGCTACGATGGTGGTGCGGCGCGAGGTGGTGGGGGCGCCCGATGCGGCCCGCTATGGCATCGCCGGCGTCGCGGCGCTGCTCGCTGCGATCGGCGTCGCCGGGGCGATCCGCGTGCCGCCGGTGCGCGACATCACCGTCGCGGTGCGCGACCTGCCGCCGTCGTTCGACGGCTACCGGCTGATCCAGCTCACCGACCTGCATATCAGCCGTCTGTTTCCGCAGCGCTGGACCCGTGCCGTCGTCGATCGCACCAATGCCGCGGGGGCCGACCTGATCGTCGTCACCGGCGACTTCATCGACGGATCGGTCGACATGCGCCGCGCCGACGTCGCCCCGCTCGCCGGATTGCGTGCGCCCGACGGCGTCTACGCCATTCCCGGCAACCACGAATATTTCTTCGATTACGGCGGCTGGATGCGGCACCTCGCCGGGCTCGGCTTTCGCATGCTGCCGAACGCGCATCGCGTGCTGACGCGTGGCGGCGACGGGCTGGTGCTCGCCGGGGTCACCGACGCCTCCGCGCCGTCGCATGGCGAGCCCGGCCCCGATCTCGACGCCGCACTGTCACGCCGCCCGCCGGGCGCGCCAGTCCTCCTGCTCGACCATCAGCCGCGCAACGCGCGTCGGGCGGCGGCGCGCGGGGTCGCGCTGCAACTGTCCGGCCACACGCATGGCGGGATGATCGTCGGGCTCGACCGATTGTTCAGGCCCGCGAACGGCGGCTTCGTGTCGGGCCGTTATGCGGTGGACGGCATGACGCTCTACGTCAGCAACGGCACCGGCCTGTGGCCGGGCTTCGCGCTACGCCTCGGCCGGCCGCCGGAGATCACCCGGATCACGCTCCGCGCCGCAGCTGGCGGAGGCTGAGCTACAGACCGAGCTTGTCGAGCGCGGCGGCGAGTTCGGCGTCGATCGCCGCCGCTTCGCCCTTCGGCGTGAGACGGTTGAGTGCGGTCTGCACGCGGGTCTGCGCGACCTGAAGCGTCTTGTAGCGCACCTCGCGCGTCGCATTGGTCCGCCACGACGGGCTCTCGCCGAGCAACGCCGCCCATTTCGCCTCTTCGACGGCGAGGATCGCCAGCGCCAGCCGCAATCCGTCGCGCCGGCCGCGGGCATAATCGTCGGAAGGGGGCGGGGTCTTCAAACCGGGGCCACGCCGTCGGCATTGACCAGATCCGGCCCGACCAACGTGCCGACCAGCCGCACGCGTTTCTCGACCAGATCGACAGGCGTGCGATGAAGCTCCAGCTCGAACCGCCCGCCCGAATCGCGGCGCAGGTAGAAGGCGCCGCCGTCGCGGATCAACGTGCCGGTTTCATCGACCCGGGTTCCGATTGCGATCATAAGGAATTGGGCCTCGTGCTGGGATGCCGGAACAGGCGGCGGGGGAGAGCCGAAGGCTCGATCCCCCGCCCAACCGGTCGGGCCGTTGCCGGTCTTGCCGGCGGCTCCTCTCCTGCCGTTTCTGTTTCGATCCGCCCGGACACGGTAACTGGAACCTGCCGGAGATCGGGACAAAAAGAAAGGCCGATCGAAACGACCGGCCGTAAAAGTTTTTAGGAGAGGATGCCTGAAAGGCACGCTCTTTGTGCAGCGCAGCACCCGATCTCGCAAGTGCAAATGGTAGCGCTCAACCTGCAAAGTTTGCAATCGCAACCAATGCGGCGTTCCGGGCCGGTCAGTCGCGCTTCTTGCCCGAATTGGCGAAAAGGACCGCTGCCGCCACCGCGGCGGAGCCGATGCCGACACCGATGATCCGCATCGGCCAATGGCTCTTGGTCGACGGATCGCGCGTGTTCGCGGCGGCATCCTGTTGCGCCTTGGCCGCGGCGGCCGCGGCGAGAATCTCATTGGGCTGATCCGACATATTACTCTCCCTTGCCCCGCTTGTAGCGCGCGCGGAACGCGTTCGCGAACGGGGTCAGTTCCTGGGCTGCAATGGCGCGTCGCAGGTCCGCCATCAAGCATTCGTAGAACCAGATGTTATGCTCGGTCATCAGCATTGCGCCGAGAATCTCGCCGGACCGGACGAGATGATGGATATAGGCCCGGCTCCACGTCGTGCAGGCGGGGCAGGCGCATTCGGCGTCGAGCGGCCCCTGGTCCTCGGCGAATCTGGCGTTGCGCAGGTTGATCGGCCCGTCGCGGGTAAAGGCCTGCCCCGTCCGTCCGGACCGCGTCGGCATCACGCAGTCGAACATGTCGATGCCGCGCTCGACCGCGCCGACGATATCGTCGGGCTTGCCGACCCCCATCAGATAACGCGGCTGATCCGCCGGCAGCTGCGCGGGCGCAAAGTCGAGGCAGCCGAACATCGCCTCCTGCCCCTCGCCGACGGCGAGGCCGCCGACCGCATAGCCGTCGAAGCCGATGTCGACGAGCGCGTCCGCCGACGCCTTGCGCAGCCCCTCGTCGAGCGCGCCCTGCTGGATGCCGAAGATCGCATTGTTGGCGCCATGGTCGCCGCCCGCGTCGAACGCGGCGCGGCTGCGCTTCGCCCAGCGCATCGAGCGCTCCATCGCCGCGGCCTGTACCTCGCGCGTCGAGGTGGTCGGCACCAGTTCGTCGAAGGCCATGACGATGTTGGAGCCGAGCAGGCGCTGGATCTCGATCGACCGTTCCGGGCTGAGCAGATGGCGGGTGCCGTCGAGATGCGACTTGAACGACACGCCCTCCTCGGAGCGTTTGGTGAGATCGGCGAGGCTCATCACCTGATAGCCGCCCGAATCGGTGAGGATCGGCCGCTCCCACCCCATGAAGGCGTGGAGCCCGCCGAGCCGCGCCACCCGTTCCGCACCGGGACGCAGCATCAGGTGATAGGTGTTGCCGAGGATGATGTCGGCGCCGCTCGCCGCGACGTCCGCCGGCTTCATCGCCTTAACCGTGGCGGCGGTGCCGACCGGCATGAAGGCGGGGGTGCGGATCGTGCCGCGCTGCATCTGGATGGAGCCGGTGCGGGCACGGCCGTCGGTGGCGGCGATGGTGAAGGCGAAACGCGGGGACATGATCGTCCCGCTTTGGCGAAGCCGGCGCGCGGTGTCGAGCGTCGGGGTGCGATAGCAAGGCGATGGGCTGGCGGCTGGAACGACCTCAGGGATTTCGCGCGTTCGCTCCTTCGTCACACCGGATCAAACCGACACCTCGCCGAAGGTCCGCATCATCGGTTGAGCAGTACAGTGCTCCTGCGAAAGCAGGAGCCTAGGATCAAGCAAAGCAACGCCTTATGGCGCTCGGGACTCCTGAGCTCCTGCTTTCGCAGGAGCGCGGGGCAGTGTTGCAGACGTCTCGAGTCCAGTCCGGTTGACGGATCTCGTTTGAGTCGCAGCCTCAGCGGATGTCGACCGGTCTCAGCGCTTGCGCTTGCCGGGCGGCCCCATCGTCCGGCCGGCCATGGCGCGGATCGTCAGCAGCTCCTTGCGGGTGACGAAGCCGTCTTTGTCGACGTCGAGCCGCGCGAAGATGCGCGCGAACGCCGCCTGCAGCTCGGCGAGGGTGATCCGATTGTCGCCGTCGCCGTCGACCTCGAACGGGCTCGGCAGCGCATTGCGGTCGCCGAGCCAGCGCTCCGCCCAGTCGGCGAAGGCGATATAGCCGATCGTGCCGGCCTGCGCGCTGTCGACCGCGGCGAAGCTGCGGCGCACGCCTGCGTCGAGCTCGGCGCGGCTGGTCCGCCCGTCGCCGTCGGCATCGAACCCCGCGATCGCCATGCCGACCGGCTCGACGACGAAGGTCGCCGGCGGCTGGCCCGGCGCGGCGGGCGCGGGCGAGGCCGGGACGGCGGCCTGGAGCAGCAGCGCGAGCAGCATCACGATCGCGCCGGCAGCAGCAGCGACGCATCGCCATAACTGTAGAAGCGATAGCCCGCGGCGATCGCATGCGCGTAGGCCGCCTGCATCCGCTCCCGCCCCATCAGCGCCGATACCAGCATGAACAGCGTCGATTTGGGCAGATGGAAGTTGGTCACCAGCCCGTCGATGCCGCGGAAGGCGTAACCGGGGGTGATGAAGATCGCGGTGTCGCCCTCGAACGGGGCGATGACGCCATCGGCGCGCGCGGCGCTTTCGATCAGGCGCAGCGATGTGGTGCCGACCGCGATCACCCGGCCGCCGTTCGTACGCACCGCGTTGAGCCGGTCGGCGGTCGCGGCGTCGATCCGGCCCCATTCGGCGTGCATGCGGTGATCGGCGGTGTCCTCCGCCTTGACCGGCAGGAAGGTGCCGGCGCCGACGTGCAGCGTCAGCGTCTCGTGCGCGATCCCCGCCGCGGCGAACGCGTCGATCAGCGCCGGGGTGAAGTGCAGCGCCGCGGTGGGCGCGGCGACCGCACCGGGTTCGGCGGCGAACATCGTCTGGTAATCGGTCGCATCCTGCGCGTCGGTCGGGCGCTTGGCGGCGATATAGGGGGGCAGCGGCATGCGGCCGGCGCGCTCGAGCAGCAGCTCGACCGGCTCGTCGCCGGCGAAGTCGAGCGCGAAGCTGCCGTCCTCGCCGCGATCGGAGGCACGCGCGCCGACCCCCGCGCCGAAGTCGATCGTATCGCCGTCGCGCAGCCGCTTGGCGTTGCGGATGAAGGCTCGCCAGCGGCGCGGCCCCTCGCGCTTGTGCAGCGTCGCGCCGATCGTCGCATCGCCACGCCGCCCTTCGAGCTGCGCGGGGATGACGCGCGTGTCGTTGAACACCAGGCAGTCGCCGGCGCGCAGCTGGCCGGGCAGGGCGCCGACGGTCAGGTCACGCGTCGCCTCGCCGTCGAGGACGAGCAGCCGCGCCGCATCGCGCGGCACCGCCGGACGCAGCGCGATCCGCTCGGCCGGCAGGTCGAAGTCGAAAAGGTCGACCCTCACTTGCGCGCGGGCGCAGCCCCGGCGGGCGCACGCTTGGGCGCGGCGGTGCCGGCCGGGCCCGCACCGGGCAGCGTCACCGGCGCGCCGAGCGTCACCGGCGCCGGCGCGGCCGCGGCGGTATAGGGCGGGGGATTGTCGGCGGCGATATAGGCGCGGACGATCCGGGTCGGATTGGCGGGCGGCTCGCCGCGTTCGATCGCGTCGACATATTGCATCCCGTCGATCACCCGCCCGAACACGGTATACTTCTTGTCGAGGCTGAGCCGCGGTTGGAAGACGATGAAGAACTGGCTGTTGGCGCTGTTCTCGGCATCGGCCCGCGCCGCCGACACCGCGCCGCGGACGTGCGGCAGATAGTTGAACTCGGCCGCGACGTTGGGCAGCGTCGAGCCGCCGGTGCCGTCGCCCTTGGGATCGCCGCCCTGCGCCATGAAGCCGTCGATCACGCGGTGGAACAGCAGGCCGTTGTAGAAGCCCTGCCGGGTCAGCGTCTTGACCCGCTCGACCATCTTCGGCGCGACATCGGGGCGCAGCCAGATCGTCACCCGGCCGCCGTCCGACAGATCGATCAGCCAGAGGTTTTCCTTGTCGGTGGTCGCCGGCGGCGTCGCCCGTTCGGCGACCCCGGGCACCGCCTGCGCCGCGGCGGCGGTCGCTGCAAAGGGCAGCGCGAACAGGCAGAGAAGAAACGCGAACAGACGGGCGAACGGGCGCATGGAATATCCAACCTTGGGTGGTGCCGGCGGCTTAAAACAAAATGCGGATTGCACCAAACTGAACGTGGTCAGACGTTCCTGATACTTGGTCTGCGTCTCGCGCCGCTGCCCCGCTGGTCGATCCGCTATCATACTCACGTCGTCACCCCGGACTCGTTCCGGGGTCCACCCTGCGGCGAGGAGAGGCTTGAGGAGCAAGCGCGCAATTGCGGCCCGGTGGACCCCGGAACCAGTCCGGGGTGACGGGCCGTTGGGGAGATCGATCGAGCCTCGTCACGCCACCTTGTCCGATAGCCTTGGCCGTGGGGTACCGTGCGGAGCGCCCTCAGCTGCCCTTGCGGCCGATCACCTCGACGCGGGCGACCACTTCGGCGCAGACCGCGGGGGTGACGAACTTGCCGATCGGGCCGCCGAACAAAGCGATTTCCTTGACCAGCCGGCTGGCGATCGGTTGCAGCGCGACGTCGGCCATCAGGAAGACGGTCTCGACCCGCGGATTGATCTGCTGGTTCATCCCCGCCATCTGATATTCGTATTCGAAGTCGGCCACCGCGCGCAGGCCGCGGATGATGACCCTGGCGCCCTGGCGTTCGGCGAAGTCCATCAGCAGCGAATCGAAGGCGACGACCTCGACCGTGCCGCCGATCCCCGCCACCTCGCGGCGGACGATCGCCATCCGCTCCTCGATCGTGAACATCGGCGACTTGGACGGGTTGGTGGTGACGCCGATCATCAGCCGGTCGACCAGCTTCGCGCCGCGCCGGATGATGTCCATATGCCCCAAAGTGATGGGGTCGAAGGTGCCGGGATAGACGCCGATCCGCTCTGCCATGTCGTTCCCCTTCAGCGATCGCGTTCGACGACGTAGCGCGCGACCTCGCGCAGCACGTCGGCTTCGGCGCCGTACCCGTGGAGGTGCCGTACCGCCTGGTCGACGAGCATGCGGCATTGCTCGCGCGCCCGGTCGACGCCGAGCAGCGACAGGAACGTCTCCTTGCCCGCCTCGCCGTCCTTGCGCAGCGCCTTGCCGACCACCGCCTCGTCGCCCTCGGCATCGAGCAGGTCGTCGGCGATCTGGAAGGCGAGGCCGAGGTCGTGCGCATAGCCGTGCAGGCTGCGCCGCCCCTCCGGCGGCACGCGGCCGAGGATCGCACCCAGCTCCACCGAAACGGAGATCAGCGCGCCGGTCTTCATCTGCTGCAGCCGGGTGACGGTGGCGAGATCGAAGCGCGAGCGTTCGGCGACGAGGTCCATCATCTGCCCGCCGGCCATGCCGCCCGGCCCGGAGGCGCGCGCCAGTTCCATCACCAGCTCGGCGCGGACGAAGGGATCGGCGTGCGTCCTGGGATCGGCGAGGATCTCGAACGCCAGCGCGTGCAGGCAGTCGCCGGCGAGGATCGCGGTCGCCTCGTCAAATGCCTTGTGGACGGTCGGCTTGCCGCGGCGCAGGTCGTCGTCGTCCATCGCCGGCAGATCGTCGTGGATCAGCGAATAGACGTGGATCGCCTCCACCGCGAGCGCGACGTCGCCCGAACAGTCGCGGTCGACGCCGAACAGATCGGCGGTCGCGCCGACCAGCAGCGGCCGCAGCCGCTTGCCGCCGCCGATCGCCGCATGCCGCATCGCGCGATACAGATCGGCGCGGGGATCGTCGGGGATCGCCAGCAGCCGGTCGAACCGCGCGTCGATGTCCGCGGACATGCGCGCCAGTGCCGCATCGAGCGTCGTCGTCACGCGATCAGCCTGCGGCAAAGGGGCGCGTCGCCGTCGCCTTGCCCTCGGCATCGAGGCGGATCGCCTCGATCCGCGCCTGCGCGGCGTCGAGCCGCTCGGCGCAGCGCTGGCGCAGACGGTCGCCGCGCTCGTAGAGCTGGATCGATTCGTCCAGCGTCGCCTCGCCGCTTTCGAGCCGGCCGACGATCCGTTCCAGCTCCTTGAGCGCGTCTTCGAACGACAGGCTTTCGATAGGATTATCCATGGCCTCGCTATGCGGCAGCGCCGCAGCAGGCGCAAGCACGGGCGGCGGCATCGCCGCGTCGGCTCAGCGGCGGGCGGTCCAGGTGTAGAGCACCGACACGCCGACCAGCCCGAGGTCGATCGCCGCCTGGACGCGATGCGGGCGCGGATCGCCGATGTCGTGGGTGAGCAACCGGATGTCCGGCGTCGGGTGGCGCAGCGCGAGCAGCGAGGCGAGCGCGATGCCTGCCACGGCCAGTTTCCGACGGTCCCTCATCGCGCAATCCTCCCGATAAGTGAATTCCTACCAGAAAGCCGGCCCCGCTGCCAGCGGGTCATGCCACCTGGGCGAGCGGGGCGCCGTGGCGGACGCGGTCGCGTCCGGCCGCCTTGGCGGCGAACAGGGCACGGTCGGCGCAGCGGTACAGCGCCTTCCAGTCGGTCTCGCGGCGCAGCGTGCCGGTGCAGGTGCCGATACTGGCGGTGACGATCAGGTCGAACGGCATCCGCTCCATGCGCAGCCGGTCGAGCACCGCGCGCGCGTCGAGCGGCGTATCGGCACGCACCAGCAGCGCGAATTCCTCGCCGCCGATCCGCGCGACCAGCGCCTCGGGCGTGGCGGCGGCGCGCAGCGAGCGGGCGATGAGGCGCAGCACCTCGTCGCCGCCGTCATGGCCGATCGTCTCGTTGATCCGCTTGAAATGGTCGATGTCGACGAGGATCAGCTGATGCTCGTCCTCGCGGCCGATCGCGCCGTCGAGGAAGGCGCGGCGGTTGAGCAGGCCGGTGAGCGGGTCGGTCGCGGCGAGCAGGCGGGCGGCGATCTCCTGCTCGCGCGCCGCGTCGCGCTCCAGGCTGAGCAGGCGGATGCGATAGGCGACGCCGAGCGACGACAGCGCCGCCTCCAGCGCCATCGCCAGCAGCGTCGAATTGTCGATCCACAATTGCCAGGCGAAGACGTTGAACGCCGCCAGGATGCGGACGCTGCCCAGCACCACTGGCGCGCCCCAGGCGAGGCCGAAGACCCACAGATAGTTGCTGCGCCGGCGATAGGCGCGGATCAGGATCGGGGCGAGCAGGGTGATGACGAACAGATAGCTCGAGGTGCTGATCAGATCGGTGAACGCGGCGAAGCGCGGGGTCAGTCCGGCGTAAGCGGCGGCGGCGAGCAGGACGAAGGCGATGACCGCGCTGCTGTACGGCCGCAGCCAGCCGTCGAACACGCGGCGTTCGAAGAAGGCGCGCGCGAAGACCAGTGCCGCGGCGGCGGAGCCGGCGAGCAGCACGTAATTGATCCGCTGGCGATCGTTGTTGTCGATGCCGGTGATCTGGCCGAGCAGCCCCGACGAGGTGAAGGCATAACCGAGCAAACACAGCACCATCAGGCAATAGGCCGGCTGGAACGCCTGGCGCAGCGCCGCCCAGAGCGCGAGATTGTAGACGAGCAGCGCGAGGCACATGCCGGCGAACGCCGCATAGAGCGCGGCCATCGTCATGTCGGCGGCGGCGGCGGCGTCGCGGTCGATCAGCGTCGGGCCGATCACCACGCCGCGGCGGTTGAGCGCCCCCTCGACGTGCCACAGCAACCGCACCGGCGGCGCGGCGTGACGCGGCAGCGCGAGTTCGATGATCGCACCGAGGCGCAGGTGCCGGCCGGCATTGGCGCTGGTGAAGCCGGTCCGGCGGATCGCGCCATCGGCATAAAGCACGTAAAGCGTCGCGCGCGTCTGCCACAGGCTCGCCTGGCGCACGCGCAGCGGCGCGTCGCCGGTGGCGGGCAGGGGTTGCGACAGCACCCAATAGTCGCCCGCGCCATAGGCGGTCTGCTTGCCCGCGCAGTCGAAGCGCTGCGGTTGGGTGAACAGCATCGCGGCGGTGCGGCCGTCCGCCTGACCGGTGGCGGGGAGGATGCAGGCGCGCAGCGGGACGTGGACGGCGGCGTGGGCCGGATCGGCGGCGAACGCGGTCAGGACCAGCAACAGGACGGTGAGGATCCATCGTATTGCGGGCGCGCTCGACATGAGCCGCGGGCTAGCAGTCGAGTGCAAACCATTGGTTAACAACAGGGTAAGCCGATTTGCCCGGTGGCGGCGATCGGGCATACCGGTGCCCGGGGAAAGATCGACGTTCAGCTCGTGGACTATCGCAATGCCCCCCCCTTGCGGGCAGGGCAATCGCATATGGACGCCCGTTTGAGCCTGTCGTCTTCCAAGCTTACCCCGTCACCCCGGACTTGTTCCGGGGTCCACCCTGCGGCGAGGAGAAAGGCTTGATTCGATTCCATTCCCTCACGGCCCAGTGGACCCCGGAACGAGTCCGGGGTGACGATCCTGCTAAGGAAATCGATCGAACCTCATCACCGCATCCATATGCGATAGCCCTGCCTTGGCGCGCGAGGAATTTGTGACCATGATCATCGGCTCCACCCGGGGAGGCATGCATGCAATCCATGACTGAACCGCGCGTCGGCTGCGGCGCGGCGATCGTCGTCGATGGCCAGATCCTGCTGCTGCGTCGGCTCAAGCCGCCCGAGGCGGGCTGCTGGGGCCTGTCCGGCGGCAAGATCGACCTGTTCGAAACCGCCGAAGCGGCGATGCGCCGCGAGGTTTCGGAGGAGCTCGGCATTACCGTCGGTGCTGCGGAGTGGCTGTGCTGGGTCGACCAGATCGATGCCGACGCCGGCACGCATTGGGTCGCGCCGGTCTATCACGTCCGCGACTTCACCGGCACGCCGCGCAATTGCGAGCCGACGAAGCATGAGGGACCGCGATGGTTCGCACTCGACGCGCTGCCCGAGCAACTGACCACGCCGACGCGGGTCGCCGTGGTGGCGCTGGGGGTGATCGGGGCATAGGGTAGCGTGCGCGCCTCCGGCGGCTGTCCCCGCAAAGCGCCGTGATATCGACGGATCAGCACCGTATTCCTGCGAAAGCAGGAACCCAGGGCCAAGCAGACAATACCTTACGGTACCCGGGACCCCTGGGCTCCTGCGTTCGCAGGAGCACTGGTCGGGTATCGCCCTTGCCGGGGTAAATCGAGCAAACCACCACCCGCGCGAGGACGTCCGCGTGACGCACAGTCTGTCGACCGTACGCCGCACTCCCCAACCAAAACGGGCCGGACTGTCGCCAGTCCGGCCCGCTCTGCATCATCATCCAAACCCTATTTGGCGTCGACCGGTTCGGCCTTGCCCTTCTTCTTGGGCTTCTTCGGCGCCGCGGGCTCGATGCCGAACGACAGCGCACCGTCCTTCATCCGCACCGTGACCTCGCCGCCATGGACCAGCTTGCCGAACAGCAGCTCCTCGGCGAGCGGCTGCTTGATCTTCTCCTGGATCAGGCGACCCATCGGCCGCGCGCCGTACAGTTTGTCATAGCCCTTCTCGGTGAGCCAGCTCTTGGCGGCATCGTCCAGATTGATGTGGACGTTGCGGTCGGCGAGCTGGAGTTCGAGCTGGAGGATGAACTTGTCCACCACCCGTGCAACCACCTCGGTCGGCAGATAGCCGAACGGCACGATCGCATCGAGCCGGTTGCGGAATTCCGGCGTGAACATCTTCTGCACCGCCTGCTCGTCCTCGCCCTCGCGGGTGAGATTGCCGAAGCCGACCGTCTCGCGCGCCATGTCCGACGCGCCGGCATTGGTGGTCATGATCAGGATGACGTTCCTGAAATCGACCGACTTGCCGTGCTGATCGGTGAGGCGGCCGTTGTCCATCACCTGCAACAGGATGTTGAACAGATCGGGATGCGCCTTCTCGATCTCGTCGAGCAGCAGCACGCAATGCGGATTCTGGTCGACCGCATCGGTCAGCAGCCCGCCCTGGTCGAAGCCGACATAGCCGGGAGGCGCACCGATCAGCCGGCTGACCGAATGCCGCTCCATATATTCGCTCATGTCGAAGCGCTGGAGCGGGATGCCCAGGATCGACGACAATTGCTTGGCTACCTCGGTCTTGCCGACGCCGGTCGGGCCGGTGAACAGATAGTTGCCGATCGGCTTCTCGGGCTCGCGCAGGCCGGCGCGGGCGAGCTTGATTGCCGAGGCGAGCTTCTCGATCGCGCTGTTCTGGCCGAAGACGACGCGCTTCAGATCGGTCTCGAGGCTTTCCAGCGCCGCCTTGTCGTCGGTGCTGACCGACTTCGGCGGGATGCGCGCCATCGTCGCGATCACCTGTTCGATCTCCTTGGCGGTGATCGTCTTCTTGCGCTTGTTGAGCGGCACCAGCATCTGCATCGCGCCGACCTCGTCGATCACGTCGATCGCCTTGTCGGGCAATTTGCGATCGTTGATGTAGCGCGCCGACAGCTCCACCGCCGACTTGATCGCATCGGGGGTGTATTTGACGTTGTGATGGTCCTCGAAAGCCGAGCGCAGGCCGGCGAGGATCTTGATCGTATCCTCGATCGTCGGCTCGTTGACGTCGATTTTCTGGAAGCGCCGCAGCAGCGCGCGGTCCTTCTCGAAGTGGTTGCGGAACTCCTTGTAGGTGGTCGAACCGATGCAGCGGATCGTGCCGCCCGACAGCGCGGGTTTCAGCAGGTTGGACGCGTCCATCGCGCCGCCGCTGGTCGCGCCGGCACCGATCACGGTGTGGATCTCGTCAATGAACAGCACCGCGTGCGGCAGCTTCTCCAGCTCGTTGACGACCGCCTTCAGCCGCTCCTCGAAATCGCCGCGATAGCGGGTGCCGGCGAGCAAGGCGCCCATGTCGAGGCTGTAGATCACCGCTTCGAGCAGCACGTCGGGCACCTCGCCCTCGACGATCTTGCGCGCGAGCCCTTCCGCGATCGCGGTCTTGCCGACGCCGGGATCGCCGACATAGAGCGGGTTGTTCTTCGACCGGCGGCACAGGATCTGGATCGTGCGATCCACCTCCGGCCCGCGCCCGATCAGCGGATCGACCTTGCCGATCTTCGCCTTCTCGTTGAGGTCGACGGTGAATTGCTTGAGTGCGCTTTCCGTCTTGCCCTTCTCCTGTCCCTTGGCGGGCTTGTCGTCCTCGGCGCCCTTGGGCGTCGTGGCTTCGGTCGCGGCGCCGCCCTTGCCGACGCCGTGGCTGATGAAGCTCACGGCATCGAGGCGGCTCATGTCCTGCTGCTGCAGGAAATAGACGGCATAGCTCTCGCGCTCGCTGAACAAGGCGACGAGCACGTTGGCGCCGGTCACTTCGTCGCGACCCGACGATTGCACGTGCAGGATCGCGCGCTGGACGACGCGCTGGAAGCCGCTGGTCGGCGACGGATCGGTCGCCGCATCGACCTTGAGCGCGTCGAGCTCGGTATCGAGATAATGCGCGACGGTGGTCTTGAGATCGCCGAGCTCGACGTGGCACGCCTCCATCACCTTGGAGGCATGTTCGTCGCCGATCAGCGCGAGCAGCAGATGTTCGAGCGTCGCATATTCGTGCCGACGCGAGGACGCGGCTTCGAGCGCCTTGTGCAGCGTGGTCTCGAGCGCGGGGGCGAAGGATGGCATTCAGATTACTCCAGTCGGGTCGCGGTGGGTCGCCGCGCCCTTTCCAACCATGTCGGTATCGCGGGCGTCCGCATCAAGCACTTGACGTCGCACCGTCGGCATCCTGCACGCGGCCGGTCGAGTGCCCTGCCGGTTCATCGCCGGAATAACGCGTCGGCGGTTGCGCGGTGGTTAACGGATCGCTCGCGCGCCAGCCGGGTCCGGACGATCTCGCCCTCCAGCGCGTCGAGCCGCGCGTCGAGCTCGGCGACCGACAGCGGATCGAGATCCTGCCGCAGCAGCTCGATCAATGCGTCATTGGGACGCGACGGGGCGTCGTCCGATTCCATCGTCGCATAACGTTGACCCCCGCCCGCACGATGTCAATAAGGCCGTCATGCCCGTATCTCCGCGGTCGGGCGAGCTACGGACAGGATGCGACCGGATGAGCGAAGTGCCCGAGACGATGCAGGCGATCGATCCGGAGGCGCCCGGCGGCCCCGAAGTGCTGACGCTGGTTGAACGGCCGGTGCCGCGTCCCGGTGCGGGCGAGGTGCTGATCCGCGTCGCCGCCGCCGGGGTCAACCGCCCCGACGTGCTCCAGCGCAAGGGCGGCTATCCGCCGCCGCCGGGCGCGCCGTCGATCCCCGGGCTGGAGATCGCCGGTACCGTCGTCGCGCTCGGTGCCGATGTCGATGACGCGCTGCTCGGCCAGCGCGTCTGCGCGCTGCTCGCCGGCGGCGGCTATGCCCAATATGCGGTCGCGCCCGCCGGCCAGTGCCTGCCGGTGCCCGCCGGGCTCGACATGATCGAGGCGGCGGCGATCCCCGAGACGCTGTTCACCGTGTGGACCAATCTGTTCGAGCGCGCCTTCGCCACCGAGGGCGACAGCGTGCTGCTGCACGGCGGCACCAGCGGCATCGGCACGATGGCGATCGCGCTCGCCAACATCTTCGGCCTGACGATCATCGTTACCGCCGGCTCGGACGCGAAATGCGCGCGCGCCCGCGAACTCGGCGCGACGCATGCGATCAACTACAAGACCGAGGATTTCGTCGAGCGGGTCAAGGCGATCACCGACGGCAAGGGCGTCACCGCGGTCATCGACATGGTCGGCGGCGACTACGTGCCGCGCAACCTGCAATGCCTCGCCGACGACGGCCGCCACGTCTCGATCGCGGTGCAGGGCGGCGCGCAGGCGACGATCCCGCTGTTCGAGATCATGCGCCGCCGCCTGACGCTGACCGGATCGACGCTGCGCCCGCGCGACACCGCGTTCAAGTCGCTGGTCGCCGACGAGATCGGCCGCACCGTCTGGCCGCATGTCGAGGCCGGCCGGCTGCGCCCGATCATCGATCGCGTCTTCCCGCTCGCCGAGGCGGCCGCAGCGCACGCCCGGATGGAAGAGGGCGATCACGTCGGCAAGATCGTGCTCACCGTCTGATCCGCGCCGGCGCCGGATACGATCGGGGCCCCGCCACCATCGGTGACGAGGCCCCTCGGCATGGTCGAAGGATCAGTTGCTGTCCGAATCGTCGTCGTCGCCGGTGGCGACCAGCACGCCGACGACGAGCGCGGCGAGAATGCCGATGCTGATCAGCGTGGTGCCGGGCACCAATGCGCCGAGGTGGCTCTTCGACGAAGCCGGCGCCGCGGCGCGGGCGACCGACAGGCTCGCCGCCGGATTGGCGGCCGGGGCGACGGGGGCGGCCGAGGCGGCGACGGGGGCGGCGAGCAATGCCGTTCCGGCGATCGCCGTGCGCAGGCGCTTGATCGTGATCATGTTGTTAACTCCCTTGTCTTTAAACGGTAACTTATTGAAATCTATCCGACGGACATGCGCCGCGGTTTGTGTTCGGAGGTCCTTTCCGATGCAAGTGGAATCTTGACCCGCGGCAGGTGCGGTTCCGTACCGCACGCGTCCTTACTGGCGAAACTCTTGCTCCCCTCGCCGCTTGCGTCCATGCCTGCGGTTCATCCCCAATGGATTGTCCCGCGCGCGTCATGACTCTTCCTCCCGCTTCTCCGCCCCGCTCCTCCCGCCGGGCGGGTTCCGCGCCGACGATCAGCGACGTCGCCAAACGCGCCGGCGTCTCGCCGATGACCGTCTCGCGCGTCATCAACGGCGAAAGCAACGTCCGCCCCGCCACCCGCGACCGGGTCAACGACGCGATCTCCGCGCTCAATTACGCCCCCAATCCCGCCGCACGCAGCCTGGCGGGGGCGGGGCCGTCGCGCGTCGGGCTGCTCTACAGCAATCCCAGCGCCGGCTTCCTCAGCGAATTCCTGCTCGGCAGCCTCGACCAGGCGAGCCGCAGCGACGTGCAGATCATCGTCGAGAAATGCGACCTCGGCGATCACGAGCTGGAGGTCGCGCAGCATCTGATCGACGGCGGCATCGACGGTATCATCCTGCCGCCGCCGCTGTGCGAGGCGCCGGCGCTGCTCGCATTGCTCGACGCGGCCAATATCCCGAGCGTCGCGGTCGCCACCGCGCTGCCCGCGGCGAGCCAGATGGCGATCCGCATCGACGATCGCGCCGCCGCGGCGACGATGACCCGGCATATCATGGACCTCGGCCATCGCCGCATCGGCTTCATCGCCGGCAATCCCAATCTCTCCGCCAGCGACCAGCGGCTGGAAGGCTATCGCGAGGCGCTGGCCGAGGCGGGGATCGCGATCGATCCGGACCTGATCGTCGATGGCCTGTTCACCTATCTGTCCGGCCTCGACGCCGCCGAGCAACTGCTCGGCCTGACCGACCCGCCGACCGCGATCTTCTCGTCCAACGACGACATGGCGGCGGCGACGGTGGCGGTGGCGCATCGCCGCGGGCTCGACGTGCCCGGCGACCTCACCGTCTGCGGCTTCGACGACACGACGCTGTCGACCGCGATCTGGCCCGAGCTCACCACCATCCACCAGCCGATCGCCGACATGGCGCGCGCCGCGGTCGCGCTGCTCGTCGGCACCATTCGCCGCCAGCGCGGCGGCGACGCCCCGCGTCATCAGGTGCTCGACTATACGCTGATCCGCCGCCAGTCCGACGCCCCGCCGCGGCGGCGGCCGCGCGCCAGCCTTTAGGTTGGATCGACGGTCCCGAAGCGCCTAGAAGAAGAGGAATGTTCGCGCGGAGGCGCGGAGGCGCGGAGATGGACCGGATAGGCGATGTGGTCCTGTCATCGCCGTCGTTCGATAGGAAGGACCGCAGATCGGGCGAGCGCAACACCTCCGCGCCTCCGCGTGAACGTCACCTCGGCTCGTGCGAACCGGCGGCGCGGACCTCGATTGGTCGCGGCGGCCGGTTATGGGTTGCGTCGCGGCGCGCAAGCGTAGACGGTGCCGGGCAGGGCGGATGAAGGTGACACGCTAGGCTATGGCGACGCAGGCAGCGCCTCTCTTGGACGCCGCGACGCATGCGCGGCGCTGGATCACGGATTATTGCGCGCGCACCACCGCGGGCGACGTGCTGTGCGGCAGCGACGACGCCGCCTGGGCGGCGATGTTCGAGGAACTCGCCACCGTCGCCTCCGACGACCTCGACCACGTCCGCGAGCGCGTCCGCCGTCACGCCGCCGACATCGGCATGGGCTTCCGCATCATCGGCGAGGCGGACGAGCGGCCCTGGCCCGTCTCCCCCGTGCCGCTGCTGATCGCGGCGGACGAATGGGCGCAGATCGTCCGCGGCGTTACCCAGCGCGCCGCGCTGATGGAGACGGTGATCGCCGACCTCTACGGCCCCGGCCGGCTGGTCGAGCGCGGGCTGATCCCCGCCGCTCTGGTCACCGGCAGCCCCTATTTCCTGCGGCCGATGGTCGGGCTGGAGCCGCAGGGCGGCCGCCACCTGCATTTCATCGCGATCGATCTCGGCCGCGGCCCGACCGGCGAATGGCGCGTGCTCGCCGATCACCTGCGCGCGCCCGCCGGCGCCGGCTATGCGCTGGAGAACCGGCTCGCGGTCAGCCGCACGCTGGGCGGCCTGCAGGCGCGGATCAACGTCCAGCGCCACGCGCCCTTCTTCGCCGCCTTCCGTGCCGGCATCGCCGCGATGTGCCGCCGCACCGACCCGCGTATCGGCCTGCTGACGCCGGGCCGGTTCAACCCGAGCTATCCCGAACAGGCGCATCTCGCGCGCTATCTCGGGCTGTTGCTGGTCGAGGGCGCCGATCTCGCCGCGCTCGAGAACCAGCTCTACGTCCGCACCATCGCCGGCCTCAAGCGCGTCGATGCTCTGTGGCGGCGCGTCGATCCGCGCATGCTCGACCCGCTGGCGTTCGATTCGCATTCGCAGATCGGCGTGCCGGGGCTGATCGATGCCTATGCCGCGGGCAATGTCGTACTCTCCAACGCCCCCGGCGCGGGCGTGCTCGAGGCGCCGGCGTTCGGCGCCTTCCTGCCGCAGCTCGCGACGCGACTGTGCGGCGAGAGCCTGCATCTGCCCAATATCGCGACCTGGTGGTGCGGCCAGCCGTCCGAGCGCGCGCGCGTCGAGGAAGACCTCGACCGGATGCTGATCGGATCCGCGTTCGGCCCGGTGCCGCTCGGCCTGCCCGGTGGCCGTACGATGCCGGGCGCCGAACTCGACGCCGGCCAGCGCGCCGCGCTGCTCGCCGACATGGAACGCCGGCCTCAGGATTATGTCGGGCAGGAGATCGTCCGCCTGTCGACCATGCCGGTGGTGATCGACGACCGATTGGTGCCGCGGCCGTTCACGCTGCGCGTCTTCGCTGCGCGCGACGGCAATGGCGAATGGACGGTGCTGCCCGGCGGCTTCGCGCGGATCGGCGAGGCGACCGACCCGCGCGCCAGCGTGCTTGGCGAGGGGACGTGGTCCGCCGACGTCTGCATCCACGGCGCCGACACGGTCGAGCCGGTGTCGCTGCTCCCCGCGCCCGATTCGCATCAGGTCCGCCGCAATCCCGGCACGCTGCCGAGCCGCGTCGCCGATAATTTCTATTGGCTCGGCCGCTATCTGGAGCGCGGCGAGGCGCTGCTCGCGGCGATCCGCGTCATGCTTGGCAATTCGATCGATGCCGATGGCGGCGCGGCCTTGTCCTCGGCGACGGTCGGCAAGCTCGTCGGGCTGATCGCCGGCGGCGGCGCGGCGCCGCATCCCGCCTCGCTGCGCCGCGCCGACCTCACCGGTTTCGCCAGGACCGCGATGGAGGACGAGGGCTGGCATTCGGTCGCGACGATCAACCGGCTCGCGCGCGGCATCGGTGAAGGCTCGCGCGACCGGCTGTCGGCGGACATGGTACGCCTGCTTGAAGCGCCGTTCCCGACGCATCGCGGCATGCTCGATCGCGCCGGCTCGCTCCAGCGCCGCTATGTCGCGATCGCCGGCCTGTCGGCGGAGCATATGGGGCGCACCGCGGCATGGCGGTTCCACGATCTCGGCCGCCGCGTCGAGCGGGCGATGGCGATGACGCGCGCGCTGCGGCTGTTCGGCATGCCGGGGGCGACCGCCGACGATCTGTCGACGCTGCTCGACCTCGCCGACAGCCAGATCAGCTATCGCCAGCGCTATCTGACGGGAATCGCGCGCGTCCCCGTCGTCGACCTCGTCGCGCTTGATCCGGGCAATCCGCGCAGCCTCGCCTATCAGGCGGAGCGGATTGGCGAGCGGCTGCGCGACCTGCCGGTGCTCAGCGACGACGGCATGCCCGAACCGCAACAGGCGCACGGCCGCAGCCTCGCCGCCGCACTGGCGATGACCACCGCGGCGACGCTCGATGCCGACGTGCTCGGCGACCTCGAACGGCGGCTGGCGCAACTGTCGGAAAGCGTCGCCCGCCGCTATTTCCTGCAGGGCGCCGAGCCGCTGCGCGAAGGCGGGCTGACGCTGGCATGAGGGCGATGCAGTACGGCGGATGGGGGGCGGAACCGGTCCACTTACACTTCGTCACCCCGGACTGGTTCCGGGGTCCACCGGGCCGCAGGCGCGCGCTTCCGCCTCAAGCCATTCTCCTCGCCGCGGAGTGGACCCCGGAACCAGTCCGGGGTGACGGGGAGGGGCAGGCAAGCGATCGCCCCAAGCCAGTCGTCACAAGCCCGTATTCCGCGCACCGGACAGAAACGGCATGATCGGTGAAATGCTCTACGATATCCGCCACATCACGCGCTTCGACTATGGCGGCAATGTCAAGTTCGCGCGCTGCAACCTGCGGCTGAAACCGATCGACTGGCCGGGGCAGAGCCTCGAGGAGTATGCGCTCACCGTCGAACCGGTCGGCCGGCTCAGCCCGGCGCGGGCCGAGGCGGGACTCGCCAACGTCACCCGGCTGGTGATCGATACGCCGGTGCGCAGCCTGACGATCGAGAGCCGCTCGCGGATGCGCGTCGACCGGCTGGTGCCGGTGGCCTCGCCCGACGACCCGACGCTGGCCGAGGTCGCGGCGCTGGCGCGCGCCAGCCGCGACCTCTCCGCGGCGAGCCCGGCCAATTACCTGTTCCCGTCGCCGCTGATCCCGCTCGATCATGCCATCGCCGCTTATTGCGCGCCCGATCTCGACCCGGCGCGCGGCGCGCTGGAGGCGGGGATCGCGCTCGCCCGGCGCATCCAGGACGATTTCACCTTCGATGCGACCGCGACGCTGGTCGACACGCCGCCGCACGAGGCGTTCCTCAAGCGCAAGGGCGTCTGCCAGGATTTCGCGCAGATCATGATCACCGGCCTGCGCGCCGCCGGCCTGCCCGCCGCTTATGCCAGCGGCTATATCCGCACCATCCCGCCCGCGGGCCAGCCGCGGCTGGTCGGCGCGGATGCGACGCACGCCTGGGTGCTGTTATGGTGCGGGCCGGTGCACGGCTGGGTCGGGCTCGACCCCACCAACGGCATCTGGATGGCGGGCGACCATATCGTCATGGCGGTCGGCCGCGACTATGCCGAGATCGCGCCGGTCGACGGCGTCGTGCTGGGGTCGCAGGCGCAGAACATGGCGGTGAGCGTCGACGTCGCGCCGCTGGCCTCCGACGTCTGATACACTTCCCCCGTTCGCCCTGAGCCTGTCGAGGGCAGGTGGGACTCACCGTGCTTCGACAAGCTCAGCACCAACGGGGGAGGGGGTATCGTGCAAGGCGCTGCCCCTCACAAATCCGGCAACACCTGCTCCGCCACGCCCCAGCCCGCCAGCGCCCGCGACGTAGCGCGCTGCAACAGCTCATCGGCATCGCGCACGCCCCAGCGCGCCGCGGTGTCGATATCGCGCAGCTCGGTCCACGACACCGGCGCCGCGACCGGCGCGCCGGGGCGCGCGCGTGCCGAATAGGGCATGATCGCGGTGCTGCCGCGCTGGTTGCGCAGGTAGTCGATGAAGATCTTCCCCTTGCGCTTCGCCTTGGTCATCACCGCGACGTAGCGGTCGGGCTCGGCCGCCGCCAACGCCCGCGCGAAGCGATCCGCAAAGTCCTTCACCGCCGGCCATGCCGCCTGCGGCGTCAGCGGCACGACGACGTGGACGCCCTTGCCGCCCGACAATAATGGAAAGCTGACCAGCCCCAGTTCGGCGAGCTGCGCGCTGACATGCTCCGCCGCGCGCTTGGTGTCGGCGAAGTCGAGCCCCTCGTCGGGGTCGAGGTCGATCACCAGCCGGTCGGGCTTTTCCAGATCGTCGATCCGCGATCCCCAGCCGTGGAATTCGATCGTCCCCATCTGCACGCAAGCGACCAGCCCGTCGGCATCGTCGACATAGAGATAGGGCTGCACCGAGCCGTCCTTCTCCTTGACGTCGACATGATGCACCGTGTCGCCGAAACTGCCCGCGTCATGCTTCTGGAAGAAACATTGCTTGGCCCGCCCCTGCGGACAGCGCACCAGACTGACCGGCCGCCGCCCTGCCCAGGGCAGCATGATCGGCGAAAGTTGCGCATAATAATCGGCGAGCTCGCCCTTGGTGACGTCGCTCTCCGGAAAGATCACGCGGTCGCGGCTGCTGACCTTGATATGCACCTCGGGCGCCGCAGGTGCGGGTTCGGCGATCTCCGCCACCACGTCCGCCGCCGCCTTGTCGCCGCGCAGGCCGAGGAAGCTCGAATGGCGCAGCACCTTGTCCGGCGTCACCTCGGCGAAAGCGATTTCGGCGACGAGTTCTGGCTTCACCCATTTGGCGCCGCGCAGCGCCGCCTTGAACGGCTTGATGCTCTCCGCATCGACCGGCGGCGTCTTGATCGCGAGCCCCGCCAGCCGCTCCGCGAGGTCGTCCATCATCGCCTGATCGAAACCGGTGCCGACCTTGCCGGCATAACGGAAGCCGCCATCCTCGTGCAGGCCGAGCAGCAGCGACTTGAAGCCGCGCTTCTTGTCCGACGGCGTCCAGCCGATGATGACGAACTCCTGCCGCCGCGTGCATTTCGCCTTGAGCCACGTCCGGTTGCGCTTGCCGGCATAAGGCGCGTCGGCGCGTTTCGACACGACGCCCTCCAGCCCCTCCTTGCACATCGCCTCGAACAGCGCCTCGCCCGAACCGAGCACGTGCTCGGCGAACTGGAGGCGCGGCCCGTCGGTCAGCATCGCGCGCAGCCGGTCCTTGCGTTCGACGGTGGTCAGCGCCGCCAGGTCCTCGCCATCCAGTTCGAGCAGGTCGAAGGCGAACAGCGTCATGTCGCCGCCGGCCGAAATGGCGCCCTTGAGCGTCGAGAAATCGGGCCGTCCGTCCTTGAACGCGACGATCTCGCCATCGATCAGCGCGCTGTCGACGGGCAGCGCAGCGGCCGCCTCGGCGATCGCGGCGAATTTGTCGGTCCAGTCGAGTCCGCTGCGCGTGAAGACCTTCGCCTCGCCCCCGGCGACCGCGACCAGCGCGCGATAGCCATCATATTTCACCTCGTGCAGCCAGCCGGTGCCCGCGGGGACGGCGTCGACCAGGGTGCAAAGCTGCGGTTCGCGGAACGTCGGCAAATCCTCCCCGGCACGGGGAGGGGGACCGCGGCGCTTTCGCGCCGTGGTGGAGGGGGGCTTGCCACGGACGCTGCGCTTTCGGCCACCCCCCTCCACCAGCTTCGCTGGTCCCCCTCCCCGTGCCGGGGAGGATTTGGGTGGCTTGCCCGCGGCGATCTCCGCCATCGTCCGGCCCGTATCGACGCTGGTCAGCGCCTCCTCGACCAGCGTATCGGTGCCGCCGGCATAGGCGTCGTCGAGCTTGCGCAGCAGCCAGTTCTCGCGCTTCTCCTTGGCGCGCGGCTTCAGCCGGATCAGCAGCCATTCGCCCTTCATCCGCTCGCCGTCGAGCGTGAAGTGGAGATGCCCCTTGTCGATATCCTTGGCCGATTTGCCCGCCACCGGCGCCCAGGTGCCGCGATCCCACAGCATCACCGTGCCGCCGCCATATTCGCCTTTGGGGATCGTCCCCTCGAACGTCGCATAAGACAGGGGATGGTCCTCGGTGCGCACCGCCAACCGTTTCTCGTCGGGATCGAGGCTCGGCCCGCGCGTCACCGCCCAGCTCTTGAGCACCCCGTCGACCTCAAGCCGGAAGTCCCAGTGCAGCCGCGTCGCGTCATGCTTCTGCACCATGAAGCCGTTGCCGTGGCCCGGCGCCAGCGTCCCCGCCGGCTCGGCGGTCTTCGCGAAGTCGCGCTTGGCGTTATAGCGTTCGAGCGGATCAGGCACGTTTCTTCGCCGGCGCCTTCCTGGCCGGTGCCTTCTTCGCGGGCGCCCCCGTCTCCGCCTTGGTCTCCGCGTTGGCCGCGCCCGATTTCTCCATCGACTTCTTGAGCGCCGCCATCAGGTCGACGACGTTGCTCGACGTCTTGCCGCCGTCGTCCTTCTCCTCGATCACCTTGGCGCCCTTCGCCTTGCGCTTGCGCTCGACGAGGTCCTTCAGCGCATCGACATAGCGGTCGTGGAATTCCTGCGGATCGAACGCCGAGGTCTTCTTGTCGATCAGCGCCTCGGCGAGGTCGAGCAATTCGGCGTCGGGCTTGCCCTCGGGGATCTCGCGGAAATAGCTCTGCGCCTTGTTGACCTCGTCGGCATAGCGCAGCGTCTCGAGCACCAGCCCGCGACCGCAGGGTTTCAGGCTGACGACATATTCGCGCCCGCGCATCGCCAACTGCCCCAGGCCCACTTTCTTGGTCCGCCGCAGCGCCTCGCGCAGCACGATGAACGCTTCCTCGGCGAGATCGTCCGCCGGCACGACGAAATAGGGTTTCTCGTAATAGAGCACGTCGATCTCGCTCGCGTCGACGAACTGGGTCAGCTCCAGCGTCTTCTTCGATTCAAGCTTCACCGCGTCGATCTCGTCCTGCTCGAGCAGCACGAACTCGCCCTTCGACACCTCATAGCCCTTCATGATCTCGTCGGTGTCGACCGGGCCGACGCCGGTGACGATCTTCTCGTAATGAATCGGCTGGCCGGTCGGCTCGTGGATCTGCTTGAACGCGACCGACGCGCCGCTTTTGGTGGCGGCATAGATCTCGACCGGGATCGACACCAAAGCGAGCCGGATCTGTCCTTGCCAATAGGCGCGTGCGGGCATGTGTGGGTCTTTCCGTTGCGGAAGCGATTCAATCCGCGGGCCCGGGAGTCGTTCCGCCGAGGTCAATCCTCCCCCGGCGGGCAGGGCCATCGCATACGGGCGTTCGAGTGGGTCTATCGCTTTCCAAGCCTACCCCCGTCACCCCGGACTTGTTCCGGGGTCCACTCCGCGGCGAGGAGAGCGGTTTGATTCGAGGCCGTTTCCCTGCGGGCCGGTGGACCCCGGAACGAGTCCGGGGTGACGAATCTGATGAGGAAATCGATCAAACCTCATGACCGCAACCATAGGCGATAGCCCTTCCCCGGCGGGGGAGGAATTGATGGCTGCATTTCCCGTTGCATCAACATGCGCTAAGGGCAGCGCATGGCTGACGACCCCTTTGCGCTGTTCGACTCCTGGTACGCCGAGGCGCGCGACAGTGAGATCAACGATTCCAACGCGATGGCCTTGGCCACCGTCGATGCGACGGGGCAGCCGTCGGTGCGCATGGTGCTGCTCAAGGGCCATGGCCCGGACGGCTTCGTCTTCTACACCAACCGCGAAGGGCGCAAGGCCGCCGATCTCGCCGCGGTGCCCAAGGCGGCGCTGCTGTTCCACTGGAAGTCGCTGCGCCGCCAGATCCGCATCGAGGGACCGGTAAGCCTGGCCAGCGACGCCGAATCGGATGCCTATTTCGCCAGCCGCGGCCGCGATTCGCAGCTCGGCGCTTGGGCGTCCGACCAGTCGCGCCCCCTCGACTCGCGCGAGACGTTCGAGGCGCGGGTCGACGCCGCCAAGGCGCGGTTCGAAGGCCGCGACGTCCCGCGCCCGCCGCATTGGGGCGGCTATCGCGTCACCCCGCATGCCATCGAATTCTGGCAGGACCGCGCGCATCGCCTGCACGAACGCCGGCTGTTCACCCGCGCCGGCGACGGCTGGCGCGAAGGGTTGCTGTTCCCATGACGCGCGACGAACAGCGCCGGCTTCTGCCGCTGGCGACGCGCGCCGCGCTCGCCAGCGTGGCGATGGCGTGCTTCCTGCTCGCGCTCAAGGGCTTCGCCGCCTGGCATACCGGTTCGGTGGCGATGCTCGGCAGCCTTGCCGATACCGCGCTCGACCTGCTCGCCAGCCTCGTCACGCTGTACGGCGTCCGCCTCGCCGCGACGCCGGCGGATCACGACCATCGCTTCGGCCACGGCAAGGCGGAGGCGCTCGCCGCGCTGTTCCAGGTCGCGCTGATCACCGCCTCGGCGGCGGGCATCGCGTGGCGCGCGATCACCGCATTGTCCGAGAACGGACCGACCGCCGACGCCGAATTCGGCATCGGCGTGTCGATCGTCGCGATCGGCGCGACCATCGTGCTGCTCTGGTACCAGCGCCAGATCATCCGCCAGACCGGCTCGGTCGCGATCATGGCGGACAACATCCACTACCAGTCCGACGTGCTGCTCAACGGTTCGGTCATCATCGCTTTGGTGCTCGATCAATATTTCGGCTGGCACAAGGCCGATCCGATCCTCGGCATCGTTATCGCCCTGTGGCTGGCCTGGGGCGCGTTCCAGGCGTCGTCCAACGCCATCGACCAGCTGATGGACAAGGAATGGCCCGACGACGAGCGTGCCGCCTTCCTCGACGTCGCCGCGCGTCAGCCGGGGCTGAAGGGCATCCACGACTTCCGCACGCGCCGCTCGGGCAGCCACGATTTCGCGCAATTCCACATGGAGGTCGACCGCGACCTCACCGTCGGCGCGGCGCACGACATCGTCGAATCGGTCGAGCGTAACCTCCGCCGCACCTTCCCCAAGGTCGAGGTGCTGATCCACCTCGATCCCGAGGGCCATGTCGACACCGACAATCCGCTGGTCGAGGCGGACGTCACCCCCCATTGGTTCGGGAAACGCCTGTGAGAATACCGTTCGCGCAGATCGACGCCTTCGCCGACGCGCCGTTCGGCGGCAATCCCGCCGCGGTGATGCCGCTGTCGCAATGGCTCGCCGACGACGTGCTGCAGGCGATCGCCGCGGAGAACAATCTGTCGGAAACCGCCTTCCTGATCCCCGATGCGAGCGGCGAGGCGGATTTCGAGCTGCGCTGGTTCACGCCGGGGCATGAGGTGCGGCTGTGCGGTCATGCCACGCTGGCGAGCGGCCATTTCGTGCTGTCGTCGGACACCGACCGCACGCAGGTCCGCTTCCGCACCCGCCGGGCGGGCGTGCTGACCGTAATGCGGGAAGGCGCGGGCTATACGCTGGCGCTGCCGGCGTGGAAGCCCGAACCCCGGCCGCTGCCCGAGGTCGTCGCGGCGCTGGGCGTCACCGATGTGGTCGAGACCTTGTGGCGCGAGGGGGGGTACGGCGTGATCGTGCTGGAGTCGGAAGCCGCCGTCCGTGCCGTCCGCCCCGACCTGCGCGCCCTGGCGGCGACCGGCGACCATCAGGCGATCGTCACCGCGCGCGGCGAGACCGCCGCGGTGGTCAGCCGCATGTTCGCGCCCGGCGCGGGCGTCGACGAGGACCCGGTGACGGGCTCGGCGCATGCGGTGATCGTGCCCTATTGGGCGGAAAAGCTCGGCACCGACCGGTTCGCCGCCTATCAGGCGAGCGCGCGCGGCGGCGCTTTGTCCTGCCGGCTGGAGGGCGACCGCGTGGTGCTCGGCGGCGCCTGCGTGACGGTGATCGAGGGAACGTTCCTGCTGCCGTAGATCCGCCTTCGCTGTGGCGTTCCCCCAAAGTCTGTCATCCCCGCGAAGGCGGGGATCCAGACGCGCAGGTTCCCGATTGAGCCGCACCGTCAGCGTTTATGGATCCCCGCCTCTGCGGGGATGACGGAACTGGGGTGGACGCGTAGGCGCGCACCGGTCGGTCTGCTGATCGGGCGGCGAATACGTTGCCGCTGGCGTCCGCACCATCCCTCCTGTCGTCATCCCGGCGAACGCCGGGACCCATGGACACGATGTCGCGGATGGTAGTGTCCCTCATCAGCCGCCCGCAACCATGGGTCCCGGCGTTCGCCGGGATGACGAAGCGGGCAAGGGTGTCGCACGGCGAAGGGAGCGGTGCGTTGAGCGCAATACCTCCCCCCAATCTCCGAATGCACCCCTCGCGCGCTACCGCCCCCGCCGCTTGGTCATCGGATCGGGCTTGACCGGCTTCACCCAGCCTTCGGGGGGCACCACCCGCGACTGGCTCGTGCCGAGCCCCATCGCGCCCGGCCGCTGCCGCTCCAGCCCGGCCGGATCGACATCCTCGCCACCGGCGCGCAGCAGGCTGATCCGGTCGCGCAGCCGCCCCGCCGTCTCGAAGTCGAGCGCCGCCGCGGCCGCCTCCATCTCCAGCCGCAGGGCCTCGATCGAGACGGTCACGCCGCCGCCGCCTCGGCCAGCGCCGGTTCGGTCGCCGCGATCCAGCCGCCGCCGAGCACGCGCTCGCCCGCATAGAGCACCGCCGCCTGGCCCGGCGCGACGCCATATTCGGGCGCGGCGAAGCGCAGCCGGTCGCCATCGAGCCGCGCCGGCACCGGCTTGGCCATCGAGCGCACCTTGGCGGTGATCGGGCCGGCATGATCGCCGCCGATCCAGTTGAGGCCCGTCACCTGCGCCGCCGCCACCGCCAGCGCCGCGCGCGGGCCGACCACCACCTGCCGCGTCGCCGCATCGACGCGCACGACGTAGAGCGGCTCGGGCGTGCCGCCGATCTCGAGCCCGCGGCGCTGGCCGACCGTGAAATGGATGATGCCGCGATGGCTGCCCAGCCGCCGGCCGGCGAGGTCGACGATGTCGCCCGCGGTATCCGCCTCGGGGCGCAGCTTGCGCACCAGCCCGGCATAATCGCCGTTGGGGACGAAGCAGATGTCCTGGCTGTCGGGCTTGGCGGCGACGCCGAGGCCGAGTTCGGCGGCGATCTCGCGCACCCGCGCCTTGGGCAGCGCGCCGAGCGGGAAGCGCAGATAGTCGAGCTGCGCCTGCGTCGTCGCGAACAGGAAATAGCTCTGGTCGCGCGCCGGATCGGCACCGCGATGCAGCTCCGCCCCCGCCGGACCGACGACGCGGCGGACATAATGGCCGGTCGCGAGGCAATCGGCGCCGAGGTCGCGCGACAGGCTCAGCAGGTCGGTGAACTTCGGCCCGGTGTTGCACTGGACGCAGGGGATCGGCGTCTGCCCCGCCAGATAGGCGTCGGCGAAGGTGTCGACCACCGTCTCGCGGAACCGCGTCTCGTGGTCGAAGACGTAATGCGCGATGCCGAGCCGGTCGCACACCGCGCGCGCGTCGCGGATGTCGCGCCCGGCGCAGCAGCTGCCGGCACGGCCCGTCGCCTCGCCATGGTCGTACAGTTGCAGCGTGACGCCGATCGTCTCGGCGCCGGTCTGCGCCGCCAGCGCCGCGACCACCGAACTGTCGACCCCGCCCGACATCGCCACGACGATCCGCTTGCCGGTAAGCGCGTCGCCGAGCTGGAAATCCACATCGTCCATCCGGCCATCATACCCGGTCCGGCGGCGAACCGCAAAACAGCTACGGTTAACATCGGCTCACATAGGTTCGCACAAAAGTGACGGCGGCTTTACCCCGCCTTCATTGCTCGCCGCTACAAGGGAGGTTCGAACAGGCAACACGAGTGGATCAGCGTTGGACCTCAGCTTTCCAGGCTTCGACAGAAATACGGAGGTCACCAAGCTTCCGGGCGATCTGGCGGTGCTCATGGTCGGGATCGCCGCACGGCAGACGGCGTCGCCGACCGCCGTCGCGCAGGCGCGCTTCGGCCGGATCGGTCATCCCTCGCGTTTGCTGCAGCCGCTCGACGGCGCCTTCAACGGTCCGACCGCGGCGCTGCTTGCCCAATGGAGGGACGGAATTCCGCGCCCGGAAGAATGAAACTGCCGTTAACCTTGGCGTGCAAGGCGATCTTCAAGACCGTTCGCTAAGGTTCAGTATCGCGTTTGAGAGGGGGCCCCCAGCCCCGATCGAGGTTGAGTGATGATCGAGAACCAGAAAATCCGTCCTGCCAAAGTGATAGGCCCGCTCGGCGAGTCGCTCACGCTGGATTCGCTGCCGCCGCCGTCGACGACGCGCTGGGTGGTGCGGCGCAAGGCGGAAGTGGTCGCGGCGGTCAACGGCGGTCTGCTGACCGTCGACGAGGTCTGCGCGCGCTATGGTCTGACGGTCGAGGAATTCGCCAGCTGGCAGCGCGCGATCGACCGCTCCGGCATGCCCGGACTGCGCGTCACCCGCATCCAGCACTATAAATCGCTATACGAGCGCCAGCAGAAATATTGAGCGATCCGACGCCCCTGGCGCCCTAAAAACGAAACGCGTGCGGAACATTGTTACGGGGTTGAGAGTCTTTCCGAGCGGAGCCCACGGCGGGCACAACGGAGGGACCTATGGGTATCATTCTTTGGCTTATCATCGGCGGTGTCATCGGCTGGCTGGCCAGCATCATCATGCGCACCGACGCCCAGCAGGGCATCTTCCTGAACATCGTCGTCGGCATCGTCGGCGCGTTCATCGGTGGCCTGATCCTGTCGGGCGGTTCGATCAACAATCAGCCGCTCAACATCACCTCGTTCCTGGTATCGCTGCTCGGTGCGGTGATCCTGCTTGCGATCGTGAACCTCGTGCGTCGCGGTAGCGTCCGCTAAGACGTTCGCTTCGTCACGCGAAACGAAAGGGCCGTCCGGGCAACCGGGCGGCCCTTTTCGCGTCATTGCAGCAGGAAGCGCACCGACAAGGTGACGGTGACGTCCTTCTCGCCCGGCGCGATCTCGGTCGATGCGGCATCCGCCTTCATCGCGCGCGCCATGAACATCGGTTGCGGCCCCGGTCCGCCGGCATCCTGCCCCGCCTCGGCGATCGAGATCACCCGCGCCACCTTCATCCCCGCCGCCGCCGCATACAGATCGGCCCGCGCGCGCGCCCGCTTGACCGCATCGGTCCGCGCCTCGTCCAGCGCCGTCTCGGGCGTGTCGATCGACAGGTTGGGGCCGTCGATCTGGTTCGCGCCCTGCGCCACCAGCGCATCGAGCACGCTGCCCGCCTTGGTCACGTCGCGGAAGCGGACGCTGACCGTGTTGGTCGCCTGATAGCCGGTGATCGCGGGCGGCTGGCCGTCGGTATAGCGATATTGCGGGCTCAGTCCGACGTTCGACGTGGCGAGGTCGCGCGGCGCGATGCCGGCGCGCTTCAGCGCCGCGAGCACGCGCTGCATCCGCTGCGCATTGTCGGCGAGCGCGGCGGCGGCCGTCGGTGCCTGCGACACCACGCCGGCGCGGATCGTCGCCAGATCGGGCACCCGCGTCGTGCGTCCCTCCGCGCTGACGTCGAGGATCGTCCCCTGCGCCGGCACCAGCGGCTCGACGCTGGTCGCCGCGCTCTGCGCCAGCGCCGCCGTCGGAACCATCATTAGCGCCATTGCTGACAGATATTTCACTTAGTCTCTCCCGTGTTGGTGAACGCCAGGCCGAGCATTTGCCCTGATCGAGGTCAACCCTAGCTGAACGGGCGATCATGTTGCGGACACTGTGCATTTCGGGCATGGCAGCGCCATCGCGCCAGCGGGGGCTTGAGCGTGGTGATTTATTCAGATAACACAGTCGCGACGGACGATGGCCCGGCAGTGGCCGGCACGGGGATGGGACAGGCATGAACGACTATCAGGGTTCGATCGGTCACGAGGAACGGCTGGCTCTGCCGGTTGAATCCGCACCGTCGGGCCGCCGCCGCAAGATCGTCGTCGTCGCCGTCATCGTGCTGCTGCTCGCCATCGTCACCTGGGCGATGTTCGGCCGCAAGAAGGCCGATCCCGCCGCCGGCCAGAAAACCGAGCAGATGCCGACCGTCACCGTCGTCGTCCCCGGCCGCAAGACCGTCGACCGCACGCTGACCGCCACCGGCACGCTCGCCGCGCGCCGCGAGATGCCGGTCGGCGTCGCCGGCGAGGGCGGGATGATCACCCGCGTCCTCGTCGAGCCCGGCCAGTGGGTCAATGCGGGGCAGGTGCTCGCCACCGTCGACCGCTCGGTACAGACGCAGACCGCCGCCTCGCTCGCCGCGCAGGTCGCGGTCGCGCGCTCCGACCAGACGATCGCGCAGGCCGAGCTCGACCGCGCGCAGCAGCTCGTCGACCGCGGTTTCATCTCCAAGGCCGATCTGCAGCGCAAGGCCGCGACCCGCGACGCCGCCGCCGCGCGCGTGCAGGTCGCCGCCGCCAGCCTGCGCGAGGCCAACGCCCGCAACGGCCGGCTCGACATCCGTGCGCCCGAAGCCGGCCTCGTCCTCACCCGCGGCGTCGAGCCCGGCCAGATCGTCAGCTCGGGCAGCGGCGTGCTGTTCCGCATGGCGCAGGGCGGCCAGATCGAGATGCGCGCGCAGCTCGCCGAGGCCGATCTCGCCAGTCTGCACGCCGGCGCGCGCGCGCAGGTGACGCCGGTCGGCAGCGACCGGACCTTCGCCGGCGAGGTGTGGCAGGTCTCGCCGATCATCGATGCGAACACGCGGCAGGGCATCGCGCGGATCGCGCTGCGCTACGATCCGGCATTGCGCCCGGGCGGCTTCGCCTCGGCGACGATCGTCGGCGGCGCCGCGGTCGCGCCGTTGCTTCCCGATGCGGCGTTGCAGAGCGACGACAAGGGCAGTTTCGTGTATATCGTCGGCAAGGACGACAAGGTCGAGCGCCGCAACATCAAGATCGGCCAGGTCTCCGACGCCGGCGTGACCGTGGTGGCGGGCCTCGACGGCAGCGAACGCGTCGTCCGCTCGGCGGGCGGGTTCCTGGCCCCCGGCCAGAAGGTGAAACCGGTCGTCGCGACCGCCCAGCCAAAGGCGAGCTGACATGAGCTTCCGCAACATCTCCGCCTGGGCGATCCGCAACCCGGTCCCGCCGATCGTGCTGTTCCTCGCACTGACGCTGGCGGGGATCGTCAGCTTCATGCGGATGGACGTCAACAACGACCCCGACATCGACTTCCCGGTCGTCATCGTCGTCATCAGCCAGCCCGGCGCCGCGCCGACCGAGCTGGAGAATCAGGTCACCAACCGCGTCGAATCGGCGGTCCGCTCGCTCCAGGGCATCGACGAGATCACCTCCACCGTCACCGAGGGCCAGTCGACCACCGTCGTCCAGCTCGCCATCGGCACGCCGATCGACCGCGCGGTCAACGACACCCGTGACAAGATCGCGCAGATCCGCAGCAACCTGCCCGAAGGCATCCTCGAGCCGCAGATCTTCCGCGCCGACACCACCGACAACGACCTCGCCAGTTACTCGGCGATCGCCAGCGACATGACCGTCGAGCAATTGAGCTGGTACATCGACAATACGGTGACCAAGGAGCTGCTGTCGGTGCCCGGCATGGCCGCGGTCAATCGCAACGGCGGCGTCAGCCGCGAGATCCGCGTCATCCTCGATCCGCTGCGTCTGCAGAGCCAGGGCCTCACCGCCAGCCAGGTCAATGCCCAGCTGCGCCAGATCAACCTCAACGCCGCCGGCGGCCGCGCCGAGATCGCGGGCTCCGAACAATCGGTGCGCGTGCTCGGCAACGCCCGCAACGCCAACGACCTCGCGCAGACGCAGATCAACGTCGGCAACGGCCGCACCATCCGCTTGGGCGACATCGCCACCGTCCGCGATCTCTATGCGGAACAGCGCAGCCGCGCCGCGGTCGACGGCCGTCAGGCGATCAGCTTCGACTTCCAGCGCGCCAAGGGCGCCTCCGACGTCACCGTCTTCAACGAGGCGGTGAAGAAGCTCGCCGACCTCGAGAAGCGCAACCCCAATGTCCATTTCATCCTGCGCTCGAACAGCGTCAAATATACCGAGGCGCAATACGAATCCGCGATCCATGCGATGATCGAGGGCGCGGTGCTCGCGGTGCTCGTCGTGCTGCTGTTCCTGCGCGACTGGCGCGCGACGATGATCTCGGCGCTGGCGATCCCGCTGTCGGCGATCCCGACCTTCTGGTTCATGGAGCTGCTCGGCTTCAACCTCAACCAGATGACGTTGCTCGGCCTCAGCCTCGTCGCCGGCGTGCTCGTCGATGACGCGATCGTCGAGATCGAAAACATCGTCCGCCACATGCGGATGGGCAAATCCGCCTATCAGGCGTCGATCGACGCCGCCGACGAGATCGGCCTCGCGGTGCTCGCCACCACCATGTCGATCGTCGCGGTGTTCATGCCGGTCAGCCTGATGCCCGGCATCTCGGGCCAGTATTTCCAGAATTTCGGCCTTACCGTCGTCGTCTCGGTGCTGATGAGCCTCGCCGTCGCGCGTCTCATCACGCCGATGATCGCTGCCTATTTCCTCAAGAGCTTCGGCCACGCCAGCCACGGCGAGGGCAGGCTGATGGACGTCTATATGGCGGTGCTGCGCTGGACGCTCGACAGCAGCCGGCAGAAGGCGAGCGCGGCGCGCGGCGGCGTCCACCGCTTCACCAGCCGTTGGCGCGATCACCGCATGTGGGTGATGGGCTTCGGGTTCCTCACCTTCATCGCGACGATCCTGATGTTCGGCGCGGTCCCGATGCAATTCTCGCCCGCCGAGAACAGCGACAATTCGACCGCGACGATCGAGATGGTGCCGGGCGCGACGCTCGCCCAGACCGACGAGGTCGTGACGCGGGTCGGCGAGCTGCTGCGGCGCCAGCCCGAGGTCGCCTCGGTCTATACCCGCACCGGCTCGAACGGCGCGGTCAACACCGGCCGCGTCACCGCGACGCTCAAGGAAGACCGCACCGTCACCAGCACCGAATTCGAGCGCAACCTCGCGCCCGAACTCGCCAAGATCGCCGATGCGCGCGTCGGCTTCCGCTCGCAGTTCGGCTGGGGCTCGTCGGGCCGCGACATGACCGTCGTGCTCGGCGGCGACGATCCCGTGCTGTTGCAGAAGACCGCGAACACGCTGGTCGACCAGATGGCGACGCTGCCGACGCTCACCCAGCCGCGCATTTCGGGCAACCTCCAGCGGCCCGAGATCGTCATCAAGCCGCGCTTCGACCTCGCCGCCAATCTCGGCGTGACGACGCAGGCGCTGTCCAGCGCGATCCGCATCGCGACGCTCGGCGACATCGACCAGAATTCGGCGCGCTTCTCGCTGTCGGACCGGCAGGTGCCGATCCGCGTCGCGCTCGATCAGGGCGCGCGCACCGAATTGTCGACGATCCAGAACCTGCCCGTCTCCACCGCGAGCGGCGGGTCGGTGCCGCTGTCCCTGATCGCCGACATCAGCCTGGGCTCGGGCCCGACCCAGATCGACCGCGTCAACCAGCAGCGCCGCATCGCCGTCGGCGCCGATCTCGCCCCCGGCATCGTCTCCGGCACCGCGCAGAAGCAGATCGACAATTTGCCGATCATGAAGAACCTGCCGCTGGGCGTGAACAAGCTGACGCTCGGCCAGGCCAAGTGGCAGCAGGAGATGCTCAACAACTTCGTCGTCGCGGTGATCGCGGGCACCTTCCTCGTCTTCGCGGTGCTCGTGCTGCTCTACCGTCGCGCGCTGCCGCCGTTCGTCAACATGGCCTCGCTGCTCCTCGCGCCACTGGGCGGGCTGATCGCCTTGTGGGCGACGGGCAATCCGCTGTCGCTGCCGGTGTTCATCGGCCTGCTGATGCTGCTCGGCATCGTCGCCAAGAATTCGATCCTGCTGATCGACTTCGCGCTGGAGGAGATGAACAAGGGCGTCGACACGCTCACCGCGATCATCGACGCCGGCCACAAGCGCGCGCAGCCGATCGTCATGACGACGGTGGCGATGGTCGCCGGCATGGTGCCGACCGCCGCGTCGATCGGCAGCGACGGGTCGTGGCGCGCGCCGATGGGCATCGTCGTGATCGGCGGCCTGCTGCTCTCGACGCTGCTGACGCTGGTGATCGTGCCAGCGGCGTTCAGCCTCGCGGTCGGCATCGAACGCTACATCGGCCCCCGCCTCGGCAGCCGCCTGCTCACCTACCGCCCCGGCGACGACGGCAGCACCGTGGTCGGCATCGCCGGCCCCGATCAGCCGAGCATCGCGCCAGTCCCGGGCCGCATCAGCCGCGACGATCCGGGCGCGCAGCCCGCGGAATGACGGGACGGGCGTAGAGTCCGTCCCGCATGATCGTCATCCCGGCGCAGGCTAGGGCCATCGCATATGGACGCTCGTGCAAGCCTGTCGTCTTCCAAGCCCATCCCGTCACCCCGGACTTGTTCCGGGGTCCACCCTGCGGCGAGGAGCAAGGCTTGAGTCGACACCCTTCTCTCGCGGCCCGGTGGACCCCGGAACGAGTCCGGGGTGACGAATTCGGTAGGGAAACCGATCGAGCCTCATCACGCAGCAATATGCGATAGTCCCGCCGCGCAGGTCGGGCTTGGGCCGCAACCTCAGCGTATATGGATCCCCGCCTGCGCGGGGATGACATAGGAACAAGTGGTATCGACCGACGCCGCGCCACTCCAATCGCCCCATCCACTTGAACTTCCCCCGCGCTCGGGGATTGTTTCGCATATGACAGCCTTCCCCCGCGCCAGCACCACCGAGGCGGCACCGCCCGCGCTGGTCCGGATGCGGCGTATCGCCGTCGGCCTGCTCGTCGCGATGGCGGCGCTGTTCCTCGTCAGTCGCCAGCTCGCCCCGACGCACCCCGGCTGGGGGTTCGCGCAGGCGTTCGGCGAGGCGGCGATGGTCGGCGGGCTCGCCGACTGGTTCGCGGTCACCGCCCTGTTCCGCCACCCGCTCGGCCTGCCGATCCCGCACACCGCGATCATCCCGCGCAACAAGGACCGGATCGGTGATACGCTCGCCGCATTCCTGCGCACCAATTTCCTCCAGCCCGCGGTGATCGGCCGGCGCATGCGCCGCGTCGACGTCGCCACCGCGATCGCGCGCTGGCTCACCGATCCGCCCGAGGGGGCAGGGGGCCGTTTCCGCCAGGGCGCGTCGAAGCTCGTCGCGCAGGTGCTCGAAGGGCTCGACCCGCAGCGGCTCGGCGGCATGGTCAAGGCCGGCATCGCCGCCCGGCTGCGCGAGACGGAGGTCGCGCCGATCCTCGGCCGGGTGATGCAGGCGGCGCTCGCCGAACAGCGCCACGCGCCGCTGCTCGACGGCGCGATCCGCTGGGGAGCGAAGGCGCTCGCCGCCAACGAGCATCTCATCCGCCAGATGGTCCACGACCGCGCCGGATCGATCCTGCGCTGGACCGGGCTCGACGAGACGGTGGCGGACAAGCTCATCGCCGGGCTCGACAAACTGGTCGCCGACATGGCCGACGATCCGCAGCATCCGCTGCGCCTCAAGGCGGAGGAGGGGCTCGACCGACTCGCCTGGGACCTGCAATTCGATCCCGCCACCCGCGCCCGCGTCGAGGCGATGAAGGTCGAACTGATCGCCAATCCGGCGATGCAGCGCTGGCTCGACGGGCTGTGGGAGTCGGCACGCGCCGGCCTGCTCCGCATCGCGCGCGATCCCGAGGGGGCGATGCAGGGCCAGCTCGGCGACATGCTGCGCCAGCTCGGCCAGACGCTGACGCAGGACCCGCGGCTGTCGCATACGATCAACCGCTTCGTCCGCCGCGCCGTGGTCGGCATCGCCGCGGATTATGGCGACGGCATCGTCCGTTTGGTCTCGGAGACGGTGCGCGGCTGGGATGCCGATACGATCACCAGCCGGCTGGAGAATGCGGTCGGTCGCGACCTGCAATATATCCGCATCAACGGCACGCTGGTCGGCGGGCTGGTCGGCCTCGCCATCCATGCCGTCGACGTGCTGTTGTGAACCCGCGCTGTCCGGTCAACCCAACCGTCCCGTATGATAAACGCCTTGCCGTGGATCGGAACTTGCCGCACAAGCGCAAGCGATGAGCGCCACAGCCGAATTCGAGCAGGACAGCGGCGGAACCCTTCGCTTTTCCGGTGATCTGCTGTTGCGGACGCTCGGCACGCTGCCCGACCGGCTCGACGCGATCAGCGGCCCGGTCGAGCGGATCGATCTCAGCGGCATCGGCCGGATCGACACCGTCGGCGCCTGGGTCGTCCATCGCCTCGCGACCCGCCACGAGGCGGCGATCGAGGGGCTCGACGAGGACGGTTGCTATCTGCTCGATTCGGTGGTCGCCGCCGACCGTCCGGTCGCACTGGCCCCGCATGCGCGCAACGCCTTCAGCAAGATGCTCGGCGAGATCGGCGATGCGGTCATCATCACGCTGCGTACGCTGTACGGCCTGCTCGGCTTCATGGGCGCGACGACGATCGCCTTCGTCAACGTCGTGCGTCATCCCAGCCGTTTCCGCTTCAACGCGACGGTGCACCGGTTCGAGGTGGTCGGCGTCCAGGCGCTCGCCATCGTCGGTCTGATGAGCTTCCTGATCGGCATCGTCATCGCCCAGCAGGGCGCGGTCCAGCTCCGCCAATTTGGGGCAGAAGTATTTACCATTAATCTGGTCGGCCGGCTCACATTGCGTGAACTTGGTGTACTTATGACCGCGATCATGGTCGCCGGCCGCTCCGGCTCGGCCTTCGCCGCGCAGCTCGGCACGATGAAGCTGACCGAGGAGATCGACGCGATGCGCACCATCGGCGTCTCCCCGATGGAGGCGCTGGTGCTGCCGCGGACGATCGCCGCGGTGCTGCTGATGCCGCTGCTCGGCTTCTATTCCTCGCTGATCGCGATCATCGGCGGTGGCCTGCTCGCCTGGGTGTCGCTCGACATCCCGCCGGTCACCTTCATCCAGCGCATCCGCGAGGTCGTGCCGATCACCGACCTCTACATCGGCCTCATCAAGGCACCGGTGTTCGGTGCGATCATCGCCATCGCCGGCTGTTTCCAGGGCATGCTGGTCGAATCGGACGCCGAACAGGTCGGGCTGCGCACCACGTCGGCGGTGGTGCAGGCGATCTTCCTCGTCATCGTGCTCGACGCCTTCTTCGCGGTGTTCTTCACCTGGGTGGGGTGGAACTGATGGCGCAGCGCGAGCCGCAGGACGACGCACCGATCATCCAGGTGCGCGGCCTCAAGAACGCCTTCGGCGACGCGGTCGTCCACGACAATCTCGACCTCGACGTGCGTCGCGGCGAGATCCTCGGCGTGGTCGGCGGCTCGGGCACCGGCAAGTCGGTGCTGATGCGCTCGATCATCGGGCTGCAGACGCCGGTCGAGGGCGACATCACCGTCTTCGGCGAACCGACGATCGGCCGCGAGGAGACCGAGGCGACCGACATCCGCAAGCGCTGGGGCGTGCTGTTCCAGGGCGGCGCATTGTTCTCGACGCTGACCGTCGCCGAGAACGTGCAGGTGCCGCTGCGCGAGTTCTACGGCGACCTCAACCCCGCGCTGATGGCGGAGATCGCCGCCTACAAGGTGGTGATGACCGGCCTGTCGCCCGACGCCGGACCCAAATATCCCGCCGAACTGTCGGGCGGCATGAAGAAGCGTGCCGGCCTCGCCCGCGCGCTCGCGCTCGATCCCGAATTGCTGTTCCTCGACGAGCCGACCGCGGGGCTCGACCCGATCGGCGCGGCGGCGTTCGACGGCCTCACCAAATCGTTGCAGAAGACGCTGGGGCTCACCGTCTTCCTGATCACCCACGATCTCGACACGCTCTATGCGATCTGCGACCGCGTCGCGGTGCTCGCCGACAAGAAGGTGATCGCGGTCGGCACGATCGACGAACTGCTCGCCCTCGACCATCCGTGGATCGAGGAATATTTCAAGGGGCCGCGCGGCCGCGCCGCGATCGCGACCCAGGAAGCGCATGCGGACGCGTCGCAGCATCCGACCGAAGTGAAGACGCAGCAGATCGCGGCAAGTCCGGCCGCCGCCACCGAACCGGCCGAACCGGCCCGACCCCCTGTAGGGACCGACTGATGGAAACCCGTTCCAACCATGTGATCGTCGGCGCGGTGGTGCTGATCCTGCTCGCCGCGCTCGCGATCTTCACGATCTGGATCGCCCGCCTCGGCGGTGCCACCGAGCGTGAATACGACATCTTTTTCAAACAGTCGGTCGACGGTCTGGCGAAGGGATCGACGGTCACCTATTCCGGCGTTCCCACCGGCCAGGTCAAGACGATCGCACTGTGGAAGCCCGATCCGCAGTTCGTCCGCGTCCGCGTCACCGTCAACGAGGAGACGCCGATCCTGCTCGGCACCACCGCGACGATCCAGGGCAGCTTCACCGGCACCAGCACCGTCGCGCTCGACGGCGCCCGCAAGGGCGCGCCACCGATCGTCTGCCCCGAGCGTGCCGATGCGACGCAATGCCCCTATGGCGTGCCGGTCATCCCGACCAAGCAGGGCGGCATCGGCGCGATTCTCAATTCGGCGCCGCAGCTGCTCGAGCGGCTGTCGACGCTGACCGAGCGGCTGACCGGGCTGCTGACCGACCGCAACCAGGCGTCGATCGCCGGCATCCTCGAGAATACGAACCGTCTGTCGGGCGCGCTCGCCGATCGCGGGCCGGAGATCGCGGCGACGCTGGCGCAGACGCGCATCGCGATCCAGCAGGCGGGCGACGCCTCGCAGCAGATCGGCAAGCTCGCCGAGACGACCAACGGCCTGCTCGCCGAGGACGTCAAGCCGACGATGCAGAACCTCAACAAGGCGATCGCCTCGGCGCAGCAGAGCGCCGAGACGCTCAACTCGGCGATCCAGGACGCGCGGCCGGGCCTGCAGACCTTCTCCAAGCAGACGATACCGGAGGCGAACCGGCTGGTCCGCGACCTGCGCGTCACCGCGACGGCGCTGTCGTCGATCGCCGACAAGGTCGATCAGGGCGGCGCCAGTTCGCTGATCGGCCAGCAGAAGCTCCCCGATTACAAGGGCAAGTGAGATCATGAAGACCAAGCTTCTCCTCCTCGCCGCGGCGCTGCCGCTCGCCGGCTGCATCAGCTTCGGCGCCAAGCCGCCGCCCTCGCTGCTGACGCTCGACGCGACCTCGGCGCCCGCGGTCGGTGCCGACCAGAATTCGGCGAAGACGCGCTCGATCACCATCCAGGTGCCGTCGACGCCGACCGCGATCGCCGGCGGGCGGGTGCCGGTGCAGGCGACCCCGACGACGATCGCCTACGTCAAGGACGCGTTATGGGCCGAGCCGCCGGCGCGGCTGTTCGCGCGGCTGCTGTCAGACACGGTGTCGGCGCGCAGCAACATGGTGGTGCTCTCGACCGTCCAGTCGATCGCCGACCCGAGCGCGACGCTCGCCGGCGAATTGCGTCGCTTCGGCCTCGACGCGACGACGCGCGAGGCGGTGGTGACCTATGACGCGTCGCTGACCCGCGCCGGCAAGGAGACGGTCGAGAAGCGCCGGTTCGAGGCACGCGTACCGGTGACCGCGATCGACGCGGCGAGCGCCGGCCCGGCGATCAGCCAGGCGGCCAATCAGGTCGCGGTCGAGGTCGCCGCCTGGGTCGCCGCGAGCTGATCGGCTAGCGCGGCGTGCGCCGGACCGCCGGCAGCACGTCGCACACCGCCGCGCCGCCCAGCCCGACCGTCGGCGCGTCGGGGGTTTCGCGCTTGGCCACCGCGGCGGCGAACCGTGGATTGTCGGCGCTGCGATACTGGAAATGCGGCCGGTCGCCCGCGGCCATGTCGCTGACCAGCCGCACCGAGACGATCGGCAGCCGCTCCGCCGCGGTCGCATAGACGCCCATCGCCGCATCGCTGCGCGGCAGGCCCGACAGATACCCCATCCCCTCGACGATCCGCCCGACGACGGTATAGTTGCGATCGAGCCGCCGCGCCGACTGGCCGATCGGCGTGAACAATTCGGCACCCGAGCCGGTGCTCGGCAAGGCGTCGCGCGCGACGCCGACCATGCCGTAGCAATGCGTCAGCCACGCCTGCCGCCCGTTGGTCGCAACCGGCCAGCCGTCCGCGGTGATGCCGCTCGCGGTCGAATAGCTGTCCGCCTTCGTCATCCGTACCGCGGGCCGGAAGGCGGCGATCTCGAACTCGGCGGCGGGATGATCGGTGATGCCGGCGGGCAGCGGCTTCTTCTCGGTGGCGTCGCCCCATTGCGCCACCCAATTCTCCTGCACCCGATAGACGCTGGCATCGTCCCACCAGCGCGCCCGGGCGAGCGTGCGGATGTTGGCGACGTGCGCGGGGGCGAAGCCCGGCGCGAGCCGGATGACGACCTGCTTGCCGGTGGCGAGAGTCATCACCAGCAATTCGTCGTCGGGCACCGCGCGCCAGTCTGCCTCGACCGGGTCGGCGGGGGAGGCGGCGGGGGCGGCCTGGGGCGGCGGCGCGGCGGCGAGAAGGAGCAGACTCAGCATGGCCGCGAGACTGGCCCAGGCGCGCCGATCACGCAATCACTTGCAGCCCGGATGCGGACCGGCTACGCGCGCCTTTCCAGGACATGCGGAGCGGTGGCCGAGTGGTCGAAGGCGCTCGCCTGGAAAGTGAGTATACGTCAAAAGCGTATCGAGGGTTCGAATCCCTCCCGCTCCGCCACTTCAGTCCCAAGCTGGGCACGCCGATTGCCGCCGATTTCCCGCTGGAAACGGCGGAGAGCGTGCGCAGCAGCTCTCCCTTCGATCCCATGATGCGAACTTCGGTCTCTGCGACCTCGACCCGCTGGGCGAAGGCACGCAGATGATCCCGCCGATAGCCGCCCCCATCGAGCCGGATGCGCTGGCGCGCCACGTCGGCGAATCGACGCACCGTGGCGGGTGTGACGGCCTGATTGCCCGAGCTTTCGAGCATGGCCTGCGCCCGTTCGGCATCGACCTGCGCCTGGTCGCGGAGCGCCTTCAAGCCGGCGATACGGTCCTTCAGCGCTGGATCGGAGATATCGGCGACGCCTGATTCGATCGCGTCATAGAGGCGCTTCAGGCGCAGGTCGGTCTCGGCCGCACGGCGGTTCAACTCGGCGATATGGTCCTGCCGCCGTTCGGCCCGCTCGTGCCGGCGGTCGAGGACGGAGGCCAGCACCTCCTCCAGCCGGTCGGGCTGGAGCAGCCGGTCCTCGATATGGCTGGCGACGATCGTGTCGAGCTTCTCCATCGGGATCGAGCGGCCCGAGCAGCCGGTCTCGCCCTGCCGCGCCTTGATCGAGCAGGTGTAGTAGCGATAGCGACCGCCCTTGCCGGTGCGGATGGTCATGGCTCCGCCGCACTTGGCGCAGAAGCAGATGCCGGTCAGCAAGGTCGGGCCGCTGACCACGCGCGGCGGCGTGACCTTGGGATTGCGGGCTTTCAGATGCGCCTGCACCGCGTCGAAGGTTTCAAGGTCGATCAGCGGCGGCACGGGAACCGTCACGATCTCGCTGACGGGCTTCAGTTCCTTGGTCTTGGAGCGCTTGTTGAACTCGTGTTCGCCGATATAGGTGCGCCGCGTCAGGATGCGGTGAAGCTGGCCGATGCCCCAGCGCCCGCCGTCTCGGGTGAAGATGCGGCGCGCGTTCAGATGGCTGACGATGGCTTTGACGCCCATCGAGCCGGACATGCCGTTCCCCTCCAGCGCCAGCCGGTAGATCAGCCGCACGGTGTCGGCGTGGAGCGGATCGATCTCCAGCTTCTTCTTAGTCTTCGTCCCGCGCTGCTCGGCCGCGACGATGCGATAGCCGATGGGCGGCAGCGCGCCATTCCAGAAGCCCTGCCGGGCGTTCTCCTTCAAGGCGCGCATGACGTGCTTGCCGTTCTCCTTGGACTGATACTCGTCGAACAGCGCCATGATCTGGCGCATCATGACGTGCATCGGGTCGTCGCCCATCTCCTGGGTGATGGAGACGAGCTTCACCCCGTTCTTGGCCAGCTTGCGGACGTAGAACTCCAGCTCGAAGTGATCGCGGAAGAAGCGGCTGAACGAGTGGACGACGACGATATCGAACGGTGCGGGCTTGGACGTGCCCGCTTCGATCATGCGCTGGAACTCGGGGCGGCGATCGTTGGTGGCGGTCGCGCCCGGCTCGACGTAGGTGTCGACAAGCTGATAGCCACGCGACAGACAGTAAGCCTCGCCCTGGCGCTTCTGGTCGGGAATGGAGACGTCATGCTCGGCCTGACGCGCGGTCGAGACCCGAAGATAGAGGGCGGCGCGCGTGGCGACCATGGGAGCTTCTTTATTCATGGTCGGTCTCCTTGCGGCGGGATGGCTGGCGGCGCGGGCCGGTCAACGCCAGTTCCAGCACGACGCGATCGTGGATGAGCTTCGGTGCAAGCTTGCGACCATCGCGCTCCATACGGATCAGGCCGTAGCCGATCATGGCTTTCAGGGTACGGGAGAGGTTGGACTTCGCACGCCCGGTCAGTGCGGCCAGAGCGTCGAGCGAATCCGGCTTTTCGTGCGCGATGACGCGCAGCATCTCGCGATTGGGAGCCGACAAGACCTTGGCGAAGGATTCCGTCGAGACGAACCAGGCAGCCGGATCACCCGGCGACGGCTTCTCCTCCCCCCGCGCAACGCGCTGCGTGCGGGCCTTCATCTCTTCGGGATCGGCTATACCGACCTTCAGCGTGGTCACGGGCGTGGCCTCCCTTGGGGCGCTTGCCGACCGACGAAGGTGTCAAAACGGCGAACCAGATACTCGCCGATATAGTTATCATACCGACGCAACTTTAACAAGCGAAAACGGCGCAGCCGCGCCTATCCGCGATGCGCGAACGCATCATGTAGACGGTCCGAATATCTCGTCGAAGATGTCGCCGAACCATGCCTCGAACAGGTCGATCTCAGCCTCCGTCACCGGCACGCGCTCGGGCCAGTCGTCGGTCACGGTCCAGGTTTCGACGTCATGCTTCGGCGGCCGGCCGATGCGCGGGGCCGGCGTCTCGATGTCGTCCTGCGGGATATAGTCGTAGAGGTCGTCGGGCAGAGCGCCGGACACGATACGGAGCCGGCGTTGCGGGCGATCAGCGGCGCGCCGGGACATGGGAATCGCGTTCTGTGAGATGACCAACCGTAACGACACCTGACCCTTCATCCTGATGCTGGCCTTCGCCCTGACGCCGCGCAATTCTCCCAGCATCGGCGGTTTGCGCTGACTGTGAAGACGGCGCGCTGCGATACCTCGATCGGGTTTCGCGATCGGTCACGCGAACATGGGCGGCCCTCGTCATCATGATTGCCCACCCCTGCCGGAGGGCGTGATCCGCCGCGCCTTCGCGAACGCCCGATCGGTGGCGATGAACCGCTCCAGCATCGGCACGATCAGGCGAACGGGATCGGTCGGCGGATGGTTGTTCTCGCGGCCGAGTACGTCGGCATAGGCCGTGAGGTCGCGATGCAAGTCGGCGGGCAATTCCACCGTCACCTTCACCGGCTTGTCGTCGGCGATGGGGCCGAGCTTCAGCTTGGTCATGGCGTGGCTCCATAGGGTTCGAGCACGAGATCGCGGGTGACGATGACCCGGACGGGGAAGCCCGGCCGGATGGTGAGCGTCGGGGCGATATTGAGCTGGCGCTGGACGATCTGCCGGCCTGTCTGGGCGATGCTGTCGGAAGCACCGTCGCGGATGGCGCTGAGCAAATCGCTTTCGTCGCTGGACGATCCCGTGTTGGCGCCGATGCTGAGCAGCGTCGAGAGCGCCGCCGCCTTGAACAGTTCGCCCCAGTGATAATCGACGCCATCCTCGAGGCCCGCATAGCCTTCGGCGTCCGCGCCCGGCTGGCGTTCCAGCACGATCGAGCGGCCGTTGGGCAGGATGAGGCGGTTCCAGACCAGCAGGACACGGCGTTGCCCGAAGCCGACGCCATTGTCATACTGGCCGATCAGCCGGGTGCCCTGCGGCACGAGCAGGATGCGGCCGGTGGGGCTGTCATAGACGTTTTCCGTGACCTGGGCGGTGATCTGGCCGGGGAGATCGGAGCGGATGCCGGTGATGAGCGCCGCCGGGATCACGGCACCTGCCTGAAGCACGTTCGGCGAGGCCGGTGCGGCGACACGATCGGGCGCGACGGTGCGCTTGTCGGGCGTCTGGTTGAGGAAGGCGAGTTGGCGGTCCTGCGCCGAAGGTGTTGCCGGCTGTGGAGCCAAGCCAAGGCTGGTCAGGTCCGGCATTGGCGGCGTGGTATTGGTGGTCGTGGCCGCCGGTGACGTAACGTTGCGCGTCTCTGTCGATGCGAACAGCTTGCCGGTTCGCGCCGCTTCGATTTCCTGAAGCCGGCGCTGCTCTTCGGCGCTGAGACCCGGTGGAGTCGCGGCGGGTGTGCCAATGCCCGGCGCGGGCACGGGCTGACCGCGGTTCTGGGCGTCGAGGATCGGTCGCCCGAGGTCGCCCGGCAAAGCGGGTCCGAGGATCGGGCCGGTATAATCCTTCGGCAGACCATTGAGCCCATCGGCGGTTGCACGGTTCTCGGTCGAATGGAGTTCGACATTTCCGCCGCCGCCATCACGGGTCTGGAGCGCATAGATCAGCGCGCCGCCGATCCCGGCGCTGGCGACCAGGCCGAGACCGATCAGCACCTTGCGCGACAGGCGGGTAACGCGCGGCGGCTCGGCGCGCAGGCGCATGGGCGCGACCGGCTCCCCGGTCAGCGGCTTGGCGTCATCGTCATCCGTGTCTGGCGTCGGCCCAGGCTTGGCGCTGTTGTCGGGATCGATCTCGCTCACGATGCCGGCCTCCCGTCGGTTCGGGTGATGCGGACACGGCGCTGGGTGTCGCCCGTGCCGAAACGCAGTTCGGCGGCGGCGAACAGCCGGTCAACGATCATGTGCCGACCGCGCACCCGGTAGTTCACGAGCTCGGAGGTGTCGCCCTCGGTGCCGACGACGAACAGCGGCGGCATCTCGCCCTGGGCGATGCCGCGCGGGAACTCGATGAACACCTGCCGACCATCGTCGAAGGCGCGCAAGGGCCGCCACGGTGCCCGGTCGCCCTCGATCGCATAGCGGAAGTTGACGTTGGCGAGATCGACGCCGCTGGCGATCGGCTGCGCGGCCTCGGCCTGTTGGTTCTGGCGGCGCAGCGCGATGAGCTGATCCTGCGGATACTGCCAGGACACCGAGGCCATATAGGTCCGCTCGGTCGAGCGCAGTTCCATGTGATAGGTGCGCAGGTTGGTGTTGATGATGAGGTTGGTCATCAGCTCGGCCCGGGTCGGCTTGACCAGGATATGGACCTGTTGCGTTGCGCCGGAACCGCTGAGCGTATCGCCGATGATCCAGCGCACGGTGTCGCCGGCCGCAACGGGTCCGGAACCGACGAGGGTTTCGCCCGGCTGGAGCGCGATGTCGGTGATCTGGCCGACGGCGGTGTAGACCTGATAGAGCGCGCCGCCGGTATAGGGATAGACCTGCATGGCGTTGATGAAGCCGTCGCGCACCGGCTGGATGCGCGCGGCGGCATTGGCCTGATTGACGCGGGCGGCGGGATCGATTGGTTCTGGCGCGCGGCGGGATTGCTCCACCGGCTTCATCTGGCCGGGCACCGGCAAGGGTCGTGGCAGTTCGACGACCGTCACGGGCGATGGGGCATCGACAGTCTGCACGACCGGCATGGCATCGTCGTAGGCGATCTCGGGCGGCTTCTGCATCGTGGCGCAGCCGGCGAGCATCGTGGCGGAGAGCAACAGAACCGCGAATGCGGCTCTACGCTTCCGCGGCTTTGCGGGAATACGGTTCGCCGGAGATCCGGCGGTCAGTTGAGACGGCCGGATCATTGTCCAAGCTCCTTCGACCAGTTGATGGCGTTGATGTAGATGCCGAGCGGATTGGCCCGGAGTTTCTCTGCGTCGCGCGGGGCGACGACGGCGATGGTGAGGATGGCGGTCCAGCGCTCGGTGGAAGCGAGGCTTCCGTCCTGATAGCGGCGCTCGACCCAGGCGACGCGGAACGAGTCCGGTGACGCCCGGATGACGGACGACACATCGACGGCGACCTGTTGCTTGCCGACCTTGGTGAAGGGGTCGTTGACGCGGGCATAGTCATTGAGCGCCATCGCGCCGCGATCGGTGGTGAACTCGTAAGCGCGCAGCCAGTTCTGCCGCACGATGATCGCATCGGCTGGAATGCTGCGAACCTGCTCGATGAACCGCGCGAGGTGCCAGGCGATCTGCGGATCGGTCGGACGGTAGTCGGCGACGGCCGGTGCGATGGCCTGCGCCTGCCCCAGCCTGTCGACCTGCACGACCCACGGCACGATCGAGCCGTTGGCCGATTGCCAGACCAGCGCGCCGGATAGCCCGGCCGACAGGATCAGCGAGCCGAAGGCCATCAGCCGCCAGTTCTTCGCCTGCACTCGGGCGGAGCCGATGCGGTCGTCCCAGACCTGGGCAGCGCGTTGGTACGGGGTCTCGGGCTGGGGCGTCTTGCCATAATGGGTGGAAGGTCGTTTGAACATCAGCGGTCGCTTTCGGAGAGGTTGACGGAAGAGCCGCCGCCGTGGCTGTCACCGGATTTGACGGCATGGGCGGCGGCCTGAATGCCGTGCGAGGCCTGCTGGCCGCGCTTCATGCGCTTGGCCCATGCGGGCGGTCCGCCGGCGCTGGCGTGAGATGAGGATGATGCGGACGGTGATCCGGCGGCGTCATCCGGTGCGGCCTCGCCGCTGACAGCGCGTTCACCGGCCTGGAAACTGTCCTTCATGGACGCGGCGGCGCGTTTGAACGGACTGGCGATGGCGGCTCCGGCATTGGACGCGCCGGTGCCGGCGACGCCGGATGCGCCGCCCGCGCGATAGGCGGCGGTGGCGCCACCCGCCAGCGTCGCACCGCCTCGGGCGGCAGCGGCAGCGCCACCGGCGAGAGCAGCCCCGCCGGACGCGACGGCGCCGATCACCGCGCCACCGGCGGCGACCATGCCGCCTGCCGCCAGACCCGTGCCGATCGCCGCACCCGCACCAAGCTGCGGGCCGCCGGAGACGAGGCCGTTGGCGATGCCGGGACCGAAGATGCCGAGGCCGAGCAGCGATAGCGCCGCCAGCACGATCGCCATGGCGTCGTCGATCGTCGGCGCGGTGCCGCCGAAACCGGCGGTGAACTGGCTGAACAGGGTCGAGCCGATGCCGATGATGACGGCCAGCACCAGGACCTTGATGCCGCTGGAAATGACGTTGCCCAGCACCCGTTCGGCCATAAAGGCGGATTTGCCGAACAGGCCGAACGGGATCAGCACGAAGCCGGCCAGCGTCGTCAGCTTGAACTCGATCAGGGTGACGAAGAGCTGGATGGCGAGGATGAAGAAGGCGAGCAGCACCAGCGCCCAGGCGAACAGCAGGCAGGCGATCTGGATGAAATTCTCGAAGAAGGAGATCCAGCCCATCAGGCCGGAGATCGATTCGAGCAGCGGCCGTCCGGCGTCAAGACCGACCTGCGCCACCTTGCCGGGGCGAAGGAGATCGGCGGTCGTGAACCCCGTGCCCGATGCCTTCAGGCCGAGACCGGCGAAACTCTCGAAGACGATGCGGGCAAGGTTGTTCCAGTTGCCGATGATGTAGGCGAACACCCCGACGAACAGCGTCTTCTTGACGAGGCGGCCGATAATGTCGTCGTCGCCGCCCATCGACCAGAACAGCGCCGCCAGCGTCACGTCGATGACGATCAGCGTCGTGGCGATAAAGGCGACCTCGCCCGACAGCAGGCCGAAGCCGCTGTCGATGTAGCGGGTGAAGACGGCCAGGAACTGGTCGATGACGCCGGTGCCGCCCATGGTCAGCGCTCCTCAGCCACGCCGGGCTCGGCCGGCGCGGTCTGCTTGGTGACGGGATCGGCGTTCGCGGTTGCGGGCGGCGCAGATTGCGGGGCCGTGGGTCGCGGCGACCTGTCGAGACCCAGGAAACGGTCGCGGCTCTCGGCCCAGACGCGCAGGCATTCGGCGTCACGCGCGCCGGCCTCGCCGAGCCGTTGGCACCGGCGCTGTCCCTCGCGCAGCGGATCGGGCGCGGCCGGAGCCAGTCTGGGCGCAACCGCGTTGGCCGGTGCCTCGTCCTGGCGAGTCATCTCGATCGCCGTCGCCGTGACGGCGATGGCGACGAAGATGACCGCGCCGAGGCGCGCGAGGGTCTTGCCGTCCATAGCGCTATCCCCCGTTCAGTTGTTGCCGTTGTTGAACATCTGGGCGTTGCCGGGCTGGTAGCCCGTGCCCGGCGTCAGGAAGCGGCGACGCTGCTCGCGGCCCTGTTCGGCCGCCGCCGCGCGTTCGGCCTCGGTCAGCGCCTGCGCCCGGCCGTTGGCGGCAATGAGCGCGGTGAGATCGGCGAGCTGCTGGGCCTGGAGCGCAAGAAGCTGGTTGCCCGCCTGCGTCGCCTGGAGCGCGCCGGTGGCGGACTGGCTCGATCCGACCAGCGCCGACATCTGGGCGCGGTTGGTGTCGATATTGCCGACGACGCCGGCCTGCACCTTCATCGCGTCCTGCAAGCCGCCCACGGTATTTTGCCAGCGCGACCGGGCGTCCGTGACAAGCTGGCTGTCGGACGCCGACATCGAGACATTGCCGTATTGCTGCTGGAAGGCACGATCGATCTGCTGGACGTCGAAGGCGATGTTCTGCGCCTGGCTGAGAAGCTGCTGGGTGCGCTGGACCGACTGCTGCAATTGCTGGAGCGACGAATATGGCAGGCTGGCGAGATTGCGGGCCTGGTTCATCAGCATCTGGGCTTCGTTCTGAAGCTGGGTGATCTGCTGATTGACCGACTGAAGAGTTCGCGCCGCCGTCAGGATGTTTTGGGCATAGTTGGACGGATCGAACACGATGCGGCCGAACTGGGCATGAGCCGGGGCGATGAGCACCGGCGACAGCGCTATGGGGGTGGCGAGCAACACCGCTGCGATGCGGCGCCCGAAAAGACGACGAGAGGTCATGACGAAATCTCCAGGTTGGTGAGGTCGGGAATGAGGTCGGCGGCCCAATCGACGCCGCGATGGCGCAGCCAGGCGGCAAGGAAACCGTCGCAGCCGTGGTCGGCGACGATGCGGGCGATCTGGGTCTGGTCGGTCTTCGAGGATGCGGCGCAGAGCGCCAGCGCCACGTCGCTGAGGCCCAGCTCGAACAGCCGGTTGCCGCGCCGGGACTGGCAGTAGTAATCCCGCTTGGGCGTCGCCCGTGCGAGGATCTCGATCTGGCGGTCGTTGAGGCCGAAGCGCCGATAGATGGCGGTGATCTGTGGCTCGATCGCCCGTTCGTTGGGGAGCAGAAGCCGGGTTTGGCAGCTCTCGATGATGGCGGGTGCGATGGCAGACCCGTCGATGTCACTGAGCGACTGCGTGGCGAAGATGACGGACGCGTTCTTCTTGCGCAGGGTCTTCAGCCACTCGCGGAGCTGGCCGGCGAACCCTTCGTCATCAAGGGCCAACCATCCCTCGTCGATGATGATGAGCGTCGGAGAACCGTCTAGCCGGTCGCCGATCCGGTGAAACAGATAGGCCAGGACGGCGGGTGCGGCCTCGGTGCCGATCAGCCCCTCGGTCTCGAAGGCCTGAACGGTGGCGGAGCCGAGATATTCGGCCTCGGCGTCCAATAGGCGACCGTGCGCGCCGCCGACGCAGTAGGGTCGCAGCGCCTGCTTCAGGTCGTTGGATTGCAGCAGGACTGCAAGGCCGGTGATGGTGCGTTCGCCGACCGGCGCACTGGCAAGCGAGGTCAGCGCCGTCCAGATGTATTCCTTCACCTCGGGGGTGATGGCGACGCCCTCACGGGTGAGGATGGCCACGATCCAGTCGGCGGCCCAGCCGCGTTCGGGCACGTCGTCGATGCGGGCGAGCGGTTGGAGCGACACGCTCTCAGCGCTGCCGTCACTCAATCCACCGCCGAGATCATGCCAGTCGCCGCCCATGCCGAGCGCGGCGGCCCGGATCGAGCCGCCGAAGTCGAAGGCGAATACTTGCGCACCGGCATAGCGCCGGAACTGAAGCGCCATGAGCGCCAGCAGGACGGACTTGCCGGCGCCGGTTGGGCCAACGATGAGCGTATGCCCGACGTCGCCGACGTGAAGGGATAACCGGAACGGGGTCGAGCCTTCGGTCTTGCCGAACAGCAGTGGGGGCGCTGCAAAATGCTCGTCCCGTTCCGGACCCGCCCACACCGCTGAAAGCGGGATCATGTGGGCGAGGTTCAAAGTGGAAATCGGCGGTTGCCGGACATTCGCGTAGACATGGCCGGGCAAGCTGCCGAGCCAGGCGTCCGCCGCGTTGATCGTCTCCGCCATCGCCGTGAAGTCGCGGCCCTGGATGACCTTCTCGACGAGGCGCAACTTCTCGTCGGCGATACGGGGATCGTCGTCCCAGACCGTCACCGTCGCCGTGACATAGGCGAGACCGGCATAGTCGGCGCCGAGTTCCTGCAGCGCCATGTCGGCGTCGGCGGCCTTGTTGGCGGCGTCGGTATCGACCAGGGCCGAGGCCTCGTTGGTCATCACCTCCTTGAGGATGGCGGCGATCGACTTGCGCTTGGCGAACCACTGCCGCCGGATCTTGGTCAGCAGTTTGGTGGCGTCGGTCTTGTCGAGCAGGATCGCTCGGGTGGACCAGCGATAGGGAAAGGCCAGCCGGTTCAACTCGTCGAGCAGGCCGGGCGTCGTCGCGGTCGGAAAACCGACGATGGTCAGGACACGCAGATGCGCCGAACCCAGACGCGGCTCCAGCCCGCCGGTGAGCGGCTGGTCGGCGACGAGCGCATCGAGATAGATCGGCGTCTCGGGCACGCGGACGCGGTGACGATGCTTCGAAACGCAGCTATGCAGGTAGGTCAGGGTCTCGGCGTCATCGAGCCAGACGCATTCCGGCATGAAGCCTTCGACCAGTTGCAGCACACGGTCGGTGCGATCGACGAAGCCGGTGAGCATCTCGCGGCCATCGACGCCGGAGCGCTCGCGGCCCTCGTACAGCCAGGTCTCGGCGCGGGCGGCGTCCTCGGCCGGCGGCAGATAGGTGAAGGTCAGGAAATAGCTGGATTCGTAGTGCGATCCGGCTTCCTCGAAGTCCGCCTTGCGCTCGGCATCGACCAGTGCCGAGGCGGCATCGGGAAAGCTGCTGGCGGGATAGGACGACGCCTCATGGCGCTGCGCCTCGACGAAGATCGCCCAGCCCGATCCCAATCGCCGGAAGGCGTTGTTCAATCGCCCGGCGACCGCGACCAGTTCGGCCGGCACCGCCGAATCCAGATCGGGACCGCGAAACCGTGCGGTGCGCTGGAAGCTGCCGTCCTTGTTGAGGACGACGCCGGAGCCGACCAGCGCTACCCAGGGCAGGAAGTCGGCGAGACGGGTGGCGGCGCGGCGATATTCTGCGAGGTTCATCATGGTGAGCGCTCCCCTCAGACCGACAGGTGGCCGGGGATGCGCAGATGGCGGCGCACCACATCGACGAACATCGGATCGCGCTTCGCCGCCCAGACGGCGGCCAGATGCCCGACCGCCCAGATGGCGAGGCCGACCAGCCAAAGGCGCAAGCCCAGACCCAGCGCCGCCGCCAGCGTGCCGTTGAGGATGGCGAGGCCACGCGGCGCGCCGCCGAGCAGGATATGCTCGGTCAGCGCCCGGTGGACCGGCACGGCATAGCCCGGCACGTCTCCGGCATGATCGGCCATATCCGCCATCAGACGAGCGCCCCGCCGCCGAAGGAGAAGAACGACAGGAAGAAGCTCGACGCGGCGAAGGCGATCGACAGGCCGAAGACGATCTGGATCAGACGGCGGAAGCCGCCCGAGGTGTCGCCGAAGGCCAGCGCCAGGCCGGTCGAGATGATGACGATGACGGCGATGATCTTGGCGACCGGGCCTTCGATCGACTGGAGAATCGATTGCAGCGGCGCTTCCCACGGCATGGACGAACCGGAGGCATGGGCGGCGGGCGCCAGCATCAGGCTGACGGAAACGGCAAGGGCCGCGGTCGCCATGGTGTGGCAACCGCGCGAGAAGACGCGGATCATCGGATATCTCCTTTGGGTTCAAGATTGAGGACGGGCTGGATGTCGTCGCCGTCGGTGACGGCAGGCACGACGCGGTAATCGCCGTCGCGGCCGAGACCCCCGACGCGGGCGAGTTCGACAAGCCGGCGCTGCGATCCGCGCCCGGCGAGGACGGCGACGAGATCGATGGTCTCGGCGATCAGCGCGCGCGGCACGGTGACGACGGCTTCCTGAATGAGCTGTTCGAGGCGGCGGATCGCGCCGATGGCCGACCCGGCGTGGATGGTGCCGATGCCGCCGGGATGCCCGGTGCCCCAGGCTTTCAACAGGTCAATCGCTTCCGGGCCGCGCACCTCGCCGATCGGGATGCGGTCGGGACGTAGGCGCAAACTGGAGCGGACGAGATCGGACAACGACGCCACGCCATCCTTGGTGCGCAGGGCGACGAGGTTGGGCGCGGCGCATTGCAGCTCGCGCGTATCCTCGATGATGACGACGCGGTCAGTGGTCTTGGCGACCTCGGTCAGCAGCGCATTGGTGAGCGTCGTCTTGCCGGTGGATGTGCCGCCGGCGACAAGGATGTTCGCGCGGGACGCGACAGCCAGGCGCAGCGCCTCGGCCTGACCCGCCGACATGATCCCTGCGGCGACGTAATCATCGAGCGTGAACACGGCGACGGCGGGTTTGCGGATAGCGAAGGCGGGTGCGGACACGACCGGCGGCAACAGCCCCTCGAACCGTTCGCCGGTCTCGGGCAGTTCGGCGGAGACGCGGGGCGAACCGGCATGGACTTCGGCACCGACATGATGTGCGACCAGGCGCACGATGCGTTCGCCATCGGCCGGGGCGAGCCGCTCGCCCGTATCGGACAGGCCTTCCGACAGCCGGTCGATCCACAGCCGCCCGTCCGGGTTCAGCATCACTTCGACGACGGCGGGGTCTTCCAGAAATCGCGCAATGGCGGGGCCGAGCGCGGTGCGCAGCATCCGCGCGCCCCGCGTCAAGCTCTCCGAATTCTGGTGTGATACCGCCATTCCGTCCCCGATCTCGCCGGGGACGACACAGACGTTTCCCCAACGGGGATGATTAAAAGAGCCGGAAGTTTGGCTGATTCAACAAGTATTTAACAGCGTGCGACTATGGCGAAGAAACGGCGGCAATCGGCGTGGTTGGAAACGTCAGATGGATCGCCACTGATCTTTCTGCTTGCAGAGTCCGCACGACCGTAGCGGCGAAGATTGCTGTGATCTATGTATGCTGCGGGAACGGTCGAATAGGTCATGGAGATGATGTTGAATACCACATCACCTGTTCTCACCCTGCGTCCGCCGCCAGAACTCGATTACTACGACAGCAGGTCGGTCACGCTTCCCACCGCGATTACGCCGCTGGAGGCCTGGAATCTCATGACGGCGGAGCCTCGGCCGCTGATGCGCCTGGCTTTCAAGACGAGGGACACGATTTCCGCGTTGTTCGGCGTGAAGCGGATCGGTGGATTTTCGGGCGCGAGGCGAGAGACTGTGAAGGTCGGCGACCGGCTGGATTTCTTTCTGGTAGAGCACAATGCTCCCGACATGCTGGTTCTGACTGAACGGGACCGGCACCTCGATGTCATGATCTGTCTTTCGATAGCAGATCGTGTGCTCACGATCACATCGTCCGTCGTCACGCACAACGCCTTTGGTCGCATCTATATGTTGCCGGTCGGGCCGGCGCATAAGCTGATCGTCAATAGCGACCTCAGGCGGTTGAAACGAAAGCTGGGTGAGATCGCGGCAATGAACATGAACCGAGTTCAGCCACCCGTTTAGCTGTCGGATTCCCGACTGGAATTGCCGGCCCCATCCACATCCCGCGATAGCTCCTTCAGGAACCGATCGCCGGTCGCGAGCCGTCGCCCCAGCGATTGCAGGAATCCATCGAACCGCTCTGCGCCCTTCGCCCGCGCCGACGCCTGGGCGCTGTCGGGCAGCGGCGGGGTCACGGTCAGCCAGAAGCGGATGAACAGCGAGAGCGTCTCGCCGAGGATGGCGAGATCCTCGTCCAGGCCATCGACCTGCCGCCCGAGCTTGTCCATGCGGCGGGCGAACACCGCCTCCAGCCGTTCCGAAGCATCGGCCGACAGGAAGGACGCGACAGCAGCTTCGATCACGGCCGACTTGGAGACGTTGCGGCGCAGCGCCAGCGCCTCGACCTTCTTCAACAGGTCCGGATCGAAATAGACGTTCATGCGGGCCTTGGTCTGCATGGTGGCGGCTCCTTACAGGTCTATGCCGTCAGCCGGATCCATCGTCGCCTGCCGCGCGACAGACGTGACCTGCTGGCGCATGGTGCGGGATTTGGCGACGTCCACGTCCGGTTCGTCGTCGAGCACGTCGAACTCGCCGGCCGCCGGCCGCTCGTCGGGAACGATCTCTTCATGCTCGGGCAATTCCGGCTCGCGGCGGATGCCGGCATTGGCGGGATCGGCCTCGGCATCGGCGAGTGGCGGCGGTGTGGAAGAAGCGGCGGGCGTCGGGATCGTCAGCGCCGACCAGTCGTCGCCGGATGGCGCTTTCGACATCTTGGCCCCGGCGGAAAGGTCCGGCGGCGGCAGCAACCGCTCCTTGAAACGAGCGTCCTCGTAATAGCGCGCCTTCTTCGCCCGGATCGGCGGTACACCCGCGACCAGCAGCAGCTCGTCGGTAGGCGGAAGCTGCATCACCTCGCCGGGGGTGAGCAGCGGCCGGGCCGTCTCCTGACGGGAGACCATGAGATGGCCGAGCCAGGGCGATAGCCGGTGGCCGGCATAGTTGGTGGAATCGCGCATCTCGGTCGCGGTGCCGAGCGAATCCGACACGCGCTTGGCGGTGCGCTCGTCGTTGGTGGCGAAGGCGACGCGGACATGGCAGTTGTCGAGGACGGAATTGTTGGCGCCATAGGCTTTCTCGATCTGGTTGAGGCTCTGCGCGATCAGGAAACTCTTGATGCCGTAGCCCGCCATGAAGGCCAGGGCGGACTCGAAGAAGTCGAGCCGCCCCAGCGCCGGGAACTCATCGAGCATCAGCAGCAGGCGATGGCGGTTGGCGGCGTTCAACTCCTCGGTCAGTCGCCGCCCGACCTGATTGAGGATCAGGCGGATGAGCGGCTTGGTGCGGGCGATGTCGGACGGCGGCACGACGAGATAGAGGCTGACGGGCCGCTTGCCGGCGACGAGATCGGCGATGCGCCAGTCGCAGCGCGCCGTCACCTTCGCCACCACGGGATCGCGGTAGAGGCCGAGGAACGACATGGCGGTGGACAGGACGCCAGACCGCTCGTTGTCGGATTTGTTGAGCAGTTCGCGCGCCGACGAGGCGATGACCGGATGCACGCCGGCCTCGCCGAGATGTGGCGTCGACATCATCGCGCGCAGCGTCGCCTCCATCGGCCGCTTCGGATCGGAGAGGAAGTTGGCGACGCCGGCCAGCGTCTTGTCCGGTTCGGCATAGAGGACATGCAAGATCACCCCGACCAGCAACGAATGGCTGGTCTTTTCCCAATGGTTCCGCTTATCGAGCGCGCCTTCGGGATCGACCAGGATGTCGGCGATGTTCTGAACGTCGCGCACTTCCCAATCGCCGCGTCGTACCTCCAGCAGCGGATTGTAGGCCGAGGACTTCGCGTCGGTCGGATCGAACAGCAGCACGCGGCCGTAGCGCGCGCGAAAACCCGCCGTCAGCCCCCAGTTCTCACCCTTGATGTCGTGGACGATGACGCTGCCCGGCCAGGTCAGCAATGTCGGTACGACGAGGCCGACACCCTTGCCGGAACGGGTCGGCGCGAAGCACAGCACATGCTCGGGACCGTCATGGCGCAGATAGTCGCGGTCCAGCCGGCCCAGCACCACGCCATCCGGTCCGAGCAGCCCGGCCGCCTTCACTTCCTCCGGCGACGCCCAGCGTGCCGAGCCGTAGGTGGCGACGTTCTTCGCCTCGCGCGCCCGGATGATCGACAGGGTGATGGCGACGGCGATGGAGAGGAAGCCGCCCGATGCGGCGATGATCGCCCCTTCGACGAAGATCGCGGGCGCATAGGCGTCGTAGGAATACCACCACCAGAAGAACAGCGGTGGATAGTAGACCGGCCAGCGGGCCAACTCGAACCATGGGCTGCCAAGTTGTGCCTGAAATCCGAGCCGCCATGCCGTCCACTCGGTCGCGCCCCAGATCGCCGCCACCGCGATGACGACGACGATGGTAATCTGGCCCCAGAGGACACGGCTTCCCGACATACAGGTTCCAATCGGCAAAAGAGACGGAGCCGATCAGAGAATGGGCGGTTTCGCGAGAGGCAACCGGAAAGAGCGGCGAGCGTGCTGCCGGATACCGTGGCGTAGAAATCGGATGGTCTGCGGAGGCGGTCGTAGCTGTGTTCAGCGACCGGGCACCAGGTAGTCTCTCACGATGTCGAGTTGCCGGCTCAACAGGCGCATCGCCTCGGCCGGTTCGAGCATGGGCCAGTCGAACCATTGCGGGTAGCGGAACGCCTGCATGGCGTGAGGCCGATCCAGAGCTTCCATGAACGCGGCGAACTCCTCGTTCTCCAGACCAGCAGCGCCACCCTCGATCGCCCGGACATGGCACCGCTCAAGCCAGTGTCCCATCATCATCAGCCTTTCCTCGTCGTGTCCCTGACGACTGAGCACCGCCTTCAGCATCAGTTCGATCGCATGGGCGACGAGCTGAAAGAACGGGATGCGCACTGCGCTTATATCATCCGCGCGGTCGGCCAACCGCTTGGCGGCTTCGGTATAGGCTTCAGCGTAGGCGAGATATTGCTGATCGCGGCCGGGATCGGCGTGCCCCGGCGTGCTCATCATGGATGTCCGCGTGGTGTGGAGCGTGCATCCTCGACCGCTTGTTCGAGGATGCGGCGATAGCCGATCTTCGTCATCCATTGCGCACGGGCGAGATGGCTTTCCCAGCATGTGCGGGTCCGGCCGGTCTCCGCCGCTGGATCGCGATGCAGCACGATCCGCGCGACCTCCGCCCAGTCGGCACCGTCGGTCTCGGCGTCCAGCAGACGCAGATAGGTGACGAAATGCGCCTCGTCATAAAGCGTCACGTCCGGCTCCACAGGAGCCAGATCATCGACGTCGGGATCGAGTTCGGGTTTTACACGCATTTGGCGGTCCTCCCTCGGACCTACGGTAACGGCAATCCTGAAATGGGATAATCCTGAATCAGGATTAGCGGATTGGCTTCTCATTTTCAATGGAGAGCCGTTCCGAATGCAGAAATCCTTGCGCTCGCCCCGCCAGCAACTTCTTCAGACACTTCTCTCGGCAGCGCGCAAGGACAGTAATCTGACGCAAGCGGAACTGGCCGAGCGGCTGAACAAGCCGCAGTCCTTCGTCGCCAAGTATGAGAATGGCGAACGGCGGATCGACGTCATCGAATTTATCGACATTACACGCGCGCTCGATATCCGGCCGGCCGATATGCTCGATCAGCTCAAAGCGGATACCGATCAGCCCAAGAATTAGTCAAGCGACAGTCGGGCTGCACCGTGGACGGACTTGCCCGTCTGGTGCGCCAGGTCGAGCAGGTTCTTCAGCGACTGGCTGCGGTTGTGTGGCGACCACACGGCGCTGAAACGCGCTTGTTCCGTCTCGTCGGCGATCATACGGAACGCGACGCCGGGAAATGGCACATGGGTCGCCGCTTCTGTGGTGAGCGTAACCCCTTCGCCATCGGCAACCACGTGCATCAGCGTGTCGCGGCCGACATCGCAACGTCGGATGTTGGGCGTCCGACTCTGCTCGGCGATCCGGCGGGTGATATGGTTCAGCAGTTGCGGACCAGCGCCACCATGTCGGACAAGGAAAGTTTCCGACGCTAGGTCGAGCCATCCAAAACTCTCGGCCGTCGCCAGCGGATGATGGACAGGCATGGCGATGACAAAGGGCTCACTCCAGATCATGCGGGAGCGGCAGTCGGATTCATCAGCCACGCCGATGACGAAGGCGATGTCGAGCGAACCTTCCCGCACCCGCCGGATTGTGTCGGCGGACCGCCCCTCGGCGATCACAAGCTCGACGTTCGGGTATTCGTCCCGATACCGGCGCCGGAGATCGGCAAGGAAGCCAGCCGCGATCGACGAATGTAGCCCGATGGCGAGACGCCCGACAGTGCCGGTCGAAATAGCGCCAGCCGTCATGATGGCATGGTCGAGATGCTCGATCCCGGTTTTGACTTCTGCGATGAAACTGCGCCCTGCCTCCGTCAGGCGCACGCCGCGATGCCTTCGCTCGAACAGTAAGATGCCGAGATCCTCTTCCAATGCCTTAATCCTGGTACTGACGCTTGACTGGCTGACGCCGAGCCTGTTGGCCGCGTGCCGAAAATTGAGATATTCTGCGACGGCAATGGCCTGCTTCAGGGCAACGAGTGGTATTCTTCCCGCGCGGCGGTTCGGCACGTCCTCATCATCGCTGGCCTTATTTGGCGCTGTGCGTCTCATCGTGGCCTATCGCTCGAAGCTATCGACGCACGTCAGGTCGGCTGACAGTGCCCAGAGTCGTTTTGCCTCATCCCGTCCGGTGGCGTAGTCGCGCACACCGGTGAAGGGCTCGTCGAGCTGTTCGGCGCGGACGGCCACGTCGCAATCCTCACAATAGAGCCCACCAAGCCCATTGAGTTGCGGCGAAGTCGCCGCCCAGATCTGTGTCGCAGCTCCCTGGTGCGGTGTCTTGAATGTCGGGTCGGCAGGCACGCCGCTGGCATCGAGCCAGCCTTCGGCGGTCATCTCGTCCGTCGTCAGATGCCGCTGGAGTGGCGTGAAGATCTTGCCGGGGTGAAGCGAGAAAGCGCGCACGCCGTGGTGTTGCCCCAACCAGTCGAGATGGACGGCGAACAGCGCATTGGCGGTCTTCGACTGGCCGTAAGCGAGCCACTTGTCGTAACCGCGCGTGAACTGGATGTCGTCCCAGCGGATCGGCGAACTGTGATGGCCGGCGGAGGAAACCGAGATGACGCGCGCACCGCCCCGCAGGGCGGGCCACAGCCGATTGGTCAGCGCGAAATGGCTGAGGTGGTTTGTGGCGAACTGCGCCTCCCAACCGGGACCGACCCGCGTCTCAGGGCAAGCCATGATGCCGGCATTGTTGATCAGCAGATCGATATGGATACCTGCTGCGAGGATGCGTCCCGCGAACGCGCGAACACTGCTGAGGTCCGACAGGTCAAGTTTCTCGATCGCGACGCGGGGAAGCTCCTTCGTCGCCGCCTCCGCTGCCGCCGGATGACGCGCGGCGACAATGACCCGCGCACCAGCCCCGGCCAACGCCTTTGTCGTCTCTAGGCCGAGGCCTGAATGACCGCCGGTGACGATCGCGATCTTTCCCGAGAGGTCGATCCCGGTCAGGACTTCCGCCGCCGTGGTCTGTGCTCCAAACCCGGAGCCGAGTGGTTTCTGCTGATCGATCATGATGCTTCTCCGCGACAGGCGACTTGTGTTCGCTCAGCATGATGATCAGTAGAAATCGTATGATCCATGCGGTATAATCCGCCATTCATTCTTGATCGTTCGGATTTATCGTCTTGGACCCGTTGTCTGAAGTCCTCTCCCTGTTGAAGCCGAGAAGTGCGATCAGCGCTGGTCTTGACGCCGGCGGTGACTGGGCGATCCGTTTCCCGCCGCACGAAGGCATTAAGTTCAATGCCGTCATGCGCGGTGCCTGCTGGGTGTCGGTCGAGGGCCAAGCTGCGCCACAACGGATTAAGGCCGGAGACTGTTTCCTGCTGACCCGTGGGCGCCCCTTCGTCTTCGCGACGGACATCGCCCTGCCGACGATCGAGTCCCCGACTATCTACGACACGGCAGTCGACGGCATTGCGACCTGCAACGGTGGCGGTGACTTCCTGCTGATGGGCGGCCGTTTTTCGTTTGCGGGCGACCATGCGGATATGCTGCTTGGCGCGCTGCCGGCCATCGTCCATGTGCGTGATGCTTCGAACCAGGCCACGGTGCTGCGGTTCGCGCTGGAGCAGCTTGCGGCGGAGCTGAAAAGCCGCCCGCCTGGCGGCACGCTCATGGCCGAACACCTTGCGCAGATCATGCTGCTCCAGGTGCTGCGGCTCTGGCTCGCCTCGGACAGTGACCGGCGCTCCGGCTGGCTGGGCGCGCTGTCCGACCCGCGCTTGGCGAAGGCCATCGGCGCCCTCCATGCCGACCCCGCCCGGCGCTGGCGGCTTGTTGAACTTGCGGACACCGCCGGCATGTCGCGCACCAGCTTCGCGGTGAGGTTCCGCGATGCTGTCGGCCAGCCGCCGCTCGACTATCTGATCGGTTGGCGGATGCGCCTTGCCGCCGACCGTCTGCGACGCACGCAAGATAGCGTTGGCACCATTGCCTTCGCAGTTGGGTATGAATCCGAAGCGGCTTTCAGCACCATTTTCCGGCGCGTGATGGGCTGCGCGCCGGGGAAGTACCGGCGTAATCCCACTGTGGCCCTGTCCGCCTCGGGAATCACAGCCCGGCATAGATCGCCTGGGTGAGTTCTGCCGGAAACCGTCCGCCGGGTGATTGGCCCTCCAAGCCCGAGTTCGTGAAGGCGACGACCGTGAGCTTGTTGGTCCGATCGACTGACCACGAATGCCCATAGGCGCCGCCTAAGCGCCATGTGCCGGGTGGTTCCGGAAAGCCCGCCTCTGCGGGATCGCGCAGAATGCTGAAGCCGAGGCCGAATCCGCGCCCCGGCCAGGGCGCGAGGTCCATACTGACAGTGTGGTCGATTGCCATCTCGTCCACCAACGATGTCGGCAGCAGGGGTGCACCGCCGTTTCGCAGGGTTTCGAGGAGACAGAGCAGATCGCCCGCCGTGCCGATCATACCCGCCCCACCGGACGGAAAGGCGTTTGCCTCAAAGGCCCGCGTTGGCAAGAGGCGCAAGCCTTCAACCCCCTCCCACAGTTGCACGATCTCCAGATCGCTCATGCGACGCAAGCCGGCCGGATCGGCGGTGTAGGCGGCCGCGAGGCGATCGGGATTGATCGGTGTGAACCTGGTATCGACAAGGCCGAGCGGCTCCGTGACAAGACTGCGCACCGCTTCGCCGAGTGGCAGGCCGGTTGTGCGCTGGATCACTGCACCGAGCACGTCGGTCGCCAGCGAGTAGGTCCAGGACATGCCCGGCGCAAAGATCAGCGGCACCGTCCCGATACGACGGACATTTTCGTCGAGGGTGAGGTCCGACGCATCCATGCCGTCCGAGACGCCCGCCCGATGATAGGGACCGTCCGCCGGCTCCAGAAATCCGTAGCCGAGACCGGCCGTGTGGCTGAGCAGTTGCCGGATGGTGATGTCGGGCATCGTCCCGTCCGGAGCAAGTGGCCTGAAATCCGGGAGCCAGTGCGTCACCGGCGCGTCGAGCGCCAGCTTCCCTTGATGCACAAGCACCATGGCCGCGACGGAGACATAGGGTTTCGAGACGGACGACAGGCGGAACAGCGTATCGAGTTGCATCCGCCGTTCCGCCTCGCGATCGGCGAAGCCAGCGGCGCGGGCGAAGACCGTCTCGCCATTGCGGGCGATGAGCACCACGGCCCCAGGGATGCGCTGTTCGACAATCGCCGTGTCGATCACATCATCGACGTGCCCAGTGAGCGCCGAGAGATCCGGAAGACGCTCCGGCGATGAAGGGTGGGCAGTGACTTGCGGCATAAGCGCCTCCTGTACGGATGTTTGATGTGTTGAATCAGGATCGGCGCGCGGCCGGAAATCCGTGGGTTCGCGAAGCCCAGATCACCACGAAGGTCGCCAGCAGCAGCACGACCAGCGCGAACGGGAACGGGCGGACCCCGGCACTTTCGAGCAGCAGCCCGCCGACGATTCCACCACCCGCGATGGCCGTGTTCCAAGCGGTGACGAGCATGGACTGCGCGACATCGGCGGCATCGCCTGCGGCTTTTGCCAATGCCGTCTGGAAGAGTGTTGCGGCCCCGCCGAAGGCGAGCCCCCATGCGCCGACCGCGCCATAGATCACGGCGGGCGCTTCGCTCCAGATTCCGAGCGCCAGAGCCGACAGGCCGAACAGCATCGTGCTGACGAGCGTGAGCTGACGTAGCCGATGGTCGATCAGAACGCCGACGATCCAGATGCCGATGAGGGATGTTAGACCGAAAACCAGCAGCACGAGATCGGTTCGCTCGCTCATGCGGGCCTCACCGAGGAACGGCGCGATATAGGTGTAGAGGATGTTGTGGGCGAGCACGAAGGCGAGCGTGACGAACAAAACCGGGCGGATGCCGGGCATGGCGAAGACAGTGCCGAGCCGCTGCCTCTTGCCCGCCGCCTGGCCGGGAAAGTCCGGCACCTTGATGAACACCCAGACGATCAGGATCAGCGTTAATACGCTCATGATGCCGAAGCAGGCGCGCCAGCCGATGGCAGCCCCGAGGAACGTGCCGGCGGGCACGCCGAGCGACAACGCCAGCGGCGTGCCGACCATGGCGACCGCAATCGCGCGTCCCTTCAGATGCTCGGGCACCATGCGCGCGGCATAGCCGGCGAGCAGCGCCCAGAGTAGTCCCGCCGAGACACCGGCGAAGAAGCGCGCCACCATCGTCAGCGTGTAGCTGCCGGACACGGCCGTCACGGTGTTGGCGACCGCAAATCCGGCGATGGCGGCCAGCAACAGCGGACGCCGCCGCATCCCTTGCGTGGCGGCGGTCAGCGGGATGGCGGCGACCAGCGAGCCGATGGCATAGATCGTGACGAGTTGTCCCACCAGCGCTTCGGACACCGTTAGGCCGTCGCCGATCTGGGGCAACAGGCCGGCCGGCAAAGCCTCGGTCAGGATGGTGACGAAACCCGCCATGGCGAGCGCCAGCAGTCCGGCCATGGGCAGTCGCGCCGGTCGGCCGTCGCCCTCGTGCGTTTCGCCGGTCGTCTTCGCTTCGATGCTGATCGTCATGGGCCTGCCTGCTTTGGAGGTGCGGCGGACGGGCGCGCAGCCGAGCGGGCGGCAGCGCCGGTCCCCGGCTAAAGCTTTGGTGGCTATAATAAATCGATGGGCCATGGATGATAATCACGCTATAATTCCAAACACAATGGACACTGATGTCCATAATGACGGTGCTAAGGATGGATAGTCTCGGTTCGCTCAACGCCTTCGTTCAAGCGGCGGACGCCCGCAGCTTTACGCTCGCCGGACGACAGTTGGGCGTGTCCCCCTCGGCGATCGGCAAGGCGATTGCACGGTTGGAAGAGCGGCTGAACGTGCGGCTGTTCCATCGCTCGACCCGCACGATCACATTGACGCCGGAAGGGACGCTGTTTCTCGAACGCTGCCGCCGCATCTTCTGCGAGGTCGAAGCGGCCGAACTGGAGCTGTCGCAGACCCAAGACGCGCCGCGCGGCAAGCTGAGGGTCAGCCTACCGCTCGTCGGGATGCTGATGATGCCGACGCTGACCGCCTTCATGCGCGCTTGGCCGGAGATCGAACTGGATCTCGATTTCACCGACCGGCTGGTCGATGTGATCGACGAAGGGTTCGACGCCGTGGTGCGAACCGGCGAGGTCAGCGATTCACGGCTGATGATGCGGGTGCTGGGCGCCTACCATCACCAGATCGTTGCAGCGCCGGACTATCTGGATCAGCGCGGCACGCCCCAGACGCCCGATGATCTCCTTTCGCACGCCTGCCTTCATCACCGCTATCCGACGACCGGAAAGCTCGAGCGCTGGCCGCTGAAGCGCGGCCGCAAGGATCTGGATATCACGCTGCCTCAGTCGGCCATCGCCAACAATATCGAGCCGCTGATCCATATGGCCGAACAGGGCATAGGCATCGCCTGCCTGCCGGATTTCGCCGTGCGCCGCCAGATTGAAGAGGGGCGACTGGTGGCTGTCCTCACCGATCATGTCCAGAACGCGGGTGCCTTTCGGGTTCTCTGGCCATCCAGCCGTCAGCTCTCACCTAAACTGCGCGTCTTCGTGGACTTTCTGGCCGAGAACTTGTTCGCGGAGCGGCCCGCCGTTCCATAGGTCGGCCCGTGAAGGGCATTGGATGGGGCGTCAAACTCTTCGCGGTTCACAGCCCGAGCCCTCTTTGCCGCCCCATCTGCCACGACACCGATCCGCCCTGCACGATACCCGTCACCTCTTTGCCGATCTGACGGTCGATTACCGGCCTCCACGGGACCAACGTGAACTCGTGGCTCTTCTCGACGATGGCGAACTTGCCGCTGGTGAGCTGGACGGTCCCGTTGAAGGTGCCGCTGACGGTCTCGCCGTCCCCGGCCGCGCGGAATGGCATCGGCTTGGTGGCCGCCAACTCCGCCCCGGCGCGGGCCACTTCGCGAGCCTCCAGCGTCGATAGAAGATCGCGCCGATAGAGGATGCGGCCGTTCTGCTGGCGCGTGGCGTCGCCCTGTTCGATCAAGCGCTCACGGCGGCGGTCCATGGCCTGGCTTACGTCCTGTCCGAACCCGACGGGTGCGATGTCTGACGGGCCGCGCCCGACCAGCCGCCGGTCGAGCCAGGTCGCGCCATCCGCCGTGATCTGCTTCTCCAGATCGAAGGTGGAGAGGACGCGGATGTTGAGCTGGCGGCCACGGCCTGCGTCATGGGCGGCGGTCTGTGCCTCGAAGTCCTGCGGGATGCGCCACTGGTCGGCGTCGATCCGCTCGACGATCCCGTTCCGACGCAGCGCCTCCAGACGGCGCACATGGGCGTCGACAAAGCCGTCATAGTCGCCGCCAGGCACGCGGCCATCGAAGCGGGCCTGCTCCAGATGACGGCTCGGCCGGTAGATGCCGTCCTCGGCCATGCCGGCGATAGCGCGGTCGGCGGGGCGCGGTCCGGCGTCGGCCGCGGCGATCTCGATGGCGCTGCCGAGCGGGGCGTCCGCGACCTTCGCCTGATCGACGCCGGAGATGTGATGCGTGCGGCCGTCGATGCCGTCGATCACCAGCGTGAGGTTCTCGCCCAGCTCGTCGGTGAGATGCTTGTCGACCACGCGGCCGACGACCGGCGTCGCGGGCGCTGAGTCGTGAATCTGGAAGCTCATCGGGTCGCGATCATGGCCCTCGGCGCGCATCGCCTTCTGCATGGTGCGCACGATGTCGCCGCGCTCGCCCATCTCGCGCAGCGTCGGCTCCAGCCGATCGCTCAGTTCCCAGACGCCCGGTGACGGCTCGATGGCGAGGCCCATCTTCTCCAGCTTGCCGAGACGGCGCAGGCGAAGTGTCCGATCCTCCTGGCCCCGCGTGTCCTCCGGCGCGTGACGCAGGTCGAGTGCGCCGCCGTCGGTCTCGTTCAACATCGCCCGGTCGATGCGGGTGAAGCGGTCCTGGCCGATTTCGGCGGTCAGCTTGCGGCGCTGCTCGATCTCGGTGACGGGACCGAGTTCCAGCGTCGCCAGTTCGCTCGCCCGTTCGCGGACGCCGTTGGCGATATAGTCGCCGTTGATGACGAGATCCTGGCCCAGTTCGTCGCGGCCGTTGATGATGACATGGACATGCGGATGACCGGTGTTGAAGTGGTTGACCGCCACCCAATCCAGCTTGGTGCCGAGATCGGCTTCGACGCTCGCCATCAGGTCGCGGGTGTGGCCGGTCAGGTCTTCGATGTCGGCAGCGTCCTCCGGCGAGACGATGAAGCGGAACTGGTGGCGATCGTCCTTGCCGCGATCGAGGAAGGCGTTGCCGTCGGCGCGGTCTTCGGTCGCCGAATAGAGCCGGCCGCGCTCGCCGTCGCGCGAGGTGCCGTCGCGCTGAATGTAGCGCAGATGCGCGGCGGCCTTGCCGCTCTTGCCGGCGGCACGGACGAACCGCGTCTTGACGACCACCCGGCGGCTTCCCGCCGCGCTGTGACGCCAGCCGCCGGTGAGGTTCCGGGCCTGGACGAAACTGGCGCCCCGTCCACGCCGGACGCCCGGACCGGCGAGGCCATTGCGCTTCGTTCCCGTCTTCGTGGCGCCGCCGGATTTGCCCGATGACGAACGGCGTGGCGCTGCCGTGCTCTGCTGACGGGCGATCTTCCTGACCTTGGTGAGGAAGCTCTTGGTGTTGCCCGCCATCGACGCATCGGAGCGGATGCGGCCGGGCTTCGGGCGAAAGCGGTTGTCGTCGTCTTTGCTCACGGTTGCCGATCCACCCGGAACCGCCGCTTCCGGCCCGGAGTGCCGCGAGAAACGCGGTCAATGCTGGCTTTGCCGCGCATCGCGGCACCATGACGGACCACAGAGGGTGCCGCTCCAAACAGTGTGCAGACAAGGGCTTGGCCCCCGGATCGGACCCATGGGGTGCCGTCCGCTTTTATCTTGCCCTCCCGCCTCTCTGCCCCTTCCGCCCGTCCTGACCCTGGTTCAGCCTGATCCCGCCCATTCCCCCTGCACACTGGAAAGGACCGCCGGGCACACCCAACCACCACGCTCATCGCGGCCGTCCCGTTTCCGCGCGGGCCACGAACAGGCCACCCGACTGTGACGCGATGGCCGAGACATCGCTCACGGGCGTTGCGGTCGGAGTGTCATTCGATCGCGTGTCGGACTGCACCGGATCGGCGGACGCTGTGCGCTCGGCCTGCGCGACGAACAGCGGCGCGCGGGTCCATGACAGCGGATCGGCCACCGCGAAGTCGACCGACCCGGTATTCACGCCGCCGCCGATCAGCGGTGCGAGCATGGCGACATAGGCGCGCGTTTCCGCTGGCAACGGCCGGCCGGCGAGATGCTCTTCGTACCGACCGGGACCGGCATTGTAGGCGGCGAGAAACCCCGGCGATCCGTAGCGGTCATGCAACTCGCGCAGATAGGCCGCGCCCGCCAGAATGTTGTCGCGCGGATCGTAGGGATCGCCGCCGAGCCGATGGCGGGTGCGCAAATCCGCCCATGTCGCGGGCATGATCTGCATCAGACCCATCGCCCCTTTGGGCGAGACTGCGCGCACGTCGTTAGCGCTTTCGACGCGCATGACGGCCCTGATCCATGCTGCAGGGATGCCGAACCGCTGCGCCGCCTCGGCGATATGCGCGGCATGTGGATCGGTCTGGGATTGGCGCTGCACCGGCTCGGGCTGCGCCTGACAGGGCAACGGCATGGCGACACCGAGCACAGCGGAAAGGAGAAGGACCGCCGATCGGACGTGGGTTCTGTCTCCGCAACGACGCCAGCCTGCCAGCGTGCTCGCTGCGGTCAAGGGTGCGCGCGACGCGCCGATCTTCGATCGCCCCCGGATCAAGTCCGGGGCAGGCTCTTGACCTTCGCTGCGCGCGCCGGCCGACAGATCGTCGAGCGGGAAGAAGGGATGAGACGGCCTGTTCGCGAACAAAGGGATGGGACTTTGACGGGAAAGCAGGCGCGCAATTCTAAAAGGATAGTGCATGGGATCACTCCCGCTCGCCGCGCTTGACCGGGCGCGTCCAGTGCAGCGACCAGGCGGCCCCGCCGTCGTCGTCGCGGAACAGGTTGGCGCGGATCGGTTGCGGCAAGGCCGGATCGTCGATCAGCAGCGAGATGTACTCGCCGGCACGCTCCCCGGTGCGTTTCCAGCCCGCGCCGATCTCCGGTCCGTCGTCGGCGCCGTGATGGATGCGATAGTCCGGCGCGTTCTCGGCATCGGACGGCTCGGCCGGCACGATGGTGAGTTCGCGGTAGAGGGTGAGCGTATGGAAGCGCCCGACGAAGCCCGTCGTCTCACGGGTAAACTGGCCGATCTGCGGCATGGGAAACTCCTCGATGCTGGGGGTTGGGTGAAAGCCGGCGAGCGCCATGCCCGCCGGGATCTCGGCGGTCAGCGCGTCGCGGCGCGCCAGACGAAGCGGCCGTCGCCGGCTTCGTCGGTGTAGATCGGCGTCGCGCGACCGGTGACGGCGCTGACCGGAATCGGGCCGAAATAACGGCCGTCCAGGCTGTCGCGGACATTGGCATTCATCAGGAATATCTCGTCACCGGCGATGCGGCGGCAGCCCTGCCAGACCGGCAGGTCGCGGCCCGCCCGGTCGCGGTCGAGCGCCGCGCCGAGTTCGATGCCATCGACCGTAACGGTGCGACGGACCCGGCAGACTTCCTGCCCCGGCAGCCCCATCACGCGCTTCAGGAGCGGCACGCCGCGGCCGATATAGCCGCGCTCCACCATAAAGTCGGCGAGCGGTTCGGGCGGATCGACCGCGACCAGATCGGTGACGACAAGATCGCCGGGCGGGTCGATGTCGTAGAGGCCGATCGGCGCGCTGGCGGAGACGTTCCAGACCAGTCGCGTCGGCGTCGGAATGAACGACGCGATGGCGACGCCCATGATCGAGAAATACGTCACCATGACGTAGCCGAAGCGGGTCATGGCGCGATGCTCCGACGCTTGAGGAACGCCCGGTGCTGGTCGGCGGTGTAGGCGCGCGGTTCGTGACCGGCGGTCAGACGGTTGTGGACGTGACGCCAGTGATCGGGCGAAACATCCTCTGGATCGATGCCGATCGCCTGGATCGCATCGATGTGGCGGAGCACCTGTTCGACCTTGGGCCAGCCGTCGATCTTGAGCAGGATCTCGCCGCCGGGACGCACGAAGGGCAGCGTCTGATAGGGTTCTCCCAGCTCCACCGCGCGCACGATGTCGATGCGCGAGATGATGGTGCCGAAGTCGTTGGAGGCCCAGCGGACGAAGGCGAAGATGGCGCCCGGCCGGAACGCGAAGATGCGCCGCCGCCGGTCGATGATGGTTTCTTCCATGAGACGGCCGAAGCGAACCCAATGCTCGATCTTCTTCTCGATATGGATCAGTTCGACATGCGTCAGGCTGTCGGAGGGAAGTGCTGACGGCACGGGGCCGCCGCGCACGCGGGGAGCCGCGTTGCCGGTCATGAAGGGTCTCCTGCGGTGGGTGGAAATTCGCGCGCGAGCAGCGCGCGCAGCATGTCGGCGACGGTGACGCCGCGCTGGAAGGCGACGATCTTGATCCGGCCGCGCAGCTCCGGCGTGATGTCGATCGTCAGTCGCGCGGTGAACGCAGCACCGTCTCCCACTCGGGCTGGTGGCGGTTCGCTGGCCTTGATCCAGCTCTCGGGATCGGCGGGACGCGCCGCGAAGCCGCGTTTCGGGGATCGCTCGCTCATCGGGCAATCCTTCCGATGTTGAGGCGGCCGATCTCGGCGGCCAGCACGGCGATCTCGCGCGCGGCCGGACTGTCCGCGTCGATCTCCGATGCGAGTCGGCCGGACTGCGCGGCGTCGGCGAAGACGACGCGCTGGCCGATGGTGGTGGCGAGCAAGGGCGGATCGTGATCGGCCAGCGTCTCGGCCGTCTCACGGGCGATAACGGTGCGCGCGCCACAACGGTTCAGCACGAAGCGCGCGGCGAGATCGGGCCGGTAGATGCGCGCCTCGGTGAGCAGCGCCAGCATCTCGGCCGAGGCCCAGCCGTCGAACGGCGACGGCTGCACCGGGATCAGGACCAGGTCGGTCGCGAGCAGCGCCGAGCGCATCAGACCGGCGACGCGCGGCGGTCCGTCGATCACGATGTGATCGACGTCGCGCGCCAGCTCGGGCGCTTCCCGATGCAAGGTGTCGCGGGCCAGGCCGACGACGCCAAACAGCCGTGGGCAGCCCTCGCGGGCGCGTTGCTGCGACCAGTCGAGCGCCGAGCCTTGCGGGTCCGCGTCGATCAGCGTGACGCGGCTGCCGGTCCTCGCCAATTCCCCTGCGAGATGCAGGGCCAGCGTCGTCTTGCCGACGCCGCCCTTTTGATTGAGCAGCGCGACGATCATGGCACGCGCCTCGATCGCCCGACGGCACCGGCACCATGGCTCGCGCCCGCGCGCGTCAAAGAAAAAGAGTTAGATTCTTTATTAGACTCTAAGTTAGCGGTCGGATTCCGCGTTTCAGGCCAAAGGTTTAACTGCGGTCCGTGCGCCCGAAATCCCGATAGCCCTGCGCCCGAAGTCCCGATACCGTTTGCGCCCGAAGTCACGAGCGTTTCCACAGCCTCGTCCACAGGCACTGTGGACAAGCGGGAGGGCCGGATTTGCAGCAATTCGCGCCGTCCCTCCCGCCAGATGTCGAGGCGGTATCCGGGCAGCGGCTGGCGGGCGACGATACGGCGGATGTCGAGGGCGAAATCAGACGGCCGCGCCAGGCTGCCGGACTTCTCATGGAGGTGGGCGACCTCGAAGATCCAGCCATGGACCTGACGGCCGGCGTGCTTGCGGGCGACGCGGTAGAGCCAGCGTTCGATGCCGCCGGTCAGCCGGAAATAATCGGGGTCGATGGTCAGGACCAGCGAGCGGTCGATGACGCCGCGATAGAACCAGTCGGCCAGCACGAACTCCATGCCCTCGACACGGTCGTCATGGGTGGTCATTTCCTCCCATTCGTTGATCCAGGAGAATTGATGCCGCCGCCAACGCTCGCCGTGGCGGATGGTCGTGGCGATGACGGTGGATTGCAGGCGGGCGAACGCACCCTTGAGCAGCCGGTATTCGCGCGCGCCGGTGCCCCGTCCGATCGCCATCAGGAGTTGGTAGGGCGTGAAGCGCAGGAAGCGCGACGTTTTCAGACCATGGTTCTCTGCCTCGACGATCTGGCTGGCCGCCCAGATCAGCACGTCGGCGTCCCAGATGGTCGCCATGCCATGCTCGGGCATGGCGAAGACCTCGACGCGGACGCCGCCGGATTCGTAGAGGATCGGCGTCACCCGCTTGGCCTTGGCGAGCGAGAAGAACGGTCGCTCCATCAGGTCGCGTTGGTCGCGGGGTGACGCATCGCCCGTCGCGACGACGAAGGGATCGAGCCGCGCTCGCTCGCTGCCGATCAGGCGCTGCGCGCGGCGACCGCCGTCATGGGGTGGACCGCCGGACATTCAGCGTGCGCCCCGCTCGGCGGGCGTCAGGGGACGCGCCGGGAAAACCCGGTCGGCGTCCTTGTCGGTAGTGGATTTGCGGGCGGCGACCGCCGTCCAGGCTTGCAGGTCGTCCAGCGCATAGACGACGCGCCCGCCGATCTTGCGATAGGTCGGGCCGGTGCCATAGGTGCGGTGCTTCTCCAACGTCCGCAGCGAGATGCCGAGGAAACGCGCCGCATCGGGCGTGCGCAGGAATCGGGGCGGCAGCCCCGTCTTTGGGTCGATCATGGTAAGGCCTCCGGGTCGGGTTCGGCGGCTGTCGGCGGCGACAGCGGGCTATGGCGAACCGTGGCGGAGGATCGGCGGCTTGCAGCGTGCCGGAATCAGGGGGGTGCGATTCCGGCACCCGATGCCGGAATCAGAGGGGTGACAATCCGGCACCCCGAAGATGTCGGCTGAAACCGAGGCCACGCCGCTTTTCAGCGGCGACGTGGCAGGCGGACGGGATAGTGAAGCAGTTCGCGGTAACCGCCGCGCATGTAGAACAAGCCGTCGGCAACGAGGCGGCGGGTCTTGTTCTTCAACGGGTTGACTTCCCAATCGTTCTTCGACCGACCGCGAAAGCCGAGCAGCGCCTCGGCGATGACGCGATAGCTGGCGCCGGCCAGCTTCGCGTCGAGCGCGCGCAGGATCAGGATGTGCCGGTCGCGGGTCTGCGACGGAAGGTCGTGCCGCCGGTCTCCGGGCGGGCGTCCGGCCAGCGCCAGCCAGAAGCGCAACGCCGCTTCGGCGCGCAACTCGAATAGGGTGTCGAGCGGCAGGATGACGACGAAGCCTGTCGGACCTTCGGGCGGAGCGTTCGCGAGCCAGAAGCGATGTTCCTCGCCCGATCCGCGCCAGAGGCCGTGCCAGGCGCCATCGACCGCCGATCGCGCCGCGAGGCCGGGAAGCCCCGGCAGCACGATGGGCATGGCAAAGTTGTCGGGCGGATCGCTCGATGGCTGGAGCCGGAAGGCGTCAGGCTGGAGCGCGGGCGTCCAGAAGAGCGTGGCGCGATCGGCGGGCTGGTCCGGGTCCGCCGCGAAATCGCAACCCCCATCGGTTCGTGAACGCGGTCTGCGCCTCGGTATCGTGACGGGATGTCCGTTTCAGGCGATGGAAGTCGCGGCGATACTCGTCGTCGCGGCGGAGATACTCCCAAGCGAAGCCGGCGGCAGGAATGCTTCGGGCATGTCCATAGGCGGCCGGCGAGCGCCAATCAGAACTTGGCATGGCGTCACCTCTTTTCTTCCAGCATGGGATCGGCGCTGGAAAGACGAAGTGTCCACAACTTGGGATATGCTTTGAAGTCAGCGTTACCGGATATGTAGATCACGCAAAGCGATCAATATTGGTGAATCATTACTTAACATTGCAGCAGTGTTTTGGCGAGCCGGGCGCAGCCCGGCGAGCGGCGGCCGTGGGACAACATGGCCGCGCCGCCGATCCGGGTCCACGGATCGGCGGAAAATCGGACAGCCGCAGACACGGAAAGCCGTGCAACCGGAAACCCGGCTGCACGGCTCCACGATCATCCGTGTTTCAGGCGCTGCATCCCCTCCGCCAGCGTCCAGAGCGCGCGGTTCAGCCCGACATTCTGGTCGATACCATTGATGGCACGGGTCTGGCTGCGGCGAATGCGGCCCTCGGCATTGGTGCGGCGAGCGTCCAGCCCGCCGCGTATCATGTTCTCCTGAATGACGTTGAACGTGCTCCACAGGCTTTGCCCGACATCCTCGCGGCGGCGCGGGGCGATGATCTGATCCGGGCGGACGGGGCTTTCGTCCTCGCCATAGCGGGCGACAAGGCTCGCCTCGGCCAATACGCGCTGTTCGTCCTGCGACAGGCGGGTCTCCTTCATCGTCTCGGTCGCATCGATCAGGCGGGGGAAGTCTTCCGCGACCGTATAGACGCCTTCTATGATCTGATCCTGTATGCCGCCCTTGTGGGGCACGCGGACTTCCTCGAAGCGCTCGCCGGCGATCATGCTGTTGGTGCAGACGAACCGCAGCATCCCGGCGAACATCTGGTAGGCCGACGTCCCGTCATGGCTGTTGACGATGATGACTTCCGCCGCCTCGGGCTTGCCGATGCCGTCATCCCGGCGCAGGCGCAGCATGTGTTTGGCGTGTCCGTGACGGCTTCCGTCGCGCGGCACGGACTGCACGGCGAAGAACGGAAACCATCCTTCCTTCCGCAGCCCCTCCACGATCTCGATGGTGGGGACGTACACATAGCGGTCCGACCGGCTGTCATGCGCCTCGCGGGCGAACACGGACGGGACGTGGCGGTAGAGGGCTTCGTTGTCGAGGGCTTCGCGCCCGCTGATCTGGTGGCTGTTGCGGCCGAACCGGGTGGCGAGTTGGTGATACATTTTCTGTCTCCGTGGGTCTGGGTTGGAGCGCAGCGCTGCGCTGCAACCCTGGCCGTCGCCGAGACCGGGGTAGCAAGGTGCAAGGGCGGCCGGGCCGGAGGGGGATCACCCGGCCTGCACGGAACGGAGGAACGACGTGGAGGAAGGCCGGGGACACCGGCCCGGACGAGCGTCAGCGATCCCTTGCGCCGCGCGGGGGCAGCGCCCCTAGCCAGACCCGCCCGGCATGAGCGTCAGCGGGCGCCGGGCATGGAAATCCGATCGGGATGTGCAAGGCCGTAGAACCTGAAAACCGTCCATCCTGATCTCTTTCAGGATCGGTCGATGAACGTCACGGACTGTCAAGCCGTCGTGTTTGCTTCTGCCACCTTCAAGCTTTGCACCGTTTCTGCCGATGACGTCGTCAGGACGTTCTCCTCGCCCCATCTCTTCAAAGCCAGGATCACGGGTTCAAGCGTCCGACCGCGCGGCGTCAGGCTGTATTCGACCTTCGGCGGAACCTCGGGATAGATTTTCCGATGCACCAACCCGTCCGCCTCCAGCTCACGCAATTGGTTGGTCAGCATCCGCTGCGTGCAGTTCTGCAACTGCCTGCGGAGTTCGTTGAAGCGCATCGTCCCGCTCAACAGATGGAAGAGAACGACGCCCTTCCATTTGCCGTCGATCAGTTCGAGCGCGCCTTCCACAGGACAGCCCGGCCCACAGTCCATGCTCAAATGACGGCTACGTCCCACGACAGTATCCTTTTCGACACTATATGCTTTTTATGTGCGTTCTTGCGACATGTAACACAACATATAATCTCTTCCCCGACAACACGCTTGAAGCACAGGAGACTAGATATGAAAGCTGTCGGGTATCGCGCTGCGGGCGCAATTGATCGCGAAGACGCGCTCGTCGACATCGACCTGGAGACGCCGCGCGCAAGCGGACGGAACCTCCTCGTCGAGGTGAAGGCCGTTTCCGTCAATCCAGTCGACACGAAGGTGCGTCAGGGCATGGCTCCGGTCGAGGGCGAGTGGAAAGTGCTAGGCTGGGACGCCGCCGGTGTGGTGGTGGCGGTGGGCGAAGATGTCGAAGGCTTCTCGCCGGGAGACGAAGTCTATTATGCCGGGGCGCTCGGGCAACCGGGCACGAATGCGGAATATCACCTCGTGGATGAGCGGATCGTTTCCCTCAAGCCGGCGAGCCTCGGCTTTGCCGACGCCGCTGCCTTGCCGCTGACGGCCATCACGGCCTGGGAAGTGCTATTCGACAGGCTGGACGTGAAGAAGACCGTGCCCGGAGCCGCTCCCGCGCTACTGATCGTCGGTGGAGCCGGCGGCGTAGGCTCGATGGCGATCCAGATCGCGCGCGCCCTGACCAATCTGACCGTCATCGCTACGGCCTCCCGACCGGAGACGACGGAGTGGGTCCGCGCGCTCGGCGCACATTTCATTGTGGATCATTCGGCATCGCTCGCCAGTGGGGTCGAGGCGCTTTCGCTCGACGCGCCACCGGCCTTCGTGTTCTCGACGACGAAGACCGATGCGCACCTCGCCGACATCGTTGATCTGATCGCCCCGCAGGGCCGCTTCGCGCTGATCGACGATCCGGCGGTCTTGGACATCAATCCCTTCAAGCGAAAGAGCGTCTCCACGCATTGGGAGTTCATGTTCACGCGCTCGATGTTCGAAACCGCCGACATCGCTGCGCAGGGCCAGCTTCTCGCGGAGGTCGCTCGTCTGGTCGACTCTGGTGCGATCCGCACCACACGCACCGAGAGCTTTGGTGCGATCAACGCCACAAACCTGAAACGCGCGCACGCTTTCGTCGAGAGCGGACGTGCCATGGGCAAGGTCGTCCTCGAAGGGTTCGACGCCTGACACTTACGGAGATGTCGGCATGTCTCAGGAGAACATCATGGATCGAACTGCTCTCGAAACCGTGCAGGACTGGTATCGGACGGGCGATCCGGCCCTTCTGGCGGAGGAGATCGAATGGCGGGTGCTGGAGAGCTTTCCGTCAGGGGGCGTCTATCACGGTCGAGGCAACGTGGTGGATCGGTTCTTCCCGTCTGTGAAGGCAAACTTCGCATCCTACGAAACGTGCCCGACCCAATTCATTTGCGATGGGGAGGTCGTCGTCGTCACCGGCTTTTATCGAGTGCGAGGATGGTCGGGCACGGAAACGGAGGCTGATTTCGCGCATATCTGGACGGTTCACGACGGCACGATCACGACTTTCCGTCAGATCGCGGATACCGCGTCGATCAACGTCGGCGTATGATCGCCCTGGCCCGCAGACATATGCTCCGCCAGGAAATCGACGAAGGCCCGGATACGCGCCGCCAGGTGGTCGTGCCCCACATAGACGGCGCTCATGACGTCGGTGTCTCCCGGATTGAATGCCTCCAGCACGGGCACCAATCGCCCGGCCTCGATGTCAGACTGGACGTGGAACCGGGCCATGCGGGCAAGCCCCATGCCGGCGTTGGCAAGCTGGCGGACCGTTTCGCCATTGTTGACGCGGATGCGGCCCTTCGGTGCGGCATAGGTCATCGTGCCATCGCCGGGATGTCGGAACGGCCATTCGTCCATGGCCCGGCGGAAGTTGAAGGCGATGCAGCGGTGCGATGGCAGATCGGCCGGCGTTTCCAGCGGAGGGCTCTCCGCGAGATAAGCCGGGGCTGCGACCACGACATTGCGGCTTTCGAGCAGCTTGCGGGCCTTCAGACTGGAGTCCTGCATTGGCCCGACCCGGATCGCGACATCGGTCTTGTTCTCGATCAGATCGACCATTCCGTCGCTGAGCGACAGGTCGACTTCGATCTCGGGATATCGGGCCATAAACGCCGGCAGCAGCGGCGTCACCGCGCAATGGGCGATCGGTATCGAGGCGTTGACCCGCAACAGGCCGCGCGGGGTCGAGCAGGCCCCCGAAGCGATCGTCCGTTCGGTGTCGTCGATCTCGGCCAGCACGTTGCGGGCGCGGCGCAGATAGATCTCGCCTTCCTGGGTAAGGTGGAGCGAGCGGGTCGAGCGGATCAGCAGGCCCGTCCCCAGACGCGCCTCGATGCGTCCGATGACCTTGCTGACGGCCGATGGCGATAGACCGAGGACGCGACTGGCAGCGGCAAAGCTGCCCCGGTCCACGGCCTCGACGAAGACCTCCATCTCTCCGGCCCGATTGTTCACGACCGCTGCCTCCACTCGCGAATTCAATTCAGCACTGTCGTTCCTGTATAGTGGATTATCACCATAATGCGAAGCGATTACAGTGTTGTCGAAGCTGTTTGAAGCATGCCGCCAACATCGAACAGCAGAGACAAACAGTTCGCCGATGTCGCGACAAACGCCGGTGGCAGTTCTATAGACGAAGGAGCTTCTTTTTGGGAATGAGCACGACCCGGCTACCCGCCTTGCTATCGATGATGGTCGGCGCCTTCGCCATCGGCACCACGGAATATGCCAGCGCCGGCGTTCTCCCCGACATTGCCGGTGACTTCGGGATCAATCTGGCGCGGGCGGGGCTGGTGGTCAGCGGCTATGCGCTTGGGGTCAGTTTCGGCTCGCCGGTCCTCGCGGCGCTGACGGGCCAACTGTCGCGCAAGACGCTGATGCTGGCGATCATGGCTTTGTTCGTCGTCGCCAATGCGGCAGCGGCGCTGAGTACCAGCTATGAGGTGCTGATCCTCGCGCGCATCGTCTCCGCCTTGCCGCACGGCATCTTCTTCGGCGTCGGGGCAGCGATCGCCGCGAGCTTCGTCGCGGAGGACCGGCGGGCCTCGGCGGTGGCGATCGTGTTCGCGGGCCTGACGATCGCCGTCGCGGCCGGGGTGCCCCTCGCGACTTTCATCGGTCAGCGTCTGGGCTGGCCGATGTCCTATTGGTTCGTCGCCGGCGTAGGCCTCGTGTCGCTGGTCGCGATGGCGGCGACCTTGCCCCGCAAGATCGACATCGCACCGACCGGAAGCCTCGTCGACCAGATCAAGGTGCTGGGCAGCGGACGCCTGCTCATTGCGTTCGGCATGAACTTCTGTGCCTGGGGTGGCACCTTCGTCGCTTTCGCCTACCTCCCCAGCATTCTGGGGCAGATCACTGGTTTCACGCCGAACGGCGTGGCCTGGATGCTGGCGCTCTATGGGGTGTCGGTGATCGTCGGCAACTTCCTCGGCGGACGGGTATCGGACAAGGCTGTTGTGCCGACGCTCGCTGTGATGTTCGCGGCGCAGGCGGCCGTGCTTCTGATCTTCACCTTCACCGCCACGTCCATGCCCGGCACGATCGTGACGCTGGCGGTCCTCGGGGCGCTGATGTTCTGCAATGTCCCCGGTCTGGCGCTCTATGTCGTGCAACTCGCCATGCGCCATCAGCCCGGAAGCGTCGATATCGCCTCCACCATCAATGTGTCGGCCGCCAACGCGGGGATCGCGCTCGGCGCGTTCATCGGCGGGGCAGTCGCCGATTCTAGCCTCGGGCTGGGCGCGACGCCGTGGGTTGGCGCGATCATGGTCGGCGTCGGCCTGCTGCTGACCCTCTGGAGTGGCCATCTCGACAAGCGTGAGGTCCGGGGCGGCGCGATCCCTAAATCAGCGCCATCGTGCTCGTCCTAACGGGACCGGTCGCGAATGCGAAAGAGTCGGCATATCTCGCAGGACGCTGGGATCGCAGCGGGACGCATTCCCATGACCGCGCTTCGTCAGGTGCTGGCGGTTGCCGAGTATCTCAACTTCCGCCACGCAGCGAACTCACTCGGCGTCAGTCAGTCGTGTGTCAGCGCGCGGATCAAGGCGCTGGAAGAGACGCTGGGTATCCTTCTGTTCGAACGTCGGCATCGCGGCGTGCGGTTGACCGAAGCCGGGCAGCGTTTCGTGGCCGAAGTGGCGACCGGTATCGGCCATATCGATCTGGCCGTGCAAACGGCCGGCGCGATCTCCAGCGGCACGGAGGGCCGGCTGGCCATCGGCCTGCACTCCTCCATCGCGGGCGGCTTCCTCGCCGATCTCCGCCGACGATACCGCTCGGTCTACCCCGCCATCGAGCAGAGCGTCGTCGAAGGTCGGTCGTCGGAAACGATCGCAATGGTCCGCGAGGGCAAACTCGACGTGGCCTTCGTGCTCGGCGTGGTCGATCCGCGTGACTGTCACTCCCGACGGCTTTGGGAAGAGCCGTTCATGATCGCCTTGCCCCTGGACCATCCGCTCGCCTCCGACCAACCGGTCGCCTGGCCCGATCTCTCGGCGGAACTCTTCCTCGTTCGTCATGATGGCGCGGGGCCGCAGCTCCAGGATCAGGTCGTTCGCCGCGTCTCGGAGTCGGGACAGGCGGCGCGCATCCGCCGCTGCGATGTCGGGCGGGATACGTTGATGCACATGGTCGCCATCGGCGAAGGGATCACCCTCACGACCGCCTCGGCCAGTCATTTGCCCTTTCCTGGCGTCGTCTTCCGGACGCTCGCCGACGAGCCGGAACCGGCCCGGTTCAGCGCGGTGTGGTCGCCGCACAATCGTAGTCCCGCGCTCAAGAACCTGCTGGACCTCGCCGATGCGATGATCCGATCGGCGCATCCGTCTGAAATCCGTACATCCTGACTGCCGTGTTCCCTGACAGGCGGTGACGGCAATGACCATGACGAAGCCCCGCTCGGGTGAGCGGGGCTTCGGGAGGTGTCCGGTCTCAATCGCCGTTGCGGCGGGACCAGATGAGATTGTGGCCTTCGCCGTCCTCGCCCTCGACCAGGCTGGCGTAGATCGGTGCGGGGAAGCTCGGATCGTCCAGCTTGACGGAGAGATATTCGCGTTGCGTCTCGCGGGCCGTCTTCTTCCAGGCCGCGCCGAATTCCGTGGCGCCTGCGAAGATACGGAAGTCGGGGCCGCGCTCGCTGTCGCCTTCCGTGGGGACGAACTTGGCCTTGACGTTGAGGGTCAGGGTCTTGACCGCGCCGGTGAAGCCCGCGCCGTTCTCGTTCTTGGTGAAGGTGCCGATGGTCGCCATTGTCGTGTTCCTTTTTCCTTCGGGCCGCGCCTATCGCGGCCTCGATGGTGGTCGTGCGACCGGGGACGCTCGGCCCCGCACCCGTCAGGGCGGGAACGCAGTGGACGGCGGACGGCGACGGCTTTTTTGCTTCGCGATGCAAAGCGCGCTCGCGCGCGGCGGAAAAAAGCTGGCGACGCACGTTGCGGGAAGACGAGCGAGGCGCAGCCGGTCTTCGGTCAGACCCAATCCAGTCGAGGACGCCGTGGGCGTGGCTGAAGGGAAATCTAGGGAATACGGCACTGGTGGCGGCCGGCCTCCGCGCCAGACGTGAAAAACGATGACGAACCCCCGGTCGCGTCAACCTTCCCTGACCTTCGACGGCAAGGCCCGTCCATCGTACACGGGCGGACGCGGCCTATCCCCGATCGCCTTTCTTCGCAGCGCCGGCGTTGGCAGGCCGGAGATGACACCCGCCGCAGCAACGTGACTGTTCTCGCCAGCGGACGATCCAAGATTCCGCGCCGTAACCTAGCCGAAGGTATCGAGGCCGAGAACGGAGAGACCGCTGTCTTGGCCTTGCCGCCATCGCTGTGAGCAGACATCTCATGCCCTTGCTCACCCGAGCTGGGCTTCACCAGCGGAAAGGCCAGCGACTGCCGCTCTTCGCGTTAGCGATTGAAGCCGAATGGCGGAAACGCGCCCTTGGCGTGGTTCCGGCGCAGCCGAAAGCGTGGCCCGCAGGGCAACGCCCACCATCTCATCTCCGGAACGCCTCTTTGTGCCTGTTGGGTGTCGCTTTCTGGGAACGCGCCGATCGACCTCGCCAGAAAATTCTTGACCTTGCGGCTACCGGGCAATTGCAAATCAGGTATTCTTCTCTCCCGTGAGCAATCATAGCTGTCGGGGGTTTCATGGACTTCTCAACCTTACTTGCGTTTGCAGCGGCCTTCTTTGTGTTCGCCGCCAGTCCTGGCCCCGACAACATGACGATCGTCGCTCGCACGATCTCCAATGGTGCGGCGTCCGGTATCGCCTACGGCGCTGGAACCGTTGTCGGCATCCTGATTTTCCTTACGCTCGCCGCCTTCGGTCTCTCGATCCTTGCCGCCGAGATGGGCGTCGTGATGACGATCCTTCGCTACGTAGGCGCAGCCTATCTGATCTGGATGGGGATCAAGCTCTGGACGGCGGAGCCGGTCGTGCCCGAACTCCAGCCGGTCAACGGGCGGGGTGGGCTGCTATCCGTCTTCGCAACCGGCATCGCCCTCAACCTCGGCAATCCGAAAATGCCGCTGTTCTACATTGCCCTGCTGCCGAACATGGTCGGGGCGTCTCTTACCCTCGGCCATGTTGGTGTGCTGGCAGCGGTCATTCTGGCCGTCGAGGTTGTGGTCATCGGCGGCCATGTGATGCTCGCCAGCCGCGCTCGCAAGCTCCTGCGCAGTCCTCGGATTGTCCGCCGGGTCAATCGCACGGCAGGCGGGGTCATGGTCGGTGCGGGGCTGGCCGTGGTCGCTACGCGATAATGGGTTCGATCAAGTCGATTCCACGGTCGGCTTATCCGTTAGCTGTGGGAACAGGCGCGCCCAACCGCACCAATGCCGACACACCGACGAGCGTGCCACCAATGATACAGAAGATCTGCCGCCAGACCTCGGACGGCACGGCCTCACCTGTAACGCCGTGAACGAGGGCATAGCCCGCGACGGCAGCGGGCGCGGCGAAGATGAGCGCCACGATCAGGCGCAGCACCGGCGAGCGCAGCGAGGCGAAGGCGAACACCAGCAGGCCATAGGCGGCGGGTCCGGCGACGAGGCCAACGAGGCCCGAGCCGATCAGGCCGGAGCCGGTGGCGTAGGCGAAGCGCGCGGCTTCGACGGCCAGCATGAAGGGCAACGCATAGACGGCGAGCGTATAGGCTAGGACGCACAGTCCTGCGATCAGCGCCACGCTCATCAACATCACGGCGATCATGACGGTTCTCCATAGCGCCGATGACGGTCGCCGTCATCGGACAGTCGAGGTCAGCCGGTCGCGCGGTGAACACCGCGCGACCGGAATTTTTGGCGGTGTGGGATGGGAGGAAGGCCGGGATCGCTGATGCGATCCCGGCCCGGTCTTCACTCTGCTGCAATCTGGAAGGCCTCACCATCTTGGCGGTCGTCCAGCCACGCGGGCCGCCCCGTCCGCAGGGCGGCGGGCAGCCAGCCGATTCCGGCCAGAAGCTGCTCGGCAGCCTCCGCCATCTCGGTTTTCTTCAAGCCCGCGATCCGCTCCGCCGCCGCGTCGCTGACGGCCTCGCGCACGGCGGAGAGGATATGCGCCTTGGTGATGCGACCCAGATAGGTCCGCACCGTGGGCGTCCAGTGCGCCGTCATGTCAAGCGCCACCGCCGTCGCCAGTCTGTCCGCCGTCGCGTGGGCGTTGGGCTTGCGCTCCCAAGGCTGCTTCACCGCATTGACGGTCAACGATGCGCAATGGGCGAACAGCGCCATGACGCTGGCGTGGTCCAAACCGGCGACGAAGCCCCACAGGTCGCCCACGTCGCGCGGCATGTCCGCCGCCCATCCGCCATGACGATCCGCCAGCGCCTTGCCCGCCGCCGTGTCCTCAATGCCGTCCGCATGGGACGCGAGGGTGCTGCTCGTCGGGCGGATTTCGAGGCAGGCGGCGTCCACCCCGCGATAGAAGGTCTGCGCCGCCAGCGCATGGGTGACGGCGATCAGCGCCATGTCCGGCTGCTCGCCCAAGGCAAGGCGAAGGCCCAGCGTCCGGTGCGAGGTCAGGTCGCGGATGAGAAGGTCGGACAGCGGTTTGCCCGCATCCCCGGTATCTTCCTCCTCGCTCTTGAGAGCGGAAACGGCATTGCCGTCCTCGTCATGGTCGCCGTCTTCGATGATCTCGCCATCGCTGTTGACGCGAACGCCGTCCACCACGCTGCCGCCTTCGCCGTCCGCATCCTCTTCGGGTTCCGGCTTCTCGTCCTCGGCCCGGATGAAGCCGCGCTCGATACGGGTCTCCCCATCATGGGAAAGAATGACGAACACACCGCCACGCGCGATCTCGTCGGCATCATAGGCGTGACGCAGGGCGTCGATCCGCTCGATCTCGGCTTCCAACTCCCCGAAGCGCTGGTCCACGTCCTCGGGCAGTTCCTCGGAACTGTCATACTGCTCAGTCAGCGCGTCATATTCGCCCTGCGCGGCGGCATAGGCGGCCTCGTCTTCCTCCGACAAGGCCACCGGATGCGGATAGGTGCGGCGCAGACCGTTGCCGTGCGGGTAGTCGATATGGACCGAAGCCCATTTCCAGCCTTCCCCGGCCTTCACGCTCTCCGCGATTTCGTGCAGGTTCTCGATGACAAGCCGGTCGAGCAAGGCGGCGTCCTCATAGAAGCCGCCGCGATCCTCGGTGAACAGGTCGCGCAAGATCACGCCGCCCGCTTCGGTGTAGGCCTCCGCGCCGACGAACACCGCCCGCCGATCTGTCGCCGCGATGTGCATCCGGGTCAGGTCGCGGCGGATGGTCGAGGGGTCCTTGTTCCACGACAGATTATCGTAAACCTGCTCCTGCCGGGCCGGATCGTCCACGATGGCGAAGGCCATCAACTGCTCCAACGTCAATTCACCATCGCGATAGACTTGCATTAGCTTGGGGCTGACAGCACCGAGGCGCATCCGCTGGCGCACGACATGCGGCGTCACCCCGAAGCGGGCGGCAATTTCCTCCGCGCCCCAACCGCGCGTTTCGGCCAACTCGCGGAAGCGCTCGAACTGGTCGGCGGGCGAGAGGTCTTCGCGGGTGACGTTCTCGTCCAGACTGATTTCGCTGGCGTCGTTCACGGTGTCGATGACGCAGCGGATGGATTCGGTCTTCTTGATCTGCTTGCGCTTCACGCGCAGCAACTGCGCCAGCCTGCGGCCTTCACCGATGCTGACGAGATAGAAGCCGGTCGCGATCCCCTCGGCGTCAAGCTCCGGCTCCACCACGAGGTTCTGCAGGATGCCCTTGGCGTGGATGCTCGCCGCCTTCGCCTCGATGGACGCTTCGCTGTGCGGCGTCTTGCGGGCGTTGTTCGGATGCTTCTTGAGCTTGTTGAGCGGGATGAACACCTCCGTTCCAGTCACGGCAACGGGTGTGGCGGTCGTCTCATTGGCAGGGGTCGTCATGGTCTTTCTCCTATGGGCTTGGGTTTCGCGCAGCGAAGCGCCGCGCTGAAACCCTGCCCGTCGGCGAGACCGGGGGGTGCAAGGGCCAGGGCGGCCGGGGTGGAGGGGGATCACCCGGCCTGCACAAGCGGATGTCCGTCATGACAGATGTGCTGGGCATCGCATCCGCGCGGAAGGTCGGGGAGACCACCCCGGACGGCGCCGGCTCGCCGGCGCTCTACCCTTGACCGCGCCAGGGGGCGGCGCCCCCAAGCAACCCGCCCGGCGTGAGCGTCAGCGGGAGCCGGGCACGAAAGCTGGATCAGGGTGCGAGGCCTTCGATGCCGAAACTCATGAGACCCTGATCGCCGTATCGCCTCGGGGCGTTGCGGGGTGTCCCCGCAGAAGGGGTTGGGCGAGACAGTGGCTCGACCGCAGGGGAAGGCTTTCTCCGTCAGGACACAGATACTGGATCAAGGAAAAGGCGGCGGCGGAGATAGACCTGCGCGTTCAACTACAGATATTGCACGCCGTGATCGAGGAGGTCGTTCAGCGCGTCTGCACGCGGTCGCGGATCTTGTAAGGCGACATCGACGAGGCCGCGTGCGACGCTCTGCGCCAAACTGCGCGCCATGACACGCTGCGTGGTCGAAACCTTTTGGAGTCCAGCGCGACCGTGAACGAAAGTGCTGCGCAGGTCGAAAAGGTCTTTGTACGCCTGCACACTTGCGCCGTCTTTCATTACTGCGGCCACGCGCGCCGCGACCCGTTCCGTCGCCGAGGATACCTTCTTGTGCGGATCGGGCTTGGGACGAAGCCCCTTCTTGTGGTCCATCTCAAGGCCGACGCCGGCCTCGATCGCGGTCATGTGCGCCATGACCTCATCCATGCCATCTGCCAGGAAACCACGAACGAGAAAGTGCGCGATCGGCGTCTCAAAGAGAGCGGACGCCCGAGCAATTTCGAGCTGCCGCCACGCACTATCCGTGAACAGGGCCAGTTCCGACTGGGCTTCGTCATCAAGCCGCAGGGCGGTCGGTCGTTCAAGCTCGACGTCTTCGCCCCAGTGGTCTTGGACGATCCAAGGTTCGAGGGTGAGACTGTCCGCGCTCGGCGGCGGCGATGGCCGAACGAAAAGATCGTCGTCCACGGTGTGAATCCAGGGAACGCGAAAGCCCCGCCAGTCGACTTCCTGCATCGTCGACCACCTCTCCCAAGGAGCCAGAAGCAGGAAGAACAGCGCCGCTTCGACGGCCGGCGGGAAACGACCGAGGTGGGGATCGATCTCGCCGAAATCTCGGTCGAAGGTCATGTGCCCGAACAGGGAGGTGCGCACACTGGGATCGAGTTCGATCTCCTCTTCGACAACCAGCCAGTGAAATTGTGCCAGCCGGCTAGCCTCGAAGGGTTGGTTGTGAAAGTTCCGGGCAAGACGCTGCGCGTCGAACAGGTCTGTCAACTCGTCGGCGCTGAACCGGGCGACACGCGCGTTGCCGAAGCTCATGACCGGCAGTTCGTCGGCCAAATCCAGAGGGCAGAGATGCCGCCGCAGGGTCGTCTTGCGCCTGTATGTCTCGTCGATTGCGTTGGCCGCGATCACCGGGTCGAGGCTTAGGCCAGCACTGTTTGCTGGAAGATGGCACGGCAGCCCCAGCGAGCGCAGCGCCGTACTCAGGGCAAATACCGGTTTGCCGCCGCCATGTACCGCTTGGCACGCTTCACTCAGCGCGACGAAGCTCGGAGCCGCCAGAAGGTTGTCCGGGCCTGGTCGCGGAATACGCCAGAGGGCTTCGACCGCAGCGATCATCGACGGACTGGCTGCCATCAGCGCGGCCCCGCCCTAGAGTCCAGCACCGGCGCTTCGGCGATGTAGTCGCGGTAGGCGAAATTGATGAGGTCTCTCACCAGTTCGAGGAGGCCGCCTGTGGGCAAGCCCTCGAAAGGGTCGCCGTGTGCCAGCGTGTTCCGACGCTCGGCGAGAGTTGGGCGGGTGTCGCCCGTTAACTGACCGATGACGGTTCCGCCGCAGCGCGTAACCATCGGGATCTGCGCATCGGTCAGCCCATCCGAGCCGACCATAAACTTTAGGAGCGCCGCGAAACTGCGCTTCGACTTTGAGATGCGCCCGCCGTAGCGATCCATCACCGCCAGTTCCAGCGCGATCAGGGCGGCGAGTTCGCCGGCTTTCACCACGCTGAAATCCACCCAGCCCAACAGATAGAGCGTTTGCGCGCGTGCGAACTTCGCGCAGACGATATCGGGAATCCGCTCATCGACGCCAAGACTCTCGACGAAGTCCCGCCAATCAGCGGCTTTCTCGAAACGAAGGAATCCTCCCGGATTGCCGGGCGTCGGCCAAGCCAGTAGCACCGGTTGTTCTCGATCGGTGAGCGTGATGTGCGATCGATCCATCATGGTATTATCGCCCTTGTTTAAGCGCGCTTACCTTAGCTTCCTTCCTATTTAAGCCAAAGGGGAATTGTTTAAATAAGGATATGGTCCCATACTCGTGCCATGTTCGAACCCGCGCCCAATCTCCGGCTAGGCCGCTTCGTTGAAACGCCCGTTGCAGGCGAGATGGTGCGCGCCTTCATTCCGCCGCCCTTGCCGCCGGAGCCGTCGATCGACGTGCTTGCTCTGCTGGAAAGGCTGAGTCTGGCCGAGCGCGCCCTGGGGCGTTTGGATGGCATCACCATGCTGCTGCCACGACAGGAACTGTTCCTCTATATGTATGTGCGAAAGGAAGCCGTTCTTTCGTCCCAGATCGAGGGCACGCAATCCACCCTTTCGGACCTGCTCCGCTTCGAGACCGAGGCACAGGACGGTCAGCCGATCGACGACATCCGCGAAGTCTCGAACTACGTCGATGCCATGATGTATGGGCTGGAGCGTCTGGAAGACCTGCCGTTATCGCTGCGCCTGATCCGCGAGATGCACGCGCGCCTGCTGCAAAGCGGGCGCGGCGGCACGAAAAGCCCCGGCGAATTCCGGCGCTCGCAGAACTGGATCGGCGGCACCCGCCCCGGCAACGCGCTCTTCGTCCCGCCGCCGCCAACCGAGATGGATGCCTGCCTCGATGCGCTGGAGCGTTTCATGCACGAGGAGGGCTCGCGTCTGCCGGCCCTCATCAAGGCCGGCCTGTTGCATGTTCAATTCGAGACCATCCACCCGTTCCTCGACGGTAACGGCAGGATCGGCCGCCTGCTGGTCACGCTGTATCTCTGCGTCAACGGCGTACTGCGCAAGCCGCTGCTCTATCTGAGCCTCTATCTCAAAACCCATCGCGCCGACTATTACCGTCTGCTTCAGGAAGTGCGCGAGCATGGCGCGTGGGAAGCTTGGCTCGACTTCTTCCTCACGGGCGTCGCGGATACCGCCAATCAGGCGTTCGATGCCGCCACCCGAATCGTCGAGCTGTTCAAGCAGGACCGCGAGCACATCACGCTGAAGAGCGACCGGGCCGGATCGGCGCTGCGCATCCACGATCTGTTTCAGCAGAATCCCTACCTGACGGCGAACCAGCTTGTTCACCGAACGGGCCTGTCGGCGCCCACGGTCAACGCGGCACTCGCCGATCTGGAGCGGTTCGGCATCGTCGAGGAAGTCACGGGCCGCAAGCGTGGCCGCGTGTTCAGTTACCGGGGATATCTCGCCATCCTGAGCGAGGGCACCGACCCGCTCCCCACTGCGGTGTGAGGGCAACCCAATATCTGCCGATCCGGCCCGGAGGAGCGTCAGCGATCCTTTGCGCCGCGCCAGGGACAGCGCCCCCAAGCAATCGAGCGTGTCAAGCATGAGCGCCGGGGCTGGTTTTAGGGTATGCGAACGACGCTCGAACAAGCTCTTGTATCCTGTGACTTTACGGGATACGCACTCTAAGTCGACAATTCGATCACTGGGAGGGCCTATCGGAATGGTGGCTAGGTTCAAAGCAGACACGCCAGAGCATCCCGGTGGTTTCGTTAAAAGTGAAGTCATTGAGGCCCATGGATTGTCGGTGACGGAGGCAGCGTCTGCGCTCGGTGTGACACGGCCAGCCTTGTCGAAACTGCTCAACGGTCGCGCGCATCTTTCTCCTGAAATGGCGCTGCGGATCGAGAAAGCTTTCGGCATATCTATGGATAGTCTGATGGGGATGCAGAACAGCTTCGACATTGCTGAAACAAGAAAAAAAGAAGGAGAGATCAATGTTCTCCCCTTCAGAGTGAAAAATCGGCAGGCGCAAGCGAATCCTGCTTAATGAGAATCCAACTTCCGCAGCGTTACGGTCTTAGAGAAGCAATGTTTTTTATTAAACTGTGTAAGTTGATCTGAAAGACCAAGGCATGTCTATCCCAATTGTATCTAAGCGTATTTGGTCTCTTTGTCACGTCCTCCGTGATGACGGCATCGTTTTTCACAAATTTCTCTCCGAACTCACATATCTTTTATTCTTGAAGATTGCCGAGGAGACCGGCCGCGAGGATTTGTTGCCGGATGGGTGTCGGTGGACCGACCTGACGTCGCAGCCCAACGGCAGTATGCTTGGCGGCTATCGAAAGATGCTGACCATCTTGGGTGAGGATGCGCCGGATTATACCGTGCGCGAAATCTTCCGGTTTCCTACTACCGTCTTCAATCATGAGGAAAATCTACGTAAGGTTGTTGACGGAATTAACGCGATCGACTGGCATGAGGCGAAAAGCGACGGCCTGGGCGCGGTATACGAAAGTCTGCTGCAACGGAGCGTGGCAGAAGCGCGCTCAGGTGCCGGCCAGTACTTCACGCCGCGTCCGCTAGTTGATGCCATGGTGAGCGTGCTGCAGCCGAGCCTAGGAGAGACGATTCAAGATCCAGCGGCGGGGACAGCAGGATTCTTGATCTCTACGCAGGAATATATCGCCGGCAGACATACTGCTGCTGCGCACAAGAAGAAGCCGCCGCGCTATCAGGCGGTCGAGATCGAAGGTGACACTTATCGCCTATGCCTGATGAACATGTTCCTGCATGGCATGAAAGGCGAGTTCATCCATGGTGATGCGCTAACAGAAGATGTCGTCACACTGAATGCACCAGACGTCATAATTGCGAATCCGCCGTTCGGTAGCAGTGCCGGTGGAGCACGCGCTCGTCGGAGTGACCTGCCTTTCCCAACCTCCAACAAGCAATTGCTCTTTCTGCAGCATATTTATCTGGCGCTAAAGCCTGGTGGTCGGGCTGCGGTAGTAATGCCGGACAATGTGCTCTTCGAAGAGGGAGTGGGCCGACGCGTGCGTACGCATCTTATGGAGACGTGTGACGTCCATACGTTGCTGCGCTTGCCCAGCGGCATCTTCTACGCCGCTGACGTCAAGACGAGCGTATTGTTCTTCTCACGGCCACGCACAGGCGAGCCCGCGACGCAGCGGATGTGGGTCTATGATCTACGCACGAATATGCAGCGGTTCCGCAAGGGCCGAAATCTCACCAACGAGGTGTTCGCGGATTTCATTCGACTTTACGGACCCGATCCACTGGGGCGCAGCCCGCGCGACCGCACCGCTGATCCTCGCTTTCGGGAATACAGTCGAGAGGAAATCGCAAAACGTAATGACAATTTAGATTTGCGCTGGCTAACCGAAGGCCGCAAGGATGAACTCGATGAGAGGGAGCCTGAAGAGATCTTAGCTGCGCTAGTTCAGACGTTGAAATCGGCCCTCGCAGATGTTGAGAACGTCACCGCAGAACTCGACCAGGTGTCGGATGCGGACTAGGATCGTGGCCCCAATTCCGACGGACAGGAAATCCCGTGGTGATTCTACATGGGTTAGTGGGGGCGCCCGATGAACTCGGCACCTGCCCACTGGACGCGCGCACCGCTTAAGAATGTTGGCGCGTGGCGCGGAGGCGGTACGCCCTCCAAGTCGCACATCGCCTATTGGTCGGCTGGCGTCATGCCCTGGGTTTCGCCCAAGGACATGAAGCAGGCGGTGATCGAGTCTGCAACTGATATGGTAACCGAGCGTGCCATCACCGAAACCGGTCTGGACGTGGTTCCGACTGGTTCGATCCTTCTGGTCACGCGTAGCGGTATCCTCGCGCGTACGCTTCCCATCGGCCTGACCACGGTCCCGGTTGTCATCAATCAGGACTTGAAGGCGCTCACCCCCGTTGCGGACGTAGATGCGGAGTTCCTTCAGCATCAGTTGATGTACCTGGAACCGGCGGTTCTGGCTCACGCGCTGAAGCCCGGCACGACGGTAGAAAGCCTTCAGTTGGCTGCTCTCTTGAGTTTCGAGGTGGCTCTGCCGCCGCTCGCGGAACAACAGGTGATCGCTAAGCGGCTAACCGCGATAAAGCACTCGCTGGACTCCGCGCGTATGCAACTGGAGTCAGTGCTAAACCTCCTCGACGCCTACAAGCGCGCCGTGCTGATCCGGGCGCTGTCAGGGAGTTGGGACGAGACGCGCTCAGCACAGTACGTGACGCTGGGAGATATTGCGGACATCCAGAGCGGCCTGACGCTAGGCAAGCGGTACGGCGGGGCCAATCTTGTGTCACGACCGTATCTGCGCGTCGCGAACGTTCAGCGAGGGTGGCTGGACCTAGAGGACGTGAAAGACATTCTTGTGCCCCCTGCGGACGCCAACAAGTATCAACTTGCCGATGGCGACGTGCTCATGAACGAGGGCGGCGATCGCGACAAGTTGGGTCGCGGCTGGGTGTGGCGGGGTGAAGTAGCTCAATGTCTCCACCAAAATCACGTTTTTCGCATTCGGCTGAATGATCCGGCGTTTCCATCAGAATTCCTCTCTCTCTACGCCAACGAACTCGGACGCGATTACTTCCTCTCGGAAGCCACGCAGACAACAAATCTCGCTTCAATCAGCAAGACCAAGCTGAGTGGTCTTCCAATCCGTCTGCCCAGCGTGGACGATGCTCGAGCCGCGCTAAAGTACTACGAGGATCAGACGCGCTGGACGGATGGGGTTCAGGCACACGTTCTTTCCTCAATCGCAGAGACGAACGCCGCGTGGGCCTCCGCTATGCGCAAGGCCTTTTCCGGTCGCCTTGTGCCGCCTGTTCCAGGTAGGGCACCATTGCTTTTAGAATCCGGGGCGATTGAGCGACCGGCGCGCACCCCACGCCGGCGGAACCGGCCAATCGAGGGAGGGTCTGACGTGAATACGCTCACCGAAATGTTGAAAAAGTGGCCGAAAGAGGGACTGTCGTTCGAGGCGGTGCGCCAGCAGGTGCCGAGCGACTAGGGCTCAGACTCATTCACAGCCAGAACGCGAGAGCTGTTGCGAGCGCCACGCCTGAGAGGAAGTTGGCGGCAA